>JBILRA010000001.1:0-55815 GCA_044372915.1 Candidatus Planktophila sp.
ACGTGGACTCCTCCTTCGCAGCCGCTGCGAGGCCAATTAACCGGTCTCCTCGCCGCGGGGTTTGGTGTTGCCGGTAAACCACAACGGCCCCCAACCCCAAGGAGTAAGAAATGAATTTTCCAGTACAAAAACCTTCGACGATGCCTGTGCACCGTTACAGCTCATTTATCCCAGTTGATCTTAACGATCGCACCTGGCCAAATAAGAAGATAACAGTGGCGCCACAGTGGTGCTCAGTTGATCTGCGCGATGGAAACCAAGCACTGATTGACCCAATGGATACACCGCGCAAATTAGCGATGTTCAAACTTCTTGTAGCGATGGGGTACAAAGAGATTGAAGTTGGATTCCCTAGTGCGAGCCAGACAGATTTCGACTTTGTTCGCAAAATAATTGATGAAGACCTCATTCCAGATGATGTGATCATCCAGGTTCTCACCCAAGCGCGCGAACCGTTGATTCGTCGCACCTACGAGGCGATCAAGGGATCTAAGCAAGCGATCGTTCACCTCTATAACTCAACATCAACTTTGCAGCGGCGAGTTGTCTTTGGGTTAGATAAAGAGGGAATCAAAAAGATTGCAACAGATGGCGCGCAGATCTGTCTTGATCTCATGGCAACGGTTCCTGAGACAAAGATTTCCTTTGAGTATTCGCCAGAGTCCTACACAGGAACCGAGCTCGAATTTGCCGTAGAAGTCTGTAACGCAGTCAATGCGATCTGGAAACCCACACCAACGTGGAAGACGATTATGAATTTACCTGCAACAGTTGAGATGGCGACACCAAATATCTATGCCGACTCCATCGAGTGGATGTGTAGAAACCTTGATAATCGTGAAAGCGTTATCGTCTCACTGCACCCACACAATGATCGCGGCACCGGTGTTGCAGCAGCAGAGCTTGGTTACTTAGCAGGCGCTGATCGCATTGAAGGAACCCTCTTTGGAAATGGTGAGCGCACAGGCAATGTCTGCCTTGTTACTTTGGGTATGAACTTAGTGAGCCACGGTATTGATCCGCATATAGATTTTTCCAATATCGATGAGGTTCGCCGAACAGTTGAGTATGCAAATCAATTGAAAGTGGCAGAGCGCCATCCATACGGGGGTGACTTGGTTTTCACCGCCTTCTCAGGCTCGCACCAAGATGCAATTAAAAAAGGCTTTGATCATTTGGCAGCAGATGCCAAAGCTGCAGGAGTCAGCGTTGACCAACACACATGGGCTGTTCCTTATCTTCCGATTGATCCGAAAGATATTGGCCGTTCATATGAAGCGGTTATCCGCGTTAATTCTCAATCAGGCAAGGGCGGCGTTGCTTACCTGATGAAGACAGAACATCATCTTGATCTTCCACGTCGCTTACAGATTGAATTTTCAAAGATCGTGCAAGAGAAGACCGATACTCAAGGTGGAGAGATTTCTGCAGAACAACTTTGGGCGGTATTTGAAGATGAATACCTACCAACCGAAGGTGCACCGTGGGGTCGCTTCCGCCTGAAGGGGCTGTCACAAACTTCTGTCATGAATGAGGATGTGCAGTTAACGGTGATGATCACCGATCGCGGTGCAGAAGTTGAATTGAAGGGCCATGGAAATGGTCCAATCGCGGCTTTCTGTAACATCCTGCAGAACTACGGAGTTGATGTACGAGTCCTTGATTTCCATGAACATGCTCTCTCTGCAGGTGGCGATGCTTCAGCGGCTGCGTATCTTGAGTGTGCAATCGGCGGAGATGTCTACTGGGGCGTTGGCGTTGACCCAAATACAACAACAGCTTCACTTAAGGCCGTTGTGTCTGCAATAAATCGCGCCATTCGCTGACTACCGTAACCCCGTGAGCCTCTACCGTGATGAAGCGATAGTCCTGCGTACCCAGAAACTTGGCGAAGCAGATCGCATCATCACAATGCTAACCCGCGAGCATGGTCGAATTCGCGGTGTTGCAAAAGGTGTGCGACGAACAATGTCGAAATTTGGCGCGCGCCTTGAACCAGGAAGCCATGTCGATATTCAGATGTACACGGGCAAAACCATTGACACCATTACTCAAGTTGAAGCAGTGATGAATTATGGCGAAATTATTTCGCACGATTACCAACGGTGGACAATCGCTTCTGCCATTCTGGAAACAGCCGAACGCTTCACTGCGCAAGAATATGAGCCAGCGCTGCAGGAGTTTCAATTAGTAGTTGGTGGCATGAAGGCTCTGGCAGAAAATCGCTATGACTCATCGCTCATACTCGATGCATTCTTACTGCGCTCACTTGCCATCGGCGGATACGCCCCATCAATGACTCAATGTTCGCGCTGTGAAAAACCTGGCCCTCATCGCTACTTTTCATTAGTAGGCGGCGGCTCTGTCTGCATGGATTGCCGCCCATCAGCATCTGCAACCCCGGCACCTGAAACTCTTGAACTTATGGGTGATCTCATTAGCGGAAATTGGGATCGCGCCAACACGAGCGACCTCCGTTTTCGCCGAGAGGCTAGTGGTCTAGTTGCCGCATATCTACAATGGCACCTTGAACGCGGACTCCGAAGTCTGCCTATGGTGGAGCGTGCATGAGTAAGAAGAGTGCGATTGAAATTCCACACCACGTTGCAGTGGTGATGGATGGCAACGGACGTTGGGCAAAAGATCGTGGATTGCCTCGTACCGCCGGCCATGAAGCAGGTGAAGCAGCGCTCTTCGATGTGGTGCAAGGTGCCATCGAATTCGGAGTAAAAGAGTTGAGCGCGTATGCATTCTCAACTGAGAATTGGAAACGTTCACCAGAGGAAGTCCGTTTCTTGATGAACTTTAATCGCGATGTCTTACGTCGACGCCGTGATCAGATGGATGAGATGGGTGTAAAGATTCAATGGATCGGACGACCTAAGCGTTTATGGTCCTCGGTCATTAAAGAGTTAGAAGAAGCACAAGAGCAGACCAAGAAGAATAAAGTTCTCACCTTAAACATGTGCGTTAACTACGGTGGACGATCTGAGATTGTTGATGCCGCCACCGAACTGGCGCGCGATGTGAAGCGGGGAAAAGTTAAGGCGGATTCGATTACAGAAAAAACGCTCGCCTCTTATCTCTATGATCCAAAGATGAGCGATGTCGATCTCTTCTTGCGTTCATCTGGAGAACAGCGCACCAGTAACTTTTTACCATGGCAATCTGTCTATGCAGAGTTTGTCTTTATGGATGTGTTGTGGCCAGATGTGACGCGTAAAACCTTATGGAGAGCGATCGAAGAGTATTCAGATCGCGATCGCAGGTTCGGAAAAGCTTAAAAAATTAGCATTTGCCGCAGATGCCAAAGATTTCTGCGGTATGGCCTACATCGCGAAAGCCATGTTCTTCTGCCATGACACGGGCCCACTTTTCGATTGCGCCTCCTTCAATTTCAACCGTTTCGCCACAACTTTTACAGACGAGGTGATGATGGTGGGCATCTCCACAGAGGCGATAGATAGCTTCACCATCATCACGTCGCAGTACATCGACAATCTTGTCGCTCACTAGAGACTGGAGTGAGCGATAGACAGTCGTGAGCCCGATGCTCTCACCCTCGCGTTGCATGAGGCGATAAATCTCTTGCGCACTAGCAAATCCGCCAGCGCGCTCAAGGGTGCTCAGTACGCGAGGATTAGAACGGGACATGTATCTGATTACTCGTGATCATGTTCATCTGAGTGAATAGTCTCTTCGTGAACCGTTGAATCTGCGCCGTGGTTATGAACTTCTCCAGAGTGAAGGTAGCTAACCAAAGCCCACATGATAGCTACACCTGCAATTGTTGAAACCATAGTCCAGCGAGAAGAGTGTTGTGAATGTGCCTCTGGAAGAATGTGCGCTGTTGCAAGGTATATGACTATACCGGCGAAACCTGCGAGATAAATCGCAATCAGATCATCACTGATTACAAGGCTTGCACCGAGTGCCGCACCGCTAATACGTGCAACAGCATCAACGCCTAATAACCAAATACCTTTCTTGCCCCACTTACCGCTCTTAATGAGAAAAGAGACGGTATTGAGTCCATCGCTAAAAGCATGCACGAGTAGAGCGATAAAGACTGCAACTCCAAGTTCTGAGCTGACCTTAAATGCAACGCCAAGTGCCAAACCATCTAGAAAGACGTGGCCACCCATCGCAACTGCTCCGAAAACACCGGTGAGATTAGCTGAGTGTTTATGTTCGTGGCCGTAGTCAGATTCTGCTGGCTCGTGTGATCCTGAGAGTTGTTCAAAGAAGTGAAGGAGTAAAAATCCGGCAACGAGTGCAATCGATGTTGCCGGTGCATGAAGAAATTCACTGCTTCCAAGTTCAAAGACTTCAGGTAGAAGGTCGAAGGCAACTAAGCCAAGAAGGAGACCCGCTGAAAGTCCTAAAACTAAGTGGAGGCGATCCTTTGATTTAATTGCAAGGGTTCCGCCTGCAAAGGTGGCGATGGCTGTGGCTGCTGCGAGCGCGATGGCTATATTCATAGCCAGAAGATAGCATAAATGAAAATGATTTTCATTCCCATATCCCAGCGGCTAGCCTTACCCCATGATCGCCGTTGCTAGATTTGAGATTCCGTTGGGCCAAGGGGCAGATTTTCGCCTCGAACTCGAGGGCGTTCGCGCAGTCTTGGCAGAGGCTGCCGGATTTCTAGGCGGTGAAGTTGGCCAGAATTTAGATGAACCGACCTTATGGGTGCTGACAACCCGTTGGGAAAATGTCGGCTCTTATCGCAGAGCGCTAAGTTCTACGCGCGCAAAGCTTGAGGCGATTCCCGTGCTCGCTCGTGCAATCGATGAGGCGGGAGCATACGAGTAAGCAGAAGGTAAACTTAGCAATGTGAGCAACGCCCGTTGCTCTTCGCCGACAGCCAGCCGGATGGGGATCAAAAATGGCCGTAGATCGTTTAGAAAATATTGTTTCACTTGCAAAGCGTCGTGGATTTGTTTATCCATCATCTGAAATTTATGGCGGATTACGCGCCTCATGGGATTACGGCCCACTCGGAGTCGAACTCAAAAATAACGTCAAGCGCCAATGGTGGAAAGCCATGGTCATGGGACGCGAAGATGTTGTCGGTATTGATTCATGTGTGATCTTGGCGCGCGAAGTCTGGGAAGCATCAGGTCACGTTGCAACATTTAGCGATCCGCTTACTGAGTGCACCGCATGTCATAAGCGATATCGTGCAGATCATCTGGAAGAAGCTTACGAAGCAAAGCATAAGAAGAAACTTGAATCCTTAAGTGAGATGAACTGCCCTGCCTGCGGAAACAAGGGTCAGTTCACAACTCCAAAGCAGTTCTCAGGTTTGTTAAAAACTTTCCTTGGACCTGTTGAAGATGAATCAGGTCTTGCCTATCTTCGCCCAGAGACGGCACAAGGAATCTTTATCAACTTTGATCAGGTGATGACAACTTCTCGCAAAAAGCCACCATTTGGTATTGGCCAGATTGGTAAGTCATTCCGTAACGAAATTACGCCAGGAAACTTTATCTTCCGTACTCGTGAATTTGAGCAGATGGAGATGGAGTTCTTTGTCGTTCCAGGAACAGATGAAGATTGGCACCAATACTGGATTGATACACGTCTTGCTTGGTATAAAGATCTTGGAATTAATCCAGAGCGTCTTCGTATCTATGATCATCCAAAAGAAAAGTTATCTCATTACTCAAAGCGCACTGCTGATATTGAGTACAAGTTCGAATTCACTGGAACTGAGTGGGGCGAACTAGAAGGAATTGCAAACCGCACAGACTTCGATCTCAAGGCTCACTCTTCCGCCTCTGGAAAAGATCTTTCATACTTCGATCAAGAGAAGAATGAGCGCTGGACACCATTTGTTATCGAGCCTGCAGCAGGAGTTGATCGTTGCGCGCTGACATTCTTAATGGATGCATATACAGAAGATGAAGCCCCTAATGCCAAGGGAGAGATGGAAAAGCGCGTTGTTCTCAAGCTTGATTATCGCCTTGCACCGGTAAAGGTTGCAGTCTTGCCTCTCTCACGTAACGCTGATCTCTCTCCTAAGGCTCGCGATCTTGCTGATCAACTGCGCAAGAATTGGAATATCGATTTTGATGATGCTGGCGCAATTGGCCGTCGTTATCGCCGCCAAGATGAGATCGGTACGCCATATTGCATCACGATCGATTTTGAAACTCTGGAAGATAATGCGGTAACAATTCGTGACCGCGACACTATGACGCAAGAGCGAATCTCACTTGATCAGGTGCAGGCATGGTTAGCGCCACGTCTACTGGGTTGCTAACACTTCCTCTATCAAGCGGTACGTATCAGCTTGATTCACCAGTAGTTCTAGCGCCAATGGCTGGAATTACTAATGCACCGTTTCGCATGTTGTGTCGCGAACAGGGTGCTGGGCTCTTCGTATCTGAAATGGTGACAGCGCGTGCATTACTAGAGCGCATCCCAGAAACACTGCGCATGATTGAGCCAGGCCCTGGAGAATGGCCGCGATCAATTCAGTTGTACAGCGTTGATCCACATCATATGAGCGAAGCGGTGAAGATGATCGGTCGCGAAAATTTGGCAGATCACATTGATATGAATTTTGGTTGTCCTGTCCCAAAGGTGACTCGCAAAGGTGGGGGAGCCGCACTTCCCTATAAGCGCAAACTCTTTACATCAATTGTTGAAGCGGCAGTCAATGCGGCAAAGCCTTTTGGAATTCCAGTGACGGTAAAGATGCGCATAGGTATCGACAGCGATCACATTACATACCTTGATGCAGCACAATCCGCGGCAAATCTTGGCGTTGCTTGGGTAGCGCTACATGCACGTACTGCAGCACAGATGTATGAAGGAAAGGCAGATTGGTCTGCCATCGCGCAGTTGGTGGAACATCTCAAACCCACGGGAGTTCCAGTCTTAGGAAATGGCGATATCTGGTCGGGTAGTGATGGTGTTGCCATGATGGAACAGACCGGATGCGCTGGAGTTGTTGTTGGGCGTGGCTGTTTAGGACGCCCGTGGCTTTTTACTGATTTAACGCAATCAATGGTCGGCAGTGATGAGCGAGTATTACCATCGCTGCATCAAGTGCGTGAAGTGATGTTTCGCCACGGCGAATTAATCGTTGAATACTTCGAATCAGAAGATCGCGGCTGTCGTGATCTGCGCAAACACATGGCCTGGTATCTCAAAGGATTTAGAGTTCCAAGTGAATTGCGTCGACAGTTTGGAATGATCGCATCCCTTGCTGAATTTCGTCTTCTGCTCGGTCAATTAGATGAACAGCCATACCCAATTGAGGTCGCTGAAAAACCTCGTGGTCGCACAAGCCATGGTCGTCCACCAACACTTCCTGATGGCTGGCTCAATGATCCAGATGAGATTATTACCTTAGATTCTGAAGATATGTTCTCGGGTGGATGATGTTTAAATTCATTTTTCGCATCATCACACTTCTTATTGCCATCATTATTGCAATACCTGCCTACGCAATCTTTGTTACATGGAACTCTGCGAATAACCCATCAGATCGTGCAATGGCAGATGTAATTGTTATTCCAGGCGCAGCGCAATTGGATGGAACTCCTGGTCCTGTACTACAAGCTCGGCTTGAACAAGCAGTGCGATTATTTCGTGCCGGTGTTGCACCACTTATCATCACTGTTGGATCGGGTGCTCCAGGTGATCGCACAACTGAGGCCGACTCCGGTCGTCGCTGGCTTATCAATAATGGAGTTCCACGGAGTGCGGTGATTGCTCTGCCTGAAGGTCGCGATACGTTAACCCAGACAAAGTTGTATGTGAAAGAGATGCGTGAGCGATCAATAAAAAGTGTTGTAATTGCAACTGATCCATTTCACTGTCAACGTGCGATGACGATGGCTCGCGACCTCGATGCAGATCCATTCTGTGCACCCGTTCCTGATGGACCTAACTCACTTGATGGATCTACTTATCGCTACCTCATTCGTGAAGCGGGTGCCTATCTTTCATACATCACCTTAGGACGCAGAGGAATTCACCTCAGCGATCACCTAGGCTAAGCCCATGTCATATAGCCAGAGTGATCAAGAGCGGTTCCTTTATGAACCAGCAAAACGCTCTGGGCGTACTGAGTTCATGCGAGATCGCGCACGCGTAATTCATTCTGCGGCGCTGCGACGACTTGCCGCAAAGACACAAGTTGCAGTTCCTTGGGAGAACGATTTCCAGCGTACCCGCTTGTCGCACTCTATGGAATGTGCACAAATTGGTCGAGAACTTGGCGAATCTCTTGGCGCAGATCCAGATCTTCTTGAAACAGCTTGCCTTTCGCACGATCTAGGTCACCCACCATTTGGCCACAACGGTGAAGAAGCCCTGGCTGAAATTGCAGAAAACTATGGTGGTTTTGAAGGAAATGCGCAGAGTTTTAGATTACTTACTCGTATTGAAGCAAAGACAGTTGATGCCGATGGAAAATCTGTCGGCTTAAATCTGACTCGTGCCAGCCTTGATGCAGCAACAAAATATCCGTGGCCTCGTGCAACTAATCCACGCAAATTTGGTGTCTACGACGACGATGTCGAAATTTTCAATTGGGTACGACAAGGTGCACCCGATGGACGTCAATGTATCGAAGCGCAGATCATGGATTGGTCTGATGATTGCGCATACTCAGTTCACGATTTAGAAGATGCGATTTTTGTCGGCACCGTCAAGGTCTCTGATTTCGAGCGAGATTTCGATACTTTGTATACAGAGATGGTGACAAGCTACAAGAGCGATGCAAGCAAAGACGAAGTTGCCGCCGCACTTACTCGCCTAGAATCTCTCTCTTGCTGGCCACGTACCTATGATCGATCACATCGCTCTCTTGCCCGTTTAAAGGATTCAACTTCACAGCTAATTGGTCGATTTGTCTTGGCTGCAGAAATGCACACACGGGAAATTCATGGTGCAGGTGCATTGATGCGATACAACGCTAATCTTGAGATTCCGAGAGAGCAGAGAGTCGAGGTTGATTTCCTTAAAGCCATTGCTGGGCACTACTTAATTAGTGCTGATGCGTCACAGGAAAGGTATGCCGGGCAGAAAAAGCTGATCGCAGAACTTGTAGAGATGCTCTACGCAAAAGCACCTGCAGCGTTGGACCCTATTTTTCTCGACGATTGGGCATTGGCTGATAACGATGTTGCACGAATGCGAGTGGTCATTGATCAGATTGCCAGCCTGACTGATCCCGGTGCATACGCCCTCCATACCCATCTGCAGGGGTAATTGGATAGAGTGGGGATATGGCCGGTCGCATAAAAGCTGAGGACGTTACATATATCCGCGACCATGCCCCTATTGATGAAGTTGTTGGCGAATACGTCCAACTCAAATCTGCGGGTGGAGGTCAAAAAAAAGGCCTCTGTCCTTTTCACGATGAGAAATCTCCTTCATTCCACGTAACCCCAAGCAAGGGTTACTTTCACTGTTTTGGTTGTCAGACAGGTGGTGACGCGATTTCATTCCTAATGAAAATTGATCACCTGACATTTACTGAAACAGTTGAGCGCCTTGCCGAACGTATTGGCTACACCTTGCGTTATGAAGAAAGTGGAAGCGCTCCATCAGGACCGTCTGTTAATCGGTCAAGGCTTGTTGCCGCAAACGCTCTGGCTGCACAATTCTTTCAAGAGCAACTCAACTCTTCACCCGATGCAGCACATGGCCGTGATCTATTAACAAAGCGCGGCTTTGATAAAGAAGCATGCACAACCTTCGGAGTTGGGTACGCACCTGATTCATGGGATGCGCTCACAAAACATTTACGTGCGGCCGGTTATTCAATCGAGGAACTTGAACTCGCAGGGCTTTCAAAGATGGGCGAGAGAGGCCCGATTGATAAATTTAGGAATCGCCTGACTTGGCCGATTCGCGACATATCTGGAGATGTTGTTGGTTTCGGTGCTAGAAAACTTGCAAGTGACGAGCAAGATCAAGGCCCCAAATATTTGAATACATCCGAGACACCAATTTATAAAAAGAGTCAGGTGCTTTACGGCCTTGATATGGCAAAGAAAGAGATCGCAAAGAAGCGCCAAGTAGTCATAGTTGAGGGCTATACCGATGTGATGGCCGCCCATCTAGCGGGAATTACAACGGCGGTTGCTACCTGCGGAACTGCATTCGGTGCAGAACACATTCGAATTATTCGCCGCTTATTAATGGATGACGATGCTTTCAGAGGCGAAGTAATCTTCACATTTGATGGAGATGCCGCGGGACAAAAAGCTGCCATGCGAGCCTTCAGCGAAGATCAAAAGTTTGTCACCCAAACATTTGTCGCAGTTGAACCCGATGGATTAGATCCGTGCGACCTTCGGCAGAATAAGGGTGATCTCGCACTACGCGATCTGATTGCAAAACGTGTTCCGCTCTTTGAGTTTGCAATTCGCACAGAACTTAAACTTCATAATCTTTCCACCGCCGAAGGCCGTGTTAACGCACTTAATGCCACCGCACCACTCGTAGCGCAGATTCGAGATAAGTCCTTACGCCCTGAGTACTCGAGGCTTCTTGCAGGGTGGCTAGGTGTGGAAGTAGAGATTGTGACTTCAGCTGTCGGGCAAGGAGCTCGGCGAGTTTCGACACAAGAACAAGAACCTGATCAGGCTGATCAATCCTGGCGTCCACATCCACAAGAGCCTCGGCTTCTACTTGAACGAGAAGTTCTTAAGGCGCGCTTTCAGATGCCTGAATTAGTGACGACGTGGAGTGAGATTGAGGCGGCTGCCTTTACTCATCCTGCCTACATCGAAATGAAAAAGACTATTGATGAGCAAAAGAGTTCGACTATTGCAATTGATGACATAAACGATGAACGTATGAAGACACTATTTACAGAACTCACTGTCGAACCGATTCGATCTGATGGAGAAGTCTCTGCTCGCTATATCGAAAGTATCGTTGCCCGACTT
The DNA here is from genome assembly GCA_044372915.1 of Candidatus Planktophila sp. Lineage (GTDB taxonomy): Bacteria > Actinomycetota > Actinomycetes > Nanopelagicales > Nanopelagicaceae > Planktophila. Next base: position 10,920 of record JBILRA010000001.1, read on the forward strand.
CGTGAAGTTGGTATTAGTCGGGCGATCGCCGATCTGAAATCAAATCTGCAACGTCTAAATCCCGTAGAAAATCCCGATGAGTACAACAGCGCCTTCGCAGCCCTTGTCGCCCTAGAAACCACTCGTCGTGGGCTACATGAGTTGTCGATAGGCTCGCTTTAGCGCCTTCGATTTTCGCCCACACGCTCACGTGAGGTAGAGTCAGCGCTTAACGTCATTCCCTCATAGCTCAACGGCAGAGCAGCCGACTGTTAATCGGCAGGTTCTTGGTTCGAATCCAAGTGAGGGAGCTCCGCAATCGTTTTGCATGCGACTCACAGATACTTTTAAGCCATAAGGACGATAATGGTAGGTATGAGAAACGTGAAGTTAAAGAGATCAGGGAAGTTCGTAGCCGCATTTCTTGCTGGCGCAATCATTGCGGGTGGCGTTGGTGCTGTTGCATCGACACAAAACTCAACCTCAATCGCTGCATGTGCCGATAAGCGCACGGGAGCTCTCTTCCTATCTGCAACAGGCAGCTGTCCTACCAACCGCACCTTGATTCAAATCGGTGGGCCAGTGATGAACGCTAAAGCAATAGCCTCACTTGTCACGCCAACAGTTGTTTCAATCTCAGTCACCGCAGCAGCCGGAAGTGGCACAGGCTCTGGCTCAGTTTATAAGAGCTCAGCAAGTGGAAGTTTCATCATTACCAATAACCATGTGATTGAAGATGCAGTAACAAACGGAACGATCAAAGTTGAGTTCACGAGTGGTGAGCAAGTCACTGCGACAATCGTCGGTCGGGATCCTATGTATGACATCGCGGTTCTTTCGATTAAAACTGCAAACCTACCAACTATTGCGATCGGTGATTCTTCTAAGGTATCCGTCGGAGATCCTGTCTTGGCGATCGGTTCACCTCTTGGACTAGCAAGCACGGTGACAAGCGGAATCGTGTCAGCACTGAATCGTCCAGTCACTGCCGGTACCGAGGGTAGCGAATCGTATGTAAACGCGATTCAAACAGACGCGGCAATCAATCCCGGTAACTCAGGCGGCGCGCTCGTTGACGCACAAGGAAGAATTATCGGAGTTAACTCTGCAATTGCAACTCTTTCATCCGGTGGAACTAGTGGATCAATTGGTCTTGGATTTTCAATTCCCATGAATGAAGCAAAACGAGTGATTGATGAAATAATTGCAACAGGTAAATCAACTAGACCGCTTCTTGGTGTTGAAATTGATAGAACATTTACGGGGATTGGTGCTCGTATTCAAGCCCTGGTTCCTGGCGGAGCTGCAGAAAAGGCTGGAATTCCAGTGAGATCAGTTATTCGCTCAATTGACGGAGTACGAATTCCAAACGGCGAGGCGGCTATAGTCAAGATTCGTTCATACCCACCCGGAACGAGTATTTCAGTCGTTGTCGATCTACCCAATGGCGGTGGCAGTAAGACCTTTAATGTAACTCTTGGTAGCGCTCCATCCATGTAGAGTTGGGATATGGCCTTATTCCAATTAAAGATTTCATTGCCAGATCAACCAGGTTCACTCGGGGCCATTGCATCTGCAATCGGTGCCGCCGGGTGTGACATTCGTTCGTTGAGCGTCTTGGAATCAAAAGATGGCGTTGGTTATGACGAATTCCTGGTTGCGGTGCCTGGCACAGATCCGAGAGATCTTGTGACAGTACTTTCAGCAATGGGTGGCGTTAACGTAATTTCAATCGAACCCGTCACTACATAGCTTTTTCGCTCGTAATGAAGCGCATTCTCTACATTGCCTTTGATCATCTTCACCGAGACTTTGGTGTCCTCAAAGATGCAGATCCACGTAGTGATCTCATCGTTTTAGTTGAAAGTACGCGCATGACCACGGGGCGTCCCTGGCATCTACTGCGACTTCACTTCTTGATTTCAAGTGCCCAACATTTTGCGCAAAGTCTGCGGGCTGAGGGATTCACCGTTGAGTACGTAACCAGTGCAACAACGATTGACGGTTTAGATCAGATACGCGCTCAATATGGTGAGCTTCCTATCGTCTGCGCCGAACCTTCCTCGTTCAAGCAGAGTGCAAATTTATCGGCTTACGGTGTGACTTTCATCGACAATGATTTCTTCCTTACTCCTCGCCCTCTCTTTCAAAACTGGGCTTCATCCCAGAAGAGTTTTCTTATGGAGAACTTTTATCGTGGTCAGCGGATACGTCTTGGAGTACTTGTCGAGGGGAATTCTCCAGTGGGTGGAGCGTGGAACTTCGATAAAGAGAATCGATTGCCTCCTCCAAAGAATTACAAGTGGCCTCCTTACCTTGAATTCGCTCCCGATGACATTGATCAAAGCGTTGCCAAGCAATTAGGGATTGACGCTCCTAGTACGTGGGCGACTACACGCGCTGGCGCACTCAAGGCGCTCGAGAATTTCATAGACAATCACTTTGCTGAGTTTGGCCCTTACGAAGATGCGATGCCAACAGATAACTGGGCACTTCATCATTCACTTTTAAGCCCTTACATCAACAACGGACTACTTCATCCTTCAGAGGTGATTGAGGCTGCTGTTGCCGCCTTTGATTCGGGAGCAATTCCGATCGCTTCGTGTGAAGGCCTTATCAGACAGATAATCGGATGGCGCGAATACGTCAATGGCATGTATTGGTTTCTTGGCGAAGATTACCGTCAGAATAATCAGTTGAACGCTCATCGTCCCCTGCTGCCACTCTTTACCGATCCGAGTAAGACATCTATGAATTGTGTGAAATCTATTGTCAGCGATATCCAGGATCGTGCATGGGTTCATCACATTCCACGACTCATGGTTTTAAGTAATTTAGCGTTGATCACGGGGAGTAATCCTCAACAATTTCTTAATTGGATGCGTGAGAATTTTGTCGATGCCTCTGAGTGGGTGATGGTCCCCAATGTCATTGGAATGGGTCTACATGCAGATGGGGGAGCGATGATGACAAAACCTTATGCAGCAGGTGGTGCTTACATCTCGCGCATGAGTACATATTGCAAGAGTTGTGTATACAACCCCAAGTTACGTGTGGGCGATACGGCTTGCCCATTTACAACGTTGTACTGGGATTTTCTTGATCGCCACCGTGAGGACTTTGCTAAGAATCACCGGATGAGCCAACAACTCTTTGGAATTAAGCGACTCTCGGATTTACCTGAGTTGAAAGAGAGAGCGGTAGAAGTATTACAAGGACTTGATCGCGGTGAAATTTAAGTAAGCGGTTCAATTCTTGCGCCATCACTGGGAAGTGATGTGAAGAAGCGAGGGGCATGAAATTCTGCGGAGGCAAATGCGACTCTAATGGCATCTTCGATCTCAGCAATCTTTGCCTGATCAGCTAAGGCAATCGCACTTCCGCCAAAACCACCACCGACCATTCTGGCACCAATGGCGCCATGTGAGATCGCTGTTTCTACTGCGCAATTAAGTTCAGGGCAAGAGACTTCATAATCATCACGAAGTGAGTGATGGGATGCGCTCATCAATTGACCTAAAGTCGTAAAGTCTTTATCTGTGAGGGCATCAACTGCTTTAAGCACGCGAGCAATCTCTGTTACAGCGTGATGTGCTCGTTTGTACTCTTCGGCGGTTATTTGATCTTGTGCACTATCGAGTGCACTCAGTGATAAATCTCGAAGTGAGGCAATTTCTAGTTTTGCAACAACACTTTCACATGATTGTCGGCGCTGGGCGTATCCACCATCAACGAGCGCGTGCTGAACCTGAGTATCAATAATGAGCAATTGCAGACCAGAGGCTGCCAAATCAAATGGCACTAAGCGTGTGTCAAGATCGCGGCAATCAAGTAAAAGTGCAGAACCTGACTTGGCCATAAGGGAGACAGATTGATCCATGATGCCGCACGGAACGCCTACGTAATCGTTCTCCGCCTTCTGTGCCAAGAGCGCTAACTCTTTACGCGAATAGCCACATGCGAATAAATCATTGAGTGCTAGGGCGACGGCACATTCAAGGGCTGCAGATGAGGAAAGCCCAGCACCGAGTGGAACGTGCCCGTCAATTTCAATATCCGCACCGCTTAGAATTTCAAGTGCCCAGATCACACCTAGGACATAACGCTCCCAATCCCCATCACCTCGTGGATTCAAATGATCTAGCGAAGTTGTAATGAGGTGATCAGGGCGTTGCGCCGAACGAATGCGAATCTCTCGGTCGTCACGCTTTCGAATGCGAGCAAAGGTGCGATTTTCAATGGCGAAAGGGAGAACAAAGCCCTGGCTGAAATCAATGTGTTCACCAATCAGATTCACACGCCCAGGGGCAGATGCGATTACATCAGGAGCGAGCCAGTCTGACATTTATAACTGTACGTCGCGTAATTGTCCGGCAGATTGTTCAGGCTTGAGATCCATAATGAATGCACCCATTGCCGACTCACTACCTGCCAAATACTTTAATTTGCCAGGGGCGCGACGAACACTTGCAATCTGCCAATGCAAACGGAGGAACTCGCGTCCTTCTCGGACCGGTGCTTGATGCCATGTTGCAATGTAAGCCATCGCTATTCCAAAGACTCCATCAAGACGTTTCATCACTTCAATTGAAATTGCTGGGAAGGCATCAGCTTGTTCTACTGAAAGGCTCGCTAAATCTGCAACAGGAGAAAGTGGGGCAACGTGAATTTCGAATGGGTACCTGGCAGCGTATGGGACAAATGCCACCCAGTGTTCATTTCTAGCGATGATGCGATCACCATCGCGTAATTCGCGAGCAACGACATCATCAAAGAGCACTCGACCAGTCTCTTCATGATGAGCCTTTGCAACTTCTAACATCTTCTCCACTCGTGCAGGAATATATGAATATGCATAAATCTGTCCGTGTGGATGAAAGAGTGTGACGCCTACCTCTTCGCCTCGGTTTTCAAATGGTGCAATATGTCTAATATAGGAATGAGTTGATAGTTCGCGCACTCGATCACGCCACGCTTCCATCAGTGTGCGCACTTGTCTCTCAGAGAGATCCGCAAATGAGCCGCCGTGATTATCTGTAAAACAAATTACTTCACATTTACCGGCTGCAGTCCCAGCATCTGTATCTGTTCCAAGAATGTCTGGAAGGGCCCAATCACCTTCTGGGGCGCGAAGTGAAGGAGATCGATTGTCAAAGACGACTACTTCGTAACTACTATCTGGAATCTCACTCAACAGATCTGAACGCGTGGGGCATAAAGGGCAGAGCTCTTTCGGTGGCAAGAAGACGCGACCTTGACGATGCGCTGCCATGACAACCCATTCATTGAGAAGTGGATCAAGGCGCAATTCACCAATGCCCGGCTGATCCTCGACAGGGCGAGTATCGGATGCGGTACGAGTATGTGGCGCACTGTCGTAATAGCGAATAGTTCGCCCATCGGCCATGGGCAGATCGCTGCGAATAACTTCGCTATCGAGTTTGATCACCTGACTCATAATGGCACTACTCTAGCGATGTGAGCGTGCAAAGAGCCAGACTGACATCATCGATTGCAGAACTATGCGTCGAAGTCATTAATGGCGCACCCGTTATCACTCATTGGGGCGCACCAACAGGACCTATAAGTCAAGATTTCTTGAAGGCCATGATTCCATCAGTGACAAATAGTGGTTTCGATACCGTGCAGAGTCCAGGAATATTGCGCGAAGGATCACGTGGTTTTCTGGGGCGTAGCTCAATCAGCGGGCATCGAAATGGTCTTGCGTGGTCAACGCACTTTACTGTCAGCAGCTTCGAGAAAGCGGATAATTCTCTCTCAGTCAATTTATCTGATTCCTACGCTGGATTAGAACTCAACATGACCTATCAGATGGATAGCTTCGGAGTTCTCACCATTAGCGCCGAATTAATAAATGTTGGTGTGAATCCATATACCGTTAATGAATTTGTACATTGGCTGCCTTTGCCACAGGAAGCAACACAAGTGATGGATTTTGCAGGTCGTTGGTCAAATGAACGTCAACCACAGCGACGTGACATCGCAATTGGTACTTGGCTGCGAGAGAGTCGAGAAGGTCGCAGCGGTCATAATTTCACAATTGCGCAGATCGCGTTGAATGATCATACGAATTTTGCAACAGGTGCTGCATGGGCGATGTCTTGTGCGTGGAGTGGAAACAATCAAAATCTCATCGAAAAAACAGCAGACGGATCTCTTGCCATTGGAGCGGGAGAGCTCCTTCTTCCCGGTGAAGTCATTCTTGAACCAGGTGCAAGCTATAAACCACCCAAAGTTGTTGCCGCATTCTCCGAGCATGGTTTAGATGGAATTTCTGCCGGATACCACCAACACATTCGCGCACGTGAAAAGCACCCGAAACGCCCGCGTCCGTTAACTTTAAATATGTGGGAGGCGATCTTCTTCGATCATAGCCAGGAGAAAATTAAGGCGCTGGTAGATGTTGCAGCAGAGATCGGTATCGAAAGAGTCGTTCTCGATGATGGTTGGTTTGGTTCTCGTCGCAATGATAAAAGCGGATTGGGCGATTGGGTGATTTCTAGTGAGGTCTGGCCAGAGGGCCTGACTTCAATAGTCTCCTACATCAATGAAAAGGGAATTGAATTCGGACTCTGGTTTGAAGGCGAAATGGTCAACCCGGATTCTGATCTCTATCGAGAACACCCTGATTGGATTCTTCGGGAAGGTGACCGCACACCAGCACTGTGGCGTAATCAATTAGTACTTGATTTGGCACACCCAGATGCATTCGCACACGTACTCAACCAAACGATTGAAGTTCTGAGCTCGGCACACATTAGCTACATTAAATGGGATCACAATCGGGTGCTTAATGATGCGGGTCACCTAGGACATGCAGGTATTCGCACTCAAACTTTGGCGATCTACCGACTCTTTGCAGAGCTCAAGGAAAGATTTCCACACCTAGAGATTGAATCCTGTGCCTCGGGTGGCGCTCGAATAGATCTTGGCGTCCTAGATTTTGTCGATCGCTTCTGGACTAGCGATAACAACGACGCGCTTGAACGACAAACTATTCAACGCTGGAGCTCACTAGTAATTCCACCAGAGTTACTCGGCACGCATATTGGCCCAAGTCGTGGACATCAAACAGGTCGTAGATTAGATCTCTCCTTTCGCGCACTAACAGCGCTCTTTGGTCATGCAGGTATCGAGTGGGATATCACTGAAACTACAGAGCTTGAGCGATCTGCACTAAAAACGTGGGCGACTTTCTATAAAGATAATCGAGAACTTTTGCATCATGGTCGCTCAATCCGTATTGATTATCCCGAATCTCATGCCTATCTCTATGGAACGGTTGCTCTGGATCACTCGCGTGCGCTCTTCACTTACGCCCAACTGACGCCAACTATTGCTGTTCACCCTGCACAAATAAAGATTCGCGGCCTCAAAGCAGAATCACGCTATCGAGTAAAGCCGATGTATCCCGCGGGTGAGCCAACGTATATGTTGCACCAGAAACCGGTATGGATGGATGGAGTTGAACTCACAGGACGCGAACTTGAAGTGATTGGTCTTGCCACTCCAATTCTTGCACCAGAGCAGGCACTTTTGATTGAGTGCTCAATTCTTTAATTCTTGATCTGTTTAGCACAGCTATCAAATGCTGGCTTTGGCTTCGTGGGCTTCTTTGTTGGTGATGGTGAAGGCGTAGGGGTTGGACCTTGTGTAATCACAAATTCAATTGGTGTGCGAATCTTTGCGTGCGTACCAGTGGTATCAACAAATCCAATATGTCCTGGCCATGTTCCCGCAGGCAGACCTTTAATTGTTAAAGTCCACGCACCGCTGGTGGAACGATCTACTCTCTGATCAAGTAAGTTTTCCGGACGATTAGCCGCATCTGGATAGAAGCGAACGGTCCCTGTCACAACTGGAAGCCCTGTTGGTCTATAGACCTCAACCTTGACGATCGTAGATTTATCGGTTGAGGTTGCCTTTACCGATGTAACTGAAATCGTAGATGTTTCATTCTTTGGCATGAAATCCCCGGGTGCTGGCGTCCACGTTCCTGTTGCTAGTGAGAGAAATTCATCTTGTGTTCCGCGAAAAACATTGAGGTCGAGTCGGTTTCCAGGAACTCCGTATTTAGGAGCGATGCCACATGAAGAGTATTGCCAAATAATCCATTGTGAGGAGCAATTAATCGAAGTCCAGGAGTGCACGTAACAGCCACCTGGCTTGAGTCCAGGTTGTGCGATCGGATCTGCTGGATCAATTCCATACTGTGCTAGCCACAATGGATATTGGGCAAGCTCTTCATCCCGAACCATCGCATTTTCTAAAAAGGCAGGATAAGAATAGAGAATAGGCGTGCGACCTGTTTTCTCCTTCACGATTGAGAGAAAAGTCTTCGCCCAGAGCGTTACCGCCTGCTTGCTCGCATACTTAACGCAGCCTGATTTATCGTAAAGCACACAGTTATTCTCAAGGTCAAGTGCGTATGGAAGATCCATCTCGTTGTATCCGCCGAGTGCTGCCAATCGCCACAGAACTTTCTGTGCCTGCGCAGCAGCATCACTTTTAATGGTTGTTGGATCTTTTGAATCAGGCATGTATGCATAGTGATAGAAGCCGGTATAAATCCCGGCAGCTTGAGCGGCTGCACGATCCATGATGACGTACTTGAGAGCAAGTGCATCGGAATCATCTCGTGAGTCAGATGCTTTAATCATGACAAAGCGAAGCCCCGCCTTATACTTTTTGACAAAATCAATTGGCGCATCATTAGGGTGTTGCCATCTACTGACATCAGATCCGTGAATGCGACCACCAGGACCGTTGGAGTGGACAACCAAGGGCGCTCCATCAACCATCTCTGGTGTTGGTTTAATGACAATCTCACGAGCAGATGAGTAAAGAACTCTTCCAGAAACGATCGCCTTCGCTCGATACTTCATCTTTGCATCAAGTGCTGTTGCAATCGCAACAACTCGCCACGTTCCCACTCTTGCACTCTTGGTAGAAAATCGAGTGTCCTGCCATTTTCCTTTGAGAAAAACTTGTACGGTCACTGGAACATTTGACCTCGCCGGCTTAATCTGCCCAAAGAGTGTGACTATGGGTTCTGATCGACCCGGCGTTTGATTAAGCGACATCGTCAGCGTTGATCCGGCGGCATAGATTGGTGTTGCATATAGAAGACCAGCAATGAGTGTGAGCGAAAGGACAATGAGTGACTTTTTCATGGAGTTTGCCGAATCTCTAGATCAACGTTAAACACTTCTTTGATGGCTGAAATCAAAAGCTCTTGTTGGTGTACACGTGTGTTGCTATATCCGTGAGCGCCACCGAATTTGGCGCTATCTGAATAATCGAGTGTAAGCACCAATTCATCAAGTGAAGCAAGACGGGCATCAAAAAAAGCCATCCATGTGATGCGGTCATTTCTTTCTAGAATATCCAAGACTTCATTCCAGCGTGAGCGCAGATCTGCTAACGAGATTGGAGTAGTCATGACCCAACTCTAGCAACCGGTCTCAACTTAAAGGTGGCGAGGGGCACCAATGCATTTGAAATACTCACCAGTGATTACAACTCGAAGATTCTTGGTGCGATCCGGTGAGACATGAAGGTGCTGAGCAATGCGAGCCACGATTTGCTCCACTGACTTCTCACTCACAAATCGAACCTTGGCGATCTCAGAATTACTTAGTCCCTGGGCAAGCAAGCGCAATGTGGCAACCTGTATATCGGTGAATTCATGAATCACGGAGGCGAAGGCACCTTCATATGACGCGCCATGTCCTCTGACCCACTGCGCGGTTGCTGCAATAGAAGAAGTTTCTAAAGATTGAATAATTGCTGAGTTAAGGATCGCCAAATCTGCGATGGAGCTCTTGAGGATGATCTGAACCCCACGCGGGATCGATGTCACCGGTATCCCGAGCAACCTTAAATCGACACATGCTGTCATGATGACAATTCCCAAATCTGGATTTGTCTTTCTAAATCCAATAATCATTTCGATTACGTGGGAATCTGCAAATAAGAGATCGAAGAGAACGACCTCGGGTTGCAGAGATCTAAAGGTATTTTCGGCGACAATTTGATTTTGAACTTCGGCGACAATGTTCACTCCGTGCAGTCGAAGAGAGGCCGAGACGGTCATTAATTCAAAGGCATCTTCGGTTGCAATCATTACTCTAGGAAGCGTTGCAATGCTCATAGATCACGGTAGCGCCCAGGAATACTTAAATCTTGTTAGACCTTGCTACTTAGAGAATCTTTCCTATAGCCGCCGGGATGTAATCGATTACCTGAGATGCGCTGATCGGGCTACCCCTAGATGCGAGAAGTGCAGCGGTGTTGTGAATATATGCAGCGCTTGCAGCAAGCGTTGCAAGGTGCTCTTGATCGTTTAGTATTTCAATGTAATTTGTTGCAATGAGCGCACCGAGAATTCCAGCAAGTACGTCACCAGTTCCTGCGGTGGCAAGCCAAGGAGTCGAGACAGGTAATTCAATGAGATCTGCGCCATGTGCGACAAATGTTTTTGATCCCTTTAACAACACCGTGACCTTTAATTCTTTAGATGCTACTCGAGCCCATTTCTTTGGATCGCCTTCAATAGCTTCGGAGTCGACTGCTATACCGCGACTGCGTAAGAGGCGAGAGAGTTCACCAGCATGTGGTGTGATCACTGTCGGTTGATCCAACTTTCCTGCTAGGTAGAGCGCGCCTGCATCTAGAACTGTTGGAACGCTTTGCTTTTTAATCAATGTAAACCAGCGATGACGCTGCCAGGTAGTGAAATCACTGTATTTCTTGGCTTCAATTCCACAGCCTGCAAGCCATGCTGTCACTGGGCCAGGCTGCACGACAACTTCTGGATATGCATGCAATACAAGATGAGCAAGCCCCGATGAACTATGAAACCTGATCATTCCCAATCCGGTGGCCGACGCAGCGCTCGATGAAAGGACTGCAGCTCCTGGAAACTTGGCTGAACCTGTTATTACTCCGAGAACGCCTCGGGAGTACTTATTGTCCAGATCACTAGGAATGACAATGGATTTTTTGGTATCTCTTGCACTCCATTTACGAATACTCATAGTTGCACTCTAACTGCATTTCAAAGCAACACCACCAGATAACACCTTCAATAGGGCTTAGCCTGAGTCATCGCTTGGGCTTACTGACACGAACTTTTCATGGCATTATTGTTCAATGCGTATCGCCGTCTTCTGTTCAGCATCAACCAAGATTGATCAAAAGTATATTGATTTTGGCTTTGAAGTTGGCAGGGCAATAGCCGAGCAGGGCTGGGATGTAGCGTGGGGTGGCGGAACTCTCTCAATGATGGGTTCAGTTTCACGCGGTGCTCGCAGCGTTGGAGGAAAAACTTTCGGAGTTATCCCTCAAAAACTGGTTGGTAAAGAGTTTGCTGATGAAGACGCAACAGAACTTTTCATCACCGAATCAATGCGTTCGAGAAAAGCCATGCTAGAAGATCTCTCCAATGGTTTTCTCATCTTGCCCGGGGGAATCGGCACTATGGAAGAGTTCATGGAGATCTGGGTTGCACGCCATCTGGGTTACCACCAGAAACCAATTGTTGTCTGTGACCCATTTGATTTTTATCGCGATCTTCGCTCTTTTCTTGCCACACTCAAGAGCGAGAGATTTACCAGCAGCGCACATGATGAGCTATTGACCTGGTCAACTGAGATTTCATCGGCGATCAAAGCTTTTCGTGGCTCAATGAAGCCACCCACTCTTATCTAATTTTTTCCTCTATTCAGCGCTGCGAATCAACGCAGATTAAGAAAGAGAATCAATTGCCGCCTCAATAATTGGAAGCGCCTCATCCACATTCTGCAAGAATGTAGCGCCCACTTGAATCCACACGTCATTAATTAGAAGATTAATCGCCCATACATGCATCTCATCAGCAGATGTTGATCCTTCTTTGAGAATTACTGCATCAGTCTCATTAATGCCTGGTAGGTCTATCTGAACTTGGCCTTGCTCTAGCCATTGCGTCTTTTTTCTATCCCACAAATTATCAACATTGGAAGCCCACATTACGGTTCCACCAACTTCGGCAACTTGAATTCCGTATGTACACGCAATTCCACCTGCTTCATAGATATCAAACAAGTCTGTGCCAGGAAATGGCTCCCAATCGGTTGGAACAAAACGAGAACCTTCTACCTGATCAGCAAAGGCTTGGATCACCAACTCCTTTTCGCACGAAGTTGGGGGAGTCAGTTGCGCCATTTTTCCATCGGAGGCCTGTGGTGTAGATGAAGAACACCCTGCAAGGAGAATTAATGAAATAGCAACGATCAAAGTTTTTCTCATAGGGATACGGTAGTTCAAGAAGATGAGGAATGTCTGTGAAGGCCCAGTGAGGTAGGTGCCATACGATTATTCTGTGGAAAAAGCCAAGCGCCTTGGACTCACTCTCGCGCTCTGCGGGACATTGCTCCACCCATCTTCACATGCAATTGCATCCGAGAAGTTCAATTGGAAACTCAAGAAAGAGGAGACAAGGCGCAGCACTGCCGGATATTCAGACTCAATGTCCTACGTCGTTGGCGCATCGATTGACTTCAAGGTTAGTTGCCCAGCAACAGATTTCTATATAGAGGCTGTCCGAGTTGGATATTACGACGGAAATCAAGGTAAGCGAATCTTCACCTCAAAGAAGACGCGCTGCCTAGATCAATCACAGCGTGACTCACAGTATTGGGAAGCCAATCTAGAGATCAACACGAGTTCATTTCCACACGGAATGTATCTTTTTGTTATCCGGGATAGTGACAAGTACTCAAGTTATATCCCAATCATTTTGAGAGAGAAAGTCGCAAAGGCTAAAGCTGTTTTTTCAGTCCCCACGATGACAATGCAGGCCTACAACAGCTGGTCAGGTGCCGATACTTATGGTGGGCAAGATGGTTTTGAATCTCGCCTGCGTGTGGTTGATTTCAGAAAACCTTTTGATGAAGGTAACGGAGCAGGCAAATATCTCCGTTATGTTCATCCTCTAATCGTCTACATTGAAAAACTCGGACTTGATGTTAGCTATGTTGCTGATACAGATCTTCACTTTGACAAGAAATTACTGTCAAACAAGCAGGCCCTCATCAGCGCTGGCCACGACGAATACTGGACTATGCAAGAGCGTGATAATGTCATCGAAGCCCGCAAGCGTGGACTCAATACAGTCTTCTTTGGAGCAAATGCAGGGTACTGGAATGTGCGACTAAAGAAGTCTTTAAATAGCGAACACCTTACGATGGAGATCTATAAGTCGGCAGAGGAAGATCCCAATAAAGAAAACCCCACAATTAAATTCCGTGATCTAGGAAAACCAGAACCTGAGCTCACAGGTTTGGAATACAAATGCTTTCCAGCGCGTGGAAATTTGGAGTTAAAGGAACCGCAGTCTTTTGTCTTTCAGGGAGTTACAGACTTTGAAAATCTTAATTTAGAGGGTCTTGTTGGACCAGAAGTAGATTCCCTTATTTCAGGTTCATCGAAAATTGGAACCGTAGTCAATTTAGCTGAAGCCAGAGTCAGATGCGGAACCAAGTGGTATGCCCCTCGTTTTGGTCAAATGAATATGATTCTTGTGACATCCAATGGAAGAGCCGGTGGAAATTTCTCAACGGGAACAATGGGATGGGTGACCAAAGGCCTGAGCGCTTCTGAGAAATCTGACATCGGAGAATTCACCCGCGTAGTGAGCAAAAACATTCTTGAGAAAGCGTTACAAGGCCCACTTCGAAAGTAGACGATGGTGGGACGGGTCGGACTTGAACCGACGACGACCGAATTATGAGTTCGGGGCTCTAACCAACTGAGCTACCGTCCCGTGTGGGGCTTGCCCGAACTTTACTGCACTTATTCCTTTGTAACTTTTCTCTTCGTCATTTTCTCACGCTGGAATCCACGCCTGCCCCAGAATTCCCAGAGCCCCATAGTTGAGAGGATGAGAGCAAAACCAAAGAGCAGATCCTCAAGCGGGGCTGCGGCTATGCGGGTGCCGATGATTGTCTCTGGGTCATACATCACTATCGCTTGGCCATCTGAGCGGTAGTGAGTCAACCACCAATTTGTCATCAATTGGAAGGGGAGAATAATTGAGTAGGAGATCCAAAAAGCTATGCGAGTGAGTAACGAATTCTTGAATACGAATAAATCAATTATCACGGCGATGAGAACTGCTGCAATTGCAAGATCGCTATAGATCATTTCTCATCCTTCCCGAACTCTTTTTCACGCAGATGTGGTTTGACCGTTGTTACACCCTCGATTGTTAAGATCGCAGCCATTGGCACGATTATAAAAAAGAGAAATTCTTCAAGAGGAATTCCGTATGGCCCATAGATACCGAGCATCCGTTCGCGATTAAAAAACCAATGGCCCTGAGAGATCGCATATGCATCCCACACTAGAAAAACTGCACTGACGGGGAGGATGCTGATGAGCGCTCTCTTCCAGCGGCGCAAAACACCAGTCTTTAAGACCACTTCTAGCCAGAATGAACCACAGACAGTAAAGGCGAGCATCGCCATGTATCCAAATTTCTCCACGCCGAATCTTCTCATAAACCCCTTTGGTAGGGTTGGTTACAAGGGGGTTAGACATGAAATCTGGTGAGGTAAAACTCTTCGAAGGCATCAGAAGTTTTTCTAGTGTCGCAATTCTTGCCGGAATAATCCTTTCATTGATCTTCTCGCAAACATTGGGAGAAAGTTCTATGCAATGGCAGGTGGCGATTGCAATTGCTGCCCTAGCTATAGGAATCCCACATGGGGCCCTCGATCACCTTGTTACCTTGCCGAAGTCACGCCCACTTGTGATGGCGGGTTTTATCGCTATCTATGTTCTCGTTGCGATCGTGGCTGTGATTGCGATTTTGAACTTCAATGTTATTGGTTTCATCTTTGTATTAGCGATGAGCGCAGTCCACTTTGGAATAGGCGATGCTGCCTTTATCAGCGAACTTGATCGTAGGCGGCCAGTCTCAGTGCGACTTCCTCGAGCAATCTATGCCATCAGCGCTGGTTCAATTCCAGTGCTCATCCCACTAGTAAATAGCGCAAGTACCGACGCGTTGGCACAGGTAAATCCCGCGCTGATTAACTGGCACCAGGGATATAACCAGGAGATTCTTACAGCGGTCATAACTATTGCATGTGTATCAATTGCGCGGCTAATGGTGAGGAGGCGCTACCGAGAGGCCTTTGATATTGGATTACTGCTGGCTTTAGCTCTTCTTACTCCACCCCTCATCGCCTTCGCACTCTATTTTGGTTGTTGGCATGCCATGAGGCATACGGCTCGGTTAACTCTTTCACTGGAAAGTTCACAGCGTGCATTTGTAGACGGGAATACTCGATCAGCATTTATTAGGGCTGTAGTTCCAGGTATCCCAGCGTTACTAGGAACTTTTTTCATTGCTGGTGCATTAGCAATTCGCGGACAAGAATTTACTGATGATTTCTTCTGGATGGCCCTAGTAATTGTGTGGGCGCTCACTGTCCCTCATATGGCAGTTACAGCAAAACTTGATCGCAGCGCACTAACCTAAGGGTATGAAAATACGCGTCATTGTTTCTTCCTTGCTTGTTCTTGCCTGTCTCGCTCCTGTGAGTGCACAAGCCGCACCTGTATATGTCTTTCCGGTGCGAGGCTGTGAAGTCAACTATGCCCGCGCGCATCATGATTATGCTGCAACGGATATTCTCTCGAAGGCGGGCTGTGCATTTGTTGCACCGATTGATGGTGTGATCGATGAAGTTAGTCGCGTTGATACATGGTCTGGAAAAGTAAATGCTGGACTTACTCGTGGGGGATTATCGGTGTCATTGATTGGTGTCGATGGGGTTCGGTATTACGGATCGCATCTGCTTCGTGTAAATAAAGATATGGTGCCCGGTCTTGCCGTAAAGGCCGGACAACGACTTGGTTCAGTGGGATCTACTGGAAGCGCGCGAGGAACTGCGCCACATTTGCACTTCGGAATTTCTTGGCCAACACCAGCAGAAACATGGTGGGTTCGTCGCGGCGTTGTTCATCCGTGGAAGTATTTGGATGCTTGGAAAGCCGGCAAGGATAAATCGCCGGCAAAGGAAGTAGAAGCAGCGAAGTTGAAGATGGGC
The DNA here is from genome assembly GCA_044372915.1 of Candidatus Planktophila sp. Lineage (GTDB taxonomy): Bacteria > Actinomycetota > Actinomycetes > Nanopelagicales > Nanopelagicaceae > Planktophila. The sequence continues at coordinate 27,020 of JBILRA010000001.1, forward strand.
GAACTGCCGCCAGAGCCAAAAAAGTAATCCCTAAATAACCTAGAAGTAGAAAAGAAGAAAGCCCCGCTCAATGAGCGGGGCTTTCTTGTAAAGCTAGCGGTGTGCTTAGTTAGCGTTCACTGCATCGGCCTGAGGACCTTTTGGACCCTGTACGACCTCGAATGAAACTGACTGACCCTCTTCAAGGCTCTTGTAACCGTTTCCTTGGATTGCTGAGTAGTGAACGAATACATCTTGTCCGCCACCATCAACTGCAATGAAACCGGGTGTGTGAGAAATCCTCAAACACGGTCTTCCTCTTGCGCCAGCGATACCGAGCAATGACTACTGCCATGAAACGGGTCCTGATTAAGCGTCCGACTAGGCACAAGTCTAACCCTATTTTTGCCTGTACCAATACCTCACCTTTACCTTTTTCCACGCTCGTGCCACCATATATCTACTAGCTCAGGTGTTGCTGCGGGGATAGGTGTTGCGGATCGGGGAAGGTCGCGCAAATCCACCCAATCGCGTGCCTTGCTAGGAGTTTGTTATGGAAGCGATCGCTTCATCTCGTGGCACGTCCACATCGCATGTGACGGGTTATCTAGTCATTCATAGCGCACCTGCTGCCCTGCGCCCACATATTGAGTGGGGGCTTCAATCCATAGTGGGAAACTGGTTATCACTTGAATGGAAGAGTCAACCAAAAGCGGCTGGCACATTTCGCACCACCGTTGAATTTCGCGATCGAAAAGGCACAGCTGCAAAAATTACAACAGCACTCAAAGCGTGGCATTACCTGCGCTTTGAAGTACGTGAAGAAGGTCCGTTGGGTGGAGAGTTCTTTAGATTCGTCCCTGAACTCGGACTACATCGCAGCAACATCGACGAGTTCGGTTCCGTTTCAATTTCCGAAGAGTTACTCATTCAAAGTTTGAAAAAAAGTTTTGATGAAGAGTCCTTGCGTGAGGGAATTGAGAGACTTCTGGGAACAGCCTGGGAGCTAGCACTCGAACCTTTCCGAGGAGTCGAGTTTGAAGAGGCAATGGCACTCAAGGCGATATAAAAAGTATTAGAATGGGCCAATGAGCACATTTAATTCTGGTGAAAAGTCCCGTTCAATTACAGTGATTGCAGCATCGTTGATTATGGCTTTAGCAGTCGGCGGTGGACTTGTGAAAGTTGGCGCAGGGTTTGCAGCACGCACTGATAACGGAATTACTGTGACAGGTTCAGCAAAGACAACTGCAACTGCAGATAATGTGGTCTGGACACTCAACGTTGCTCTCTCTAGCCCACTCGTGGCCGATGCTGTCAAGAAGGTTGGCTCCGATGTTGAGGCAGTTACCCAATATCTTACAAAGGGTGGCATTTCAAAAGATGCCCTAACCTTAGGCTCTGTTTCAACTTATGCGAATGAAGAGTGGCAGAACGGCAATAATACCGGTCGCATTCTTTCGTATCGCGCTTCGCGAGATATCACAGTGCGCACAAGTGATGTTCAGCTTGTCTACACACTTTCTCAAGGAATTGGTTCGCTCTTGCAAACTGGTGTCAATGTAAATAACTATGGACCTCAGTACTACATCTCAACTCTGCCTGATCTTCGCCCACAACTTCTTGAAGAAGCGATGCTTGATGCAAAGACTCGTGCCGTTGCAATCACCAAAGCTGTCGGTGGAAGCGTTGGGGCAGTGCAGAGTGTTAAAAGTGGCGTCTTCCAGGTGACCACACCTGATTCAACGATGGTCTCTGATGGCGGCGCTTATGACACATCAACCATCGAAAAGACAGTCACATCAACTGTTTCTGTCACATTCGCTGTCTCTAAATAGAGATTTTAAATGCTGGCAAATGCCAGCACGACGTTGTGACCACCAAATCCGAATGAGTCATTGAGCGCTGCAATTTGTCCGGCTGGCAATACGCGCGCTTTATCTTGAACTACATCAATTGTTACTGCTGGATCAAGATTTTCGATATTAATAGTTGGAGGAGCAAGTCTTTCTTGTAGTGCTTTAACAATAAAGACAGATTCAATCGCACCAGCACCTCCAAGTAAGTGGCCGGTCATAGATTTTGTTGCAGAAACTGCAACATGGTCAGCATCAGAACCCAGAGCCAAGCGAAGAGCGTGCGCTTCTGCAACATCGCCTGCAGGAGTTGATGTCGCATGCGCATTCAAGTGCACAATGTCTTTTGTAGAAAGATTGGCATCGGCGAGAGCGAACTTGATTGCACGCTGCACCCCCAAACCTTCAGGATCAGGGGCGGCTATGTGAAAACCATCTGAACTCAAACCCTGACCGACAAGCTCGCAGTAGATCTTTGCCCCACGTGCCTTGGCATGCTCGTACTCTTCCAAAATTAGTATTCCGCCGCCTTCGCCAAGTACAAAGCCATCACGATCACGGTCATAGGGGCGAGATGCGCGCTCAGGTGAATCATTACGAGTAGAGAGTGCTTTCATCGCCGCAAAACCAGCCATAGGTAATTGATGGATCGCTGCTTCAACACCACCACTGACAATCACATCAGCGCGATTACTACGAATCATTTCGAGTGCGTAGCCAATTGCTTCGGCACCTGATGCACATGCACTCACTGGTGTGTGCACACCAGCTTTCGCCTGAAGTTCTAGACCAACATTTGCAGCAGGGCCATTGGGCATCAACATAGGAACCGTGTGCGGACTTACGCCTCGCGCACCTTTCTCTTTGAGATTATCGTATTGATCTAACAAGGTAATGACTCCACCAATACCTGATGCAATCACCACACCTAAACGTTCTTTATCTACATCAGGTGAGCCTGCATCTTTCCATGCTTCACGGGAAGCGATCAGAGCAAACTGTTCAGAGCGATCAAGCCGGCGCATCTCCACGCGCTCCATTTGATCAGCTGGTTCAGTGTGAACGCGAGCAGCAAAGTGGACTGGCAATAACTCTCGCCATTCTTCGGTGAGAAGGCGCACGCCGCTCTTGCCTGCAATCAGAGCGCTCCATGTCGAGTCAACGTCAGAGCCCAGGGGAGTTGTAACCCCGAGCCCTGTGACAACAACGCGACGCTTCATAGCAAAATTTTCTATTTCGCGAGTATTTACTTAGCAGCGTTAACGATGAAGTTCACAGCATCGCCAACTGTTGCTAGATCTGTGACAGCATCATCAGGAATCTTCACACCAAAGCGCTCTTCTGCTGCTACGACAACCTCGACCATGCTCAGTGAGTCAACATCTAGGTCATCTGTAAAGTTCTTATCAAGTTCGATCTGTGATGCTGATACACCAGCAACCTCTTCTACGATCTCTTTAAGTCCAGCAAGTACATCAGCCGGTGATAGCGCCATGGTTATTTCCCTTTTCTACTCTATGTTTCAAGTGGATATTCTCTCTGATTCCCAGCCTTACTATCGAGTAATTGCGGGGTTATAGCAAAAAATTTATGGTTGAGGCGGTAGTTCGACAACCTGTCCCGCATAAACCAGCCCTGCACCGTATCCAATAATGAGAGCAGTCTTGCCATGCAACTCTGGATGGTTCGCGAGAAGAATATCCATAGCAAGCGGAATTGATGCCGCTGAAGTATTTCCATTCACGCGAATGTCATCAGCGATCACAGTCGTTGCTGGCAATTTCATCTCTTTCGCCATTGTCTCAATGATGCGCATATTTGCTTGGTGTGGAATAAATACATCAATATCGTTGACAGTCAGACCCGCTTTATCAATTGCTTCGAGTGCGGCTTTACTGACTGCATATACGGCCCACCTAAAAACCTTCTGTCCTTCTTGAGAAATATTTGGCCAATCAATATCTGCCACACTCTTCTGTTCTGCATTGCGCATCAAAGTCCAAGGTGGATCCATTGTTATCGCATCACGGTTCTGTGCATCTGAGCCCCACGCTACGGGGCCGATGCCAGGAGTCTCGGATTGTCCAATCACTACAGCACCTGCACCATCGGCGAAGATAAATGCAGTGGCGCGATCGTCAGGATCAGTAAAGTCTGAGAGTTTTTCAACTCCGATGACAAGAACATTCTTTGATGTTCCGGCATAGATAAAGTCATGTGCCATAGCCACTCCGTAGCTAAAGCCCGCACAAGCCGCACTGAGATCAAAGGCAGCAGCGGTGGGATTTCCAAGGCGTTCGATAATGGCGGTAGAAGCACTCGGTGCTTGATGTGGAAAGGTGATTGTTGCGACAATCACGGTGTCGATATCTGCCACATTTATTCCAGCACGCTCAATAGCAGATTGCGCTGCCCAACAAGCCATATCAACAACTGATTCATCATCGCCAGCAAATCGTCGAGACTGTATTCCGGTGCGCTGTTGTATCCATTCATCGCTAGATTCAATGCGCTCGACAATATCTGAGTTCAACACTAGTTTTTTTGGACGGTATGAGCCGACGGACAAAATGCGCGAATGCGTGCCATTCTTTATTTTAATTGCCATCAGCTACCCCTTAACTCCTGCAAATGTTCTCGCAGATTCGAGATCATCTGGAGATTTGAGTGCATGTGTTGCAATACCTGGTGTTCCGCGCTTAAGTAGCCCGACGAGTGTTCCAGCCGGTGCTATCTCGATTGCGTGGGTTACACCAATAGATTCCATGGACGACATACATAAATCCCAGCGGACTGGGCTCGCAATCTGTTCAATGATACGGTCAAGAATTCTGACACCTGAAAGTAGAGGCGCACCATCTTTATTTGAAAGCAGTCCGATCATTGAATCCTTTACAGCAATGTCGGCGGCAAATGCTTTAACCGCATCAAGTGCTGGTCTCATGAAATCTGTATGAAAAGCACCAGAGACTTGCAACGCTCGCACTCGTGCACCTTCTATCGCTAAAGTGGAGAGTGCTTGCAGGCTTCCCGCAGCAACAATCTGTCCACCACCATTGTCATTTGCTGCAACAAGACCAGCATCTGCAATTGTTTGGAGTACATCTTCACGCACTCCACCTAGCACCGCGCTCATCCCTGATTCGCTTCCGTGAGCAGCCTTTGCCATCTCTACACCGCGAATTCGAACAAGTCGTAGCGCATCTACTTCAGAGAAGACACCAGCTAAAGCAGCCGCAGTTATTTCACCCACTGAATGCCCAGCCATAAATGAAACTGCATTACCTACACCAAGGTCTTTAGCGCTTAGTAATCCTGCGGCAACAATAAGCGGTTGAGCATTTGCGGTATCGCGAATCTCTTCGGCATCAGCTTGGGTTCCAAGGTGAATCAAATCAAGATCAATTGCCTGCGACCATGAAGCAAGAAGGTTGCGTGAATCAGGGTTTGTTATCCAAGGCGTGAGCATTCCTGGAGTTTGAGATCCTTGTCCGGGAGCTATAAGTGCGAGCACGTCACCATCTTATTTGATGATCGCAATTACTACCTAGTACTGCGCGTAACGAGCCACACTTGTGCGCTATGGGCTTGCACCTTAGCTGATGTTCCAGGAAGAGAAATTGTTGGTTCATGTTCTGCCGTAACGTGCGCAGCATCGAAGATACATCTGAACGAATCTCCCCATTGTTCGTCAGGGAATGTAAAGGTTGTATCGGTGGTTGAAGAGTTGAGAAATAAGAGAAGACCACGATGTGATCCCGCATCGATAAAAACGGCAAGTGATCGATTATCACCATCAGTCCAATGTGCATCTGTCATCTCGTGACCTGCCAAGCTAAACCAAGCGATATCTTTACGCTGGGTACCACGATCAAAAGTTCCTGTGAAAAACTCTGAGGCAACATCTGCCAAATATGTGTTTCGTATACTTGCCAGCATTTCGACGGCATCACGAATGTCTTTAGACTTGGCATCAAGATCCCAATTCATCGCCCAGCCACCACCGAAAGTTTCAGGGGAATCTGAAATTGACGCCGACATCTGCAATGGCATGGAGTACGCATTGTTAGAGCCCATCTGCGATCGACTGACTTCATCGCCCATGGTGATCATTGGAACGCCAGAAGAGAGGAATAGCGTTGCGAGCATTGATTTTTTAAGGCTTTGTCGGATCGAGAGAATCTCTGGATCATTAGTGGAGCCTTCTACCCCAGCGTTCCACGAACGGTTCTCATGTGAACCGTCGCGATTTTCCTCACCGTTGGCAAAATTATTTTTATGCGAGTATGAGACAAGATCATGAAGGGTAAATCCATCATGAGCTGTAATAAAGTTTATTGAAGATGTGGGTCCGCGATAGTAAAAAATGTCACTTGAGCCACTGATGCGTGAGGCAATGTCTGCAACACCTTCGCCGTATCCGCGGGCAATATCTTCTAGCCAGAACTGGCGAACGGCATCTCTATATGCATCATTCCATTCGCGAAATGGATGTGGAAAGTCACCGAGTGAGTAGCGAGAGACATCCCAAGGTTCAGCAATCATTTTGAAATTGCGTAAAACTGAGTCAGATTCAATGGCAGACATGAGAGATGAATTAAAGGCCGAATTGCTCGTATACAGCGCTGTGGCAAGATCAAATCGAAACCCATCGACACCAATGACTTCAATCCACCAGCGAAGTGAATCAATAATAAAACGAACATTGTGCGGATTACTAGCAGCAAATGTATTGCCACAGCCAGTGACATCAATATAGTTACCAGAGCCGTCGTGTCGATAGTACGCCTGATTATCAATGCCTTTGAAGGAGAGAGTCGGTCCTCCAACTCCACCTTCGGCTGTGTGGTTATAAACCACATCAAGAATCACTTCTATTCCTGCGTTGTGAAGTTGTTCCACTGCCCACTGCAATTCGGTGACAGGGTTATTAGTTGCTGCATATTCATGATGAGGCGCAGTAAAAGCAATCGGGTTGTATCCCCAATGATTTTTCCTTCCACGCGCCCAAAGAGCTGGCTCACTTGCATATGTGTGAATCGGTAAAAGTTCGAGTGCTGTAACACCAAGTGACTTCAAGTGTGCGATGGTGCTGGGATGACCTAATCCTTTGTATGTGCCGCGTTCTTCAGCGGGCATCTCATAGTTTTTTGCGGTCAGACCCTGAACGTGTGCCTCATAAATAATTGTTTTAGCCCAGGAAGTTAGCGGGCGATGAATTTCGCGTGGAGAAAAATCGGTGACAACCGAGAGAGGAACAAATGGCGCACTATCGCGATCATCGCGACGTGTGTGATCCCCAGTTCCTAAGCCGTCACTCGCGACGTGGCCGTAAATCTCTGGAACATAGGCAAGCTCACCATCTGTGAGATGGGTATATGGATCCAACAACAATTTTGCCGCGTTAGATCTCATCCCCTGTTCGGGCTCCCATGGGCCATAGATGCGATATCCATAACGCTGTCCGGCTCGCACGCCAGCAAGATAGCCATGCCAAATAGGGCCGTTGCGATGAGAGAGAGCAAACCTGGTCTCTACCCACTTCCCGTTGACCTCATTAAAGAGGCATAGTTCGACGGCATCGGCAGCATTGCTCCAGATGGCGAAGTTGGTCCCACCATCTGTGACGGTAGCTCCAAGCGTGCGGGGATCTGCTGGCAACATGAGGGGTATCTTGCCCTGTTTTCAGATTGTGAATCGTGCTACTGATCAGTAACCTTTGGCCCATGAAGATTGCCGTCTGCGTAAAGCAAGTTCCAGATTCTTGGGCTGAGAAGAAAATGATTGATTCACGCCTTGATCGCGAAGGCGTCGATGCAGTTCTAAATGATCTTGATGAATATGCAGTCGAGGAAGCACTTCGCATCGTCGAAGCGCATGGCGGCAATGAAGAAGGCGGCCCGCACACAATCACCATCATCACCATGGGGCCAGAACGTGCAACCGAAGCAATTCGCAAGGCACTTTCGATGGGTGCAAATGATGCCATTCTGATTTCAGATAGCGCACTTGCTGGTTCTGATGCACTTGCAACATCGGCAGTTCTTGCAAAGACGATTGCAGATGGTGGCTTTGATCTTGTGATCTGTGGAACCGAATCGACAGATGCTCGAATGAGCGTTATCCCTGCCATGCTTTCTGCGCGATTGGGATGGGCGCAGATGACCTTTGCGAGCAAGGTCGAAGTTGATCCTGGCGCGGCAATTATTTCAATCACACGCGTCACTGAAGCCGGTGTTGATCACATCAAAGCATCACTTCCTGCAGTTGTCAGTGTTGTTGAAAAGATTAATGAACCTCGCTATCCATCATTTAAAGGAATCATGGCAGCGAAGAAAAAGACAATTGAAACTCGTGATCTTGCAACCATTGGAGTGAGTCCAGTGAGTGCATGGTCTGAAGTGAAGGATGCAGCACTTCGCCCAGCACGCAGCGCAGGTGTGATCGTTACCGATAGCGGTGAGGGTGGAAGCGCACTCGCAACATTCCTAGCAGAAAAGAAGTTGATATGAGCACAGTAATTATCCTTGCCGATTTTCAAGGTGGAGCAGCGACGAAAACCACCGCAGAGCTTGCAACAGTGGGCGCTCGCATGGGCGATGTATGTGCAGTGGTTTTAGCGCCTGTTGGACAAGGTGCAGCACTCGCTGCAACAGTGAAACAGGGACCTATCACTTCGATTGCAATTGTTGAAGCAAATGATTTCGCAGAACATGGCGTGGCAGCAGTGGCCGATGCGCTATCCCATGTCGCTAAGGCAAAGAGCGCTGTTGCTATCTTGGTTGCATCGCATGCTTTTGGAAAAGAGGTAGCGGGGCGCGTTGCTATCACACTGGAATCAGGAATCATCACCGATGCCGTCGATGTAGCAGGAGATATGGTTGCAACTCAACTTGTATTTGGTGGATCCACAACGGTGCATTCAACCGTTACCCACGGGATTCCAGTGATTACACTTCGCCCAAATTCAGTTGAAGCAGATCTGAGTGTTTCTTCTGCACCTACCGAAAACGTTTCAGTGACAATTTCAGAAAACTCAAAGAAGTCATTGATCACATCGACAGAGCCTCCAGTAAAAGGTGGTCGTCCAGAACTTACCGAAGCATCGATTGTTGTTTCAGGTGGGCGTGGTACCAATGGTGACTTTGCAGCCGTTGAAGGTTTTGCAGATTTGTTAGGCGCTGCAGTTGGTGCATCTCGAGCTGCAACAGATGCCGGTTGGTACCCACATTCACATCAGGTGGGACAGACCGGAAAAACTGTGAGCCCACAGCTCTACGTTGCATGCGGAATTTCAGGTGCAATTCAACACCGCGCAGGTATGCAGACCTCGAAGACAATCGTGGTCGTCAACAAGGATCCAGAAGCGCCGCTCTTTGAAATCTGCGACTTTGGCGTCGTTGGTGATCTCTTTGCAGTATTGCCTCAGGCAACTACAGCAGTAGCTGCAGCAAAGGCATAAATACCACTCTGGCCTAGACTTAGGGCCATGAGCATCTACCTCGATCATGCGGCTACAACGCCGATGATTGAGCCTGCCATCGATGCAATGGAACGCGCACTTCGAAAAATTGGAAACCCTTCTAGTCTTCATACCGATGGGCGTGCAACTCGCAAAGATGTAGAAGAGGCGCGAGAAGTAATTGCACAATCATTGGGCTGTCAGGCAAGTGAAGTGATCTTTACCGGATCTGGAACCGAGGCGAATAACTCTGCCATTAAGGGATTGTTCTGGAGCGCCCCTGATAAAAATCTCATTGTTGTGAGTGCTATTGAACATCACGCAGTACTTGATCCAGCACATTGGCTGGTCGAACATGAAGGTGCCGAATTAATTGAAATTCCTGTCACGGATTCAGGCGTTATTGATTGTGAATTCCTTAAGGATCTGGTTGCAAAGCGCGGTAATGAGATTGCGCTGATCTCAGTAATGAGTGCCAATAATGAAACCGGTGTCATTCAGCCCATCTCAACTGTGGTCGAGATTGCGGGCTCGATTCCGGTCCATACAGATGCTGTACAAAGTTTTATGAAGGTACCGCTGAACTTTGCAGACCTTGGTCTCTTTGCAATGACAATCAGCGCTCACAAGGTAGGTGGCCCACTTGGAATCGGTGCACTTATCTTGCGAAAAGCATTTGAGATGCCAGCCTTGTTACATGGCGGGGGACAAGAGCGCGAGATTCGAAGCGGCACACTTAATGCGCCATCGATTGTGGCTTTTGCTGCTGCAGTAAGTGCAAACACCTATAACGCGAAAACTGTAGAAAAATTGCGCGAAAAGTTTGAAATTGGGATTGGCGCGGTTGCACCACATGCGTGCGTCAATGGGCAGAGTGCTCAGCGACTTCCAGGAATTTCCAACGTTACATTTCCAGGTACACAAGCAGATTTCCTTCTCTTGCTTATGGATGGCAAGAAGGTCTCATGTTCAACTGGGGCAGCCTGTACCGCAGGCGTGCATCGCCCTAGCCATGTCCTTATGGCGATGGGCCATGACGAAATCGGTGCGACATCCTCACTTCGCTTCTCACTTGGAGCAAATACAACGGAAGAAGATATTGAATACACCTTAAGCGTGATTCCGGAAGTGATCGAAATGGCAAAGGCGGCGAACTCGTTATGAAACTCATCGCAGCAATGTCAGGCGGTGTCGATTCAGCAGTTGCCGCTGCTCGCGCCGTAGAAGAAGGTCACGATGTGATTGGCGTGCATCTAGCGCTATCGAGTAATCCACAGAAGTATCGCTCAGGTGCGCGAGGGTGTTGCACCATCGAAGATTCACATGATGCCCGACGAGCAGCAGATGTCATAGGTATACCGTTTTATATCTGGGATATGGCAGATGAATTTCATGCTGGAGTAGTCGAGAACTTTATGAGCGAATACAAGGCGGGACGTACGCCGAATCCATGTCTTCGTTGCAACGAAAAAATTAAATTCGCTGCCGTCTTAGATCGTGCAAAGGCGATGGGCTTTGATGGTGTGATCACCGGACATTATGCGCGTACTCGAGATAGTGATGCTGGAAAAACATTGCATCGCGCAGTTGATCCGCTGAAAGATCAATCATATGTTTTGGCAGTTCTTAATCGTGAACAAATCAGTGGCGCGCTCTTCCCATTGGGAGATACTGAAAAAGTTGATATTCGTCTTGAAGCAGAGCGTCGCGGCCTCGCTGTTGCACAGAAACCAGATAGCCATGACATCTGCTTTGTTCCGTCTGGAGACAACGCTGGTTGGCTGCGTGAGCGCATGGGAAGCGAGGATGGTCCGATTGTTGATCAAGATGGAAAACAGATCGGAACTCATAAAGGCGCATATACATACACAATAGGACAGCGCAAAGGTTTGGGAATCACGGTGCCAACAGCAGACGGTTCACCTCGATTTGTGTTAAAGATTGAACCAGTAACTAACACTGTTGTTGTCGGGGCACGAGAAGAATTAGCTGTGACTTCAATGAAGGGCGAACGAGCGATCTGGTGTGGTCCTGATATTGCACCTGGTGATCACCGCGGTTTTGTACAGGTTCGTGCACATGGCGCGGCACTTGCCTGTACGTATCGTTTTGATGGAACACATCTTGTTGCAGATTTAGATAAGCCACTATTGGGTCTTGCGACAGGCCAGGCAATGGTTATTTACGACGAAGATCGTGTAGTGGGTTCTGCAACAATTTGCGAGACCGCAGCATGAGTAACACTGATCGCCATCGCATTACCGAGTTGACGCAAGAAATACGGGAGCATCAGTTTAAATATTACGTTCTGGATACCCCAACAATTACTGATGCTCAGTTCGATTCTCTTCTAAAGGAGCTGACAGAACTAGAAGCAAAAAATCCCGAGCTCCTAGAACCAGATTCACCTTCCCTCGGCGTAGGAGGAGGTTTTTCAACAACTTTTGAACAGCACGATCACATCGAAAAAATGATGAGTCTTGATAACGTCTTTGATCTCGATGAATTAGGGCTCTGGTTTGATCGGGTAGAGAAAGAGATTAGTGCGCCAGCATTTCTCTGCGAACTCAAAGTCGATGGTCTTGCCATTAATTTGCTCTACGAAAGAGGCGAACTAGTCCGCGCTCTCACTCGTGGAAATGGCGTGACGGGTGAAGATGTGACTTTAAATGTAAAGACCATAAAGAATTTACCTCACTCTCTCAAAGGTCCAGTCATTCCAGATCTGATTGAAGTTCGTGGTGAGGTCTTCTTCCCAATTGCGGCTTTTAATGAACTTAATGAATCTCTGGAGGAAGCTGGTAAACAACTCTTTGCGAATCCTCGCAATGCAGCAGCCGGCTCTCTCCGCCAAAAAGATCCCCGAGTAAGTGCATCTCGTCCATTAAGTATTGTTGTGCATGGAATCGGTGCCAATGATGGAGGCAATTTTCAAAGCCAATCAGAGGCGTATGAATTTCTCAAAGGACTTGGATTGCCAACGAGCAATCGTTTCCGCGTCGTTTCTACCCGCGAAGATGTTGAAAAATTTGTTTCCCACTACAACGAGCATCGTCATGATGTTGAACATGAAATCGATGGAATCGTAATCAAGGTGGATGAGATCACTTCCCAGCAGAAGCTGGGCTTTACATCACGAGCGCCTAAATGGGCGATTGCATATAAGTATCCACCTGAGGAAGTCACCACAAAATTGCTCGATATAAGAGTCAGTGTTGGTCGCACGGGGCGCGTGACACCTTTCGCATTTATGGAGCCAGTCAAAGTTGCGGGCTCAACCATTACCAATGCAACTCTGCATAACCAAGAAGAGATTGAACGCAAAGGTGTGCTCATCGGTGACACCGTCATTATTCGTAAGGCCGGGGATGTAATCCCTGAAGTACTAGGTGCGGTTATCGCCCATCGCACAGGTAAAGAGAAGAAATTTGTCATGCCAACCCACTGCCCGGAATGTGGATCGGTGCTCAAAGCAATCACTGAGGGTGATGTTGATATTCGCTGCACCAATCAGCGCAGTTGTCCCGCGCAGTTACGTGAACGAATTTATTACATTGGATCGCGCGCCGCGTTAGATATTGATGTTCTTGGTCTTGAAGCAGCGGTTGCTCTTTTGGCAGATAAGGTTATTGATGATGAAGGTGACCTCTTTGATTTGACTGAAGAAAAGCTCGCGGCTTCACCATTTTTCACAAAGAAAGATGGAACACCGGGCAAGAACGTTGAAAAATTATTAGCAGCACTTGAAGATGCAAAAAAGCGCCCCTTATGGCGAACCATCGTCGCGCTTTCTATTCGCCATGTTGGCCCTACCGCGGCGCAAGCTCTAGCGACTCGTCTTGGGTCGATGGATGCAGTCTCTAGAGCCACGGTTGATGAACTTGCAGATATAGATGGGGTCGGCGGAGTAATCGCTGAATCTATCGTTGAGTGGTTTGCGGTTGATTGGCACCAGTTGATAATCAAGAAATGGAGTAGTGCAGGAGTTGCAATGCACAATGTTGTCGGTGAAGTAAAACCTCAAAGCTTGGCCGGACTTACCTTTGTTGTAACGGGTGGCCTAGAACATTTCACTAGAGATTCAATTGCTGAAGTAATCACTGCCCATGGCGGAAAACCCTCGTCTTCGGTCTCAAAGAAGACCGATTATGTATTAGTGGGAAGTGACCCAGGATCAAAGTTTACAAAAGCCCAAGAACTTGGCGTAAGGATCATCGACGAGGCAGCCTTCATCGCACTCCTTGAGGGTTCAAAGTAGTAGGATTTGAGTATGAGAAATGTTGCCAGCGAAATTACTCGCGAACTCCCTACTGACCCACTAGTTTTTGGCCTCTTCACCTTCGGTGTCTTTGTTGTTCTTCTCTACCTTGTACTTCGCCTAGATAAGTAATTCTTTTGGCGAGGCTTGGTCTCTATGGCGGGACGTTCGATCCCATCCACATAGGTCACATGCATGTAATCACACAGATTCTGCGACGAGATGTTGTTGATCGCGTCATTCTCTTTCCGGCAGGCCAACCACGACTTCGCCATAATGATCCTGTAGCAACTGGGGCTCAACGACGAGCAATGTGCGAAGCAGCCGTCACTGATTTACCGGAAGACATTTCATCACGCGTTGAAGTCAACCCAATAGAAATCCTGCGGGATGGTCCGACGTACACAATTGATACCGTTGAAGCAGTTGCACAAACATATCCTGATGATTCACTTCACTTAATAATCGGCAGTGATGCCTATGCAAAGTTAGATCAATGGCACCGTATTGAAGATTTGAAGAATCTCGTCACATTTATCATTATCGAACGGCCGGGCTCAGAGAGTGAGGTTGGGCTAGATATTTCAGCCCTAGATATCGCCTCAACTGGCATTCGCGAAGGATCTTCGAGAGAGTACTCACCTTCAGTAGCCCACTTCATTAAGGAGCACCACTTATATGGCAGCTAGCCAGAGCGCAATTACTATTACTCAGATCGCAGCTCGCGCAGCAGCAGATAAGTTAGCAACCGAGATGGTTGCGCTAGATCTCTCCGATCAATTAGTTCTCAGTGAAGTCTTTCTCATCGTTACCGGTGCAAATCTTCGCCAGGTCGATTCAATCGCTGATGAGATTGAGGAGAAACTTCGCCTAGTTGGGGAGAAACCAGCTCGTCGCGAAGGTAGCGAAGAATGGATTCTTTTGGACTACTCAGATCTAGTTGTACATATTCAAAGTAGCGAACTCCGCAAGTACTACATGCTTGATCGCTTGTGGAATGACTGTCCTAAGATCGAATTGGAGATAGTAAAAGAGATGGTTGCAGATGGCAGGTAATCGGATCCTTCTTTGGCGACATGGCCAAACCGATTGGAACGTTGCAAATCGATTTCAGGGACATTCAGATATTGCATTGAACGCACTAGGTCTTTATCAGGCAAAGCACGCCGCAGAGATTTTGGCAGGGATGGAGCCTACTGCGATTTTTTCGAGTGATCTAGATCGTGCCCGTACTACTGCACAGTCACTTGCCGACATCGTTAATGTAGAGGTCACAGTCGATGCCCGCTTGCGTGAAACCAATGGCGGAAATTGGGAAGGTAAGACAGGAGCACAGAATCGCGAAGAAGATTTTGAAAATTTCGTTAAATGGATTGACGGTCAAGATAATCCAGCGGGCATCATTGGTGAGCGCCGAAGCGAGGTCGCATCACGTGCCCGCGCAGCAATTACAGAAGCGCTAGGTGAAAAATCAGATCAGTTAATTGTCTTTACAACTCACGGCGGAACTGCACGTTGCGTACTTGGTGATTTCTTGGAACTTCCTTTGACGCACTGGGCCAAGATCGGCGGTCTCTCCAATGCCTCATGGTCAATTCTGGCGCAGAGTCCAAATAAGGGTTGGTACCTTGAAGAACATAACGCCGGAAGCATCCCTGAAGAACTTTTAGGCGTTGAATCGGGATCGACTACAAATTAATTTCGTCTGATCAACACCGTTGATATAGGGTGTGCAACAACACGGGGCTATGGCGCAGCTGGTAGCGCACCTGCATGGCATGCAGGGGGTCAGGGGTTCAAATCCCCTTAGCTCCACAAATTTTATGAACTATTTTGATCAATGAACCAAGGTAAGATTCAACAATGACCACAGAACCGCGCGAGCATGCAGCCTATGATTTCGCGTACGTTCAAGATAAATGGCTCCCAATCTGGGACACGCTAGAACCATTCAAATCTGGTCGCACTGATGATGCACGCCCCAAGAAGTATGTCTTGGATATGTTCCCGTACCCATCTGGTGATCTACACATGGGTCATGCCGAGGCGTATGCCCTCGGTGATGTAATCGCTCGATACTGGATTCAGCGTGGATATAACGTGATGCATCCAATTGGTTGGGATGCATTCGGCTTACCTGCAGAGAATGCGGCAATTAAGCGCAATGAAGATCCACGCATCTGGACATATGAAAACATTGCAACGCAGAAAGCTTCTATGCGCCGCTATGCATGTTCATTTGATTGGGATCGCGTCTTTAACACCTGTGATCCTGAGTACTACAAGTGGAACCAGTGGCTTTTTATCGAACTACACAAGCGCGGCCTTGCATATCGTAAAGATTCTGCCGTGAACTGGTGCCCTGGATGCCAAACAGTTCTAGCTAACGAACAAGTAGTTGCCGGACTCTGCGAGCGATGCGATTCGGCCGTTACCAAGAAAAAGCTCAACCAGTGGTATTTCAAGATTACAGATTACGCAGATCGATTACTCGATGACATGCAACAGCTTGAAGGACAATGGCCAGATAAAGTCTTAACGATGCAGCGCAACTGGATCGGCCGCTCTGAAGGTGGCAACGTTAAGTTTGCAGTTGAAGGTCGCGAAGAACCGCTTTCGATTTATACGACTCGTTTAGACACTCTTCATGGTGCAACATTTATGGTCGTTGCCGCTGACTCTACTCTTGCTGCAGAGCTCGCAGCAGGTGGGCCAGTTGAAAAAGAATTTAACGAATATCTCGACACTATTAAAGCGGCATCAGATATTGATCGCCTTGCAACTGATCGTCCCAAAACAGGAGTCGATTTAAAGCGCTTTGCTATCAATCCAGTTAACGGTGAGAAGCTACCAATCTGGGCGTCAGATTATGTACTCGCTGATTACGGAACAGGTTTCATCATGGCCTGTCCTGCTCACGATCAGCGTGACTTAGATTTCGCCAAAGCAATGGGATTACCTGTGCGTATCGTTGTGCAGACAGATGAAGAAGATCCTTCAGTTTCCGGAGTTGCTGCACTCAAAGAAGGAACTATGGTTAATTCTGGTTCTCTCAATGGACTTAATAAAGATGACGCGACAGATAAAGTCTTAGGCGAGCTTGAAGCAAAAGGCTTGGGAAATCGAGCACGAAATTACCGTCTTCGCGACTGGCTTGTTTCACGCCAGCGTTACTGGGGCACACCTATTCCTATCGTTCACTGCGGCAAGTGTGGCGAAGTCGCTGTCCCGGCAGATCAATTGCCACTCACGCTTCCTGATGCAAAGGGCCTTGATCTCAAACCAAAAGGCCAATCACCTTTGGCTGCAGCAACCGATTGGGTCAATACCAAATGCCCAACATGTGGCGGTCCAGCACTTCGCGATACAGACACCATGGATACCTTCGTTGATTCATCCTGGTACTTCTTGCGTTATCCGTCTTCTACAAACCACAACGAACCATTTAGCCGTAAAGATATAGACACCTGGTTGCCTGTAGATCAATACGTTGGCGGAGTGACACACGCAATCCTGCACCTTCTCTACTCACGCTTTTTCACCAAGGTCTTGCACGATATTGGAATGCTCGGATTTAACGAACCATTCACGCGTCTACTCAATCAGGGAATGGTTGTGATGGATGGCTCTGCAATGTCGAAATCTCGCGGCAACTTGGTACGTCTTTCAGATGAATTAGAAAACCATGGCGTAGATGCCATTCGCCTTTCGATGGTCTTTGCCGGTCCACCAGAAGATGATGTTGATTGGTCTGATGTTTCACCATCTGGATCAGTTAAGTTCTTAACCCGCGCATGGAGACTTTCAGGTGATGTGACAAGTGCTCCTGGAGTTGATTTCACAAAGGGGGATATCACTTTACGTAAGGCAACGCATAAAGCCTTGCATGATGCATCATTTGCAGTTGAATCATTTAGATTTAACGTAGCGATTGCTCGTGTAATGGAGCTTGTGAATGCAACACGAAAGGCAATTGATTCTGGGTGCGGCGCGGCAGATCCTGCAGTGCGTGAAGCAACCGAAGCAATCGCCATCATGCTCTCACTCGTTGCTCCATTTACATCTGAGGAGATGTGGGAACGTCTTGGACATGAGCCAGCAATCGCACTCGCTGGTTGGCCAACAGTTGATCCGGCGCTCCTTGTTGCAGACGAAGTTGAAGCGGTCATTCAAATTAACGGCAAGATTAAAGAACGTATTTTAGTTTCACCATCTATTTCAGATAGCGAACTTGAGGCTGCCGCTCTTGCCCACCCGACGATTGCCGCAGAATTAGCTGGCGCTAGCCCTAAAAAAGTGATCGCTCGCGCCCCTAAATTGGTCAATATCGTTCTGTAAGCGCTGGTGACCGGTCACGTGTCGAGCGTTGTCGGTTACTCAGAGTAAGTTAGAAGTATGAAGAAAATACTTTCAGTAATGATTTTCTCGCTTCTTGCTGTGGGTGCAGTGCCCGCTCATGCTGCGACGCTATCTCGCATAGAAAGTGCGCCAGGACAGTCACAGTCTGACTGGGAAGCCACTGATGCATACAAATCATTTATTTGTCCTGAAGGAGCACTTCGTGGAATTGGTGTAGATCTAAACTTCACAACTGATCGAAACGACGATAAACAATTCGTCACTTGCGATGAACCCTCTCCAACCGCGGCTGACGATGCAGACTTCAATCAAAGAACTCGTCAGGCATCAGCTGCTGCAGAAGTCGAGTCAATTGCTTACAGTGCAGCGAACCCTGGAAAGCAGAAATGTGTTCAGTGGGGTCCCATTGTTCATCGGAATGGTATTTCTACTTCCTCTGGTGGAGTGTGCGCAAATATTGTTCCTCTGTCGGTTTCATCTGAAACAAGCACTCCAAATAGTTTCTTAACTTCTGAATCGTCAACGGCTAAATCTGAGACATCAACGTCATCTGTCGTCATTGAGACTAGTACTCCAACAGTTACTCCAACGCCGACGGCAACTCCAACGCCAACGGCAGAGCCACGTGGTTTAGGCGGTTATGCAGTAATTCATCCAGATGGATATGTCTGCGGAGTCATCGTTGGAAATGCATACTTTGGTAATAACGATCGGACGATGACATCTGAATATATGGGTTGTCCGCTTGGCAGTGCGATTATCTTCCAAACTAAACCATCACCGACAGGAAATGTTGCGGGATGGCATGGTGCAAATGTCACCTATAGCAATGGAATATTTACCATCAAAAATGGTGCACAAGTTGCGATGACCATCTCTGATGGAATAGCAACAGATTCAACTGGTCGCGTGTGGGATACAGGTTCTGGTGTCACACTTCGCGCAGCACCGGTTACGACACCAACGCTACCTGTTCTAAGTGAAACTTCGACGGCAACGAGTGCGCCATCTTCGGGCAGCGCTCCTTCGTCAGGAACAGCGCCATCAAGCGGAGCTATTGAGACCGCTACCGCAAGTGCAATTATTGCCTTTGAAACAACGACCGCGCTAATGCCAGTGGCAATTCCTGCAGCTGATACTGACTTAAGTACGCTTGATGAAATCTTCCCTGAAGAAGAAATTATCGATTCAGTTGACGCGGTTGTGCTCGCAAATGGAACCACCCGAATAGAAGTCAGTACTGGTCATAGTGCGGCAGCGATGAGAGTGGTCGCAAGCAAAAAAGGTGTAAAGAAAAAGTACACATACAGGTTCACAACAAATAGCGATGGCGAGCGGATATTCAGAGCCAGCCTTAATCTTCGTGGGTACACCCTCGTACTTATCAAGGGTTCAACCGAGCTCGATCGGATTATCGTTTCTTAACCACGATTTATCCCCAGCACCTTCGAATGTGTAGGAGCGCTACTTACCTGCCATAAAAGATGCGCAGATGAATCAGATTCGAAATACCTTAGACAACGCCCGCAACTGGTGGGAAGACCTCGCCTTTACATCGGTCCAGCGAAAGTCATTACTAGCGCTAGCCATTCTTATCATCGCTTCTTCTGGAGTTCTACTTCTCAGAGACGCTTCAGAGGAAGTAATTGCTGCAGAGGCGACTGAGATTGAGATTGAGATGCCAGAGGCAGTGACTTTGCTGGTTGTCGATGTCGCTGGTGCGGTTCTTAACCCTGGTGTCTATTCTCTGCCCATTAATTCACGAGTGGTTGATGCAATCGCTGCCGCGGGAAACGTGCTTAAGGGAGCTGATGTATCAGATATAAACCTTGCGAGAATTCTTAAAGATGGTGAGCAGATCTATGTATATGCAGCCTCTCGTGGATCAACATCATCACGCTCGACTGCACGCAGTGCTCCGCCACGAAATACAGGGCCAATTGCAATCAACAGAGCAAGTGCAAAAGAGTTAGAAGCGCTAGATGGAATAGGCCCTGTCTTAGCGTCGCGGATCATTGCTTATCGAAATGCGAATGGTCCATTTGTGACTCTTGAGGCGTTGTTGGAAGTGTCAGGAATTGGCCCAGCCAAGCTTGCTCAATTCAAAGAGAAGATTCGTCTCTGAGGGTTCGCCAATCTGATTATCGGGCGCTCTCACTAGGTGGAGCGATCTGGATCGGAACGCTCTTTCAAAGCTGGAGTAGGCCATGGGTAATTGCCTTCGGTCTACTTTTGCTTTCTCTCCTTGCCCTTGCCTCACATTCTGTGCGAGCACTTTTGCTGATTGCAGCAATAATTTTTGGGGCAACACTTATGTCATTCAGGCAATCCTCCCTTGAGGCTTCGATCTTAAGAGATCTCTATGGGAAGTCATTTGTTGTCACCGCTGTGTTAACAACTGATGCACATGCTCTAGCTCCACGAGTAATGGGGGATTCACTTGCCGAACAGAGCTACAGCGCACTGATTCGGGTTATTGGTCTTGCAGATGGAGAGAAGATTTACGCACTGCGATCACCTGCTCGGTTAATTTCAACTGATGCTGCTATCAAAGAGTTACTTCCGGGACAGAAACTGCGGCTTCGAGTAAGTGCGATGGCAAGTAAAGAGGGGAGAGTTGCTGCCTTATTAATAGGTAAAGGTGAAATTGTCGCGCTTACAGAAGCTTCACGTTGGGCTAAGGGACTTGATGCAATTCGTGATGGGTTACGAAGCGCGAGCGGAACAGGGGATTCTGGGGCGCTGATTCCAGGAATGGTGCTGGGGGATACTTCGCTACAGAGCCAGAGCTTTAAAAATGAGATGCGCAGATCGGGGCTTACCCATTTAGTTGCCGTCAGCGGGGCAAACTTTGCCATTGTTTCAACCTTCATTTTGTACCTCATGCAATTTGTGATTCGAAAAATTCCATTGCGCTTGGCTGTAACCGCACTCTTCCTGATCGCATTTATCGCACTAGTACGTCCATCTCCATCAGTGCTGCGAGCAGCAGCGATGGCATCAGTTTTACTTCTTGCTCAAGGAACACATCGCGGGCGTGATTCATTGCCAGCACTTGGTTTTGCAATCGGTGCGGTGATCGTTGCAGATCCGTGGCAGGTGCGCGATCCAGGTTTTGCACTCTCTGTTCTTGCGACAGCAGGGCTACTTTTGTTGGCACCACGTTTAGTTGAGAGTTTTTCAAAGAAGATTCCAAGACCGCTTGCGATTGTGATTGCTATCCCGCTTTCGGCGACGTTGTTCTGTACCCCTGTCATTGTTGCGATTTCAGGGCAGATCTCATTAATGAGCATCTTGGCAAATGTTCTAGCCGCCCCGGCGGTAGCACCAATAACTATCTTGGGATTCATTGCAGGAGTTATCTCTCCATTAGTACCTGCGGCATCAGGGATTTTGATCTGGTTTATCAAGCCATTAGCTACATGGATTGCGTGGATAGCATCCCTTATCTCAGATCTGCCACTTATTACTCTGGCCACAGGTAGCAAGAGTTTCTTAATCATTGCCGGTGTTATCGCACTCGGATTCATTGTTAATCGCAAGGTGGTTATCGCAGCAGTCTTATTAATCGTGATGGTCTCGTGGTTTCTTCGCTTTCCTGGTGGAGATTGGCAGGTTGCAAATTGCGATGTCGGTCAAGGAGATGCCATGGTGGTCAACCTGGGAAATAATCGAGGAATTGTCCTTGATGTCGGCCCTGATCCCATTGCTCTTGATCGCTGCCTGCATCAATTGGGAATTAAGAAGATTGAATTGTTAATAATGAGTCATAGCCATGCAGACCACGTAGGGGGATATGCAGGTGCTGCAGATGGACGAAAGATCGCAATGCAATGGTATGGAAATGTTCGCAGCGGAACACGGGCCACCCTTCAAAGTACGCGCGGTGAGGTAACAGTTGAAGTTCTATGGCCACAAGGGCAGTGGGCAGAAGATCAAGAGAGTGATCCGAATAATTCGAGCATCGCAGTGATTCTGCGGTCACCAGATTTCTCACTCTTTGCCGGGGGCGATATCGAGCCAGAGAGTCAGGGCGAAATCGCATCCCTGATTGGCAAAGTTGATATCTACAAAGTCTCCCACCACGGATCTAAATTTCAGGATGAGGGTTTCACGCGTGCACTCTCACCAAGGATCTCAATCATTAGCGTGGGTGCTGGCAATACATACGGCCACCCAGCCCCACAAACAATCGATGCGTTGACTAGACTCGGCTCACGGGTCTTACGTACCGATCTCGACGGCGCAATTGCGATTAAGGTACGTGGAAACAAGTTTATTGTTCGCACAAATAGAAGTGGTTTTGCCCTTCTTCGATGGGGCTAGGTTCGCTAGGGCTAGGTTAACTAGGGTTGGAAAGGGAGATCGATGAAATCGCTCTATCTCTTACTTGGATCAGAGCCAGCGCTAGCAGAGCGAGCGTTAGCAAAGATTGTGGCAGAGCTTAAGCAAGAGAAGTGTGAAATGACCACGATCTCTTCACCCGATGCACTCATGGGTGATATCTCTGATGCTCTCGCTCCTTCACTATTTTCAGAACGACGTGCGCTAATCATTAAAGATCTGCAAGACCTTCCTGAAGAATCACGCGATGAAATAACCAGATATCTATCAGCGCCAGATGAACTTACAACGCTGATCTTTCTACATAAGGGTGGCGTGAAAGGTAAGGCGTTACTTGATGTAATCAAAAAAGCAAAACCAGAAATCATTTCGTGTGATCCACTTAAGAAAGAGTCAGAGAAGGAAGAGTTTGTGAAATCGCTCTTCCTTGATGCTCACCGCAAAGCTACACCGGGTGCAATCACGGCCCTAGTTGGCGCACTCGGCAGCGATATGCGCGAACTTCAAGCGGCGGTCTCACAAATTTGTCTTGATGCACAATCAGGAAAAACTATTGACGAAGCGATGATTGATACCTTCCATCAAGGTCGTTTAGAGACCACAGGATTTGATGTTGCCGATGCAACACTTGATGGAAATCTTGCGCAAGCCCTAGTCGCTCTTCGTAGTGCGCTAGAAACTGGGACAGATCCAGTCATGATCACAAGTGCACTTGCATCTAATCTGCGATCCCTGGCAAAGGTCAGTGGTGTCAATCGAGGCGCACGTTCATTTGATGTCGCAGGTGAACTAGGTATGGCTCCCTGGCAGATTGATAAGGCGCGCAGACAGCTGGCCGGTTGGAGCCCTCGATCGATTGCAAAGGCGGTTCAAGCTCTGGCGCTGGCAGATGCGCAGGTGAAAGGCGCTGCCTCTGATCCAATCTTCGCGCTAGAGAAGGCGCTAGCCACGATTACAGCCGCTCGCGCTGCCGGTTAGGGCGAGAATTCCCGATTTGAGGCGAGAGTAGGTGGGCTGATAACCTTCACGCCTGCACCCAGCCCACCGGCTAGGTCACCAACTAAGAAAAGTCGGAGTTCACCACGTGGCAAATATCAAGTCTCAGATCAAGCGAGTAAAGACAAACGAGAAGGCTCGCCTTCGTAACAAGTCTGTCTCCTCTTCAATCAAGACCGCCGTTCGTCGCTTCCGCGATGCAATCAAAGGTGGAGACTCTGCTGTGATCACCACCGAACTTCGCACCGCTTCACAGGCGCTCGATGTTGCAGTAGCAAAGGGTGTAATTCACAAGAACAATGCTGCAAATAAGAAGTCTTCAATGGCTAAGGCAGCTGCCAAAGCCGGCGCTCGTTAATTTAACTAGTAACGCCTAACAAGGGGCCACACACGTGCCTGCAATCCAAATAAGTAAGGCGCCTCAACCTGCCGCGACCAATCCTGCACAGATTCGAAATTTTTGCATCATCGCACACATCGATCACGGTAAATCTACTCTTGCCGATCGCATGCTTGGAATTACAGAAGTAGTCGAAGCGCGAAACATGCGTGCGCAATATCTGGATCGTATGGATATCGAACGCGAACGCGGAATCACCATTAAGTCACAAGCAGTTCGCCTTCCATGGCGCAGCGGTCTCGATGGTCAGGAATACATCCTGAATATGATCGACACGCCTGGTCACGTTGACTTTACCTACGAAGTATCGCGCTCGCTAGCAGCATGCGAAGGTGCTGTCTTGCTCGTTGATTGCGCACAAGGAATCGAAGCACAGACACTTGCAAACCTTTACCTTGCGATGGAGAACAACCTCACCATTATTCCCGTGCTCAATAAGATCGATCTTCCAAATGCGCAGCCAGAGAAATTTGCACAAGAACTTGCCAATCTCATCGGATGTAAGCCAGAAGATTGTCTGCGAGTTTCAGGAAAAACTGGTGATGGCGTTGCAGATCTACTCGATCAAATCATTGCGCAGATTCCCGCACCTGTAGGTGATCCAAATGCACCTGCTCGCGCATTGATCTTCGACTCAGTCTATGATGCCTATCGCGGCGTGGTTACATACGTTCGTGTAGTTGATGGACATTTAAATCCACGCGAACAGATTCAGATGTATTCAACCGGTGTTCGCCATGAAGCCCTTGAAGTCGGCGTTATTTCACCAGAGCCACTTCCAAGTAAAGGCCTTGGTGTTGGCGAAGTGGGATATTTGATTACAGGTGTAAAAGATGTTCGCCAGTCACGTGTAGGTGACACAATTACAACCTATCAAAATCCAACAACAAACCCACTTGCTGGATATAAAGATCCCAAGCCGATGGTCTTCGCAGGTCTCTTCCCATTAGATGGCGCCGACTTTCCTCTCTTGCGCGATGCACTCGATAAATTGCAACTCAACGATGCCGCTCTCGTTTATGAGCCAGAGAGCTCAGCAGCGCTCGGCTTCGGTTTCCGTTGCGGCTTCCTAGGGCTACTGCATATGGAAATTGTTCGCGAACGCCTAGAACGCGAATCGAAAATCTCTCTTATCTCAACGGCGCCAAACGTGGTCTATCAAGTAACTCTTGAAGATGGCAAGAAATTCGTTGTTACCAATCCTTCAGAGTTTCCTGATGGGAAAATCAACACTGTTGAAGAACCAATTGTGAAGGCGACAATCCTTGCCCCCTCAGATTTTATCGGCGTGATTATGGAGCTCTGCCAAGATCGTCGCGGTTCATTGCTTGGCATGGATTACATCTCAGAAGATCGCGTTGAGATCCGCTACACCTTGCCACTTGCAGAGATTGTCTTTGACTTCTTTGATCAACTTAAGAGCCGCACAAAGGGTTATGCCTCCCTTGATTATGAAGAGATTGGCGATGAGCCAGGACAACTCGTGAAGGTCGATATCTTGTTACAGGGCGAAGCAGTGGATGCATTTAGCGCAATTGTGCACCGTGATAAGGCCTATGCCTATGGTGTGATGATGACCGGCAAACTACGCGAGCTCATTCCTCGTCAACAGTTTGAAGTCCCTATTCAAGCGGCGATTGGCTCTCGCATTATCGCTCGCGAATCAATCCGTGCCATGCGCAAAGACGTTCTTGCAAAGTGTTACGGTGGAGATATTTCTCGTAAGCGCAAACTTCTTGAAAAGCAGAAAGAAGGAAAGAAGCGCATGAAGATGGTGGGACGCGTTGAAGTTCCACAAGAAGCATTCGTGGCCGCCCTTGCAACAGATGCTGATATCGAAAAGATTAAAGCCGCTCGAAAAGCAGAAGGTTAAACCCTCTGCTTGTCTTCTAATGAATAGAAAGGCTGGTGTATGAAATTCTCTCGAATCAGCGCTCAGCCGTTCATCCCTCGACTTGAAGGAACTTTTCATAGTCAGTTGGTGGCTAATCCGGATCTCCTAGAGTTCAAAGAGGGTTTGTACCTGTTCTTTCGGGGCCAAGATGAACGAGGTCACGATCAAATTGGCATGTGGAGGCAGCCAATCGCAGTTGCTGATGGTTACACATGGGAGCAGAAGAACTCTGAGCCCATCATCAAAGTCTCTGTTGATCCCGCTGCCCATGATTCGAATCATATTTTGGATCCAGCAGCCATTGAATTTAACGGAATGATCTATCTCTACTACACCTCAAAGTCACAAAGAAGCAAAAATGAGTATTCGATCTCGCTTGCAATTTCGGGTGATGGGCAAAGTTATGAAAAGTATGGAAGTGCGCCAGTTCTACCTGGAGTTATCGCGCCAGAAGTTGTTTACCGAGATGGATATATCTACCTCTTCTTCCAACGCCATAATGTTGAGAAAGATTGCTGGGAAATCTATTTCAGAACAAGTGAAGACGGGAAATTTTTTTCCGAAGAGACCGAACGTTTGGTCTTTGAACCTCACACATCTGCGCAAACAATAGATTCCAAGAGTGTTGCAACAGTTCGAATTTTTGAAGAAAATGAAATCTACTACATGTTCTATGCGGCATGTAAAACGTTTTTAGATTATCCAGAAAGTATTGGAATGGCTAGGAGTACTGATTTGATTAGTTGGGAAAGATATCCTGACAACCCGGTTTTCACGCGCGGTGAAATTGGGCAATGGGACGAAGGGGCAATTTGGTATCCAACAATCTACAATTTTAAAGGAAGGTACCTAATGTTTTATGAGGGTGCCGGAGTTGGACTAGGTATCGAATCAGAAGACGCACAAAATGCCTCACAAAAGGCACGCAATGAAAATTATGGAGCTTACTTAGAGACGAGCTTTTCTCAAATCGGACTTTCATTCTATGAAGGCGCAATGCCCAAGTGGTGAATTTAAGTATGAGTATTGAAGGTGAGATTTAGATATTAAAGGAGTCGCAATTGGAGTGACACTTTCCATTTACGTCCAACTTCTCTATTGCATTAAGCGATGTCGGTAAACGACATCACAAAGGTTTTTGCCTCCATGAGGATTATTGTTTAACTGAAAAAGCATCATGCTTACTATTGAGGCATTTCGATCGGTAAGCGCGGCAGTTACGGTTTAAAGTCTCTTAAGACTTGATCTGTCCATTACTCTTTTAGAATGAAATTTAAGAGGGCCATTACCAAAGGACTTTTAGTTGCCTTCATCCTTATCCTGGTTCCAGTTACGGCCTTTCCTGCCCAGAAAATATCTCCTGGGTCTGCTTGTAAGGTTTTTAAACAGAAAGCTACTAATCAAAATAAGGTTTTTACTTGTATCAAATCTGGTAAGAAGTTGGTGTGGAATAAAGGCACGATTGTTAGGAAACCAGCTCCAACACCCACGCCAACACCCACGCCAACACCCACGCCAACACCCACGCCAACACCCACGCCAACACCCACGCCAACATTAAGTTTTCCAGTCAGTGGGAGCGATTCCCTACTTTCTCCAAGCGTTTGCAGGCTTTCTGACTCAAGTGGAAACAACTTTCATTTAGGATTTCCAATAACTCCAATAATTAAGGATCTGACTCAGATTAGTGTTTTTGCAATTCCTTTTGAGTTCACCGATAGCGAGAATTACAGGATTTCTAATGATCAGACAACCAAAATGTTTGAATCAATTTATAAATATTATCTACAAGAGTCCTACGGTAAAACAAAATTGGCATTTACACTACCTCCCGTCACCGCTGACCCAGGAAAGATACAAGCGTTATCTTTAGGAGTAGAAGCCAAGGACTCACCAATTACAAAACCGTTCAGTTATCTTGACATGACTTCCTTTATAAATCAGTTACTTGCGAAAACACCTAAGAGTTGGAATCTAGAAAGTTATGATGCTGTTGTGTTGTATTCTCAAGATTATAGAACTTTTAATTTTTTAGGAGGTCAAGGATGGCGTGGCACCGAGAACTCAATCCTTGGACAAGTGCCGTTTGACTCACCCAGTGGAAAGATACGATCACTAGTCTTCGGTAGTGGAATTCCAACAGTAATGACGCATGAGCTAGGTCATTCTTTGTTTGGATTTATTGATCTATACGATCAAAGCGCCGGTCAATCTTTTGCGCAAGGTTGGGGACTTATGGCAGCCGCATATTCAGGGGAGATGAATTTGCGAGGATGGGAAAAATGGTTGACTGGATGGATTTCTCCAGAAGAAGTTCGTTGTACCAAATCGGATTCAACACATTTCCTAGAGTTTATTCCGAGCCAAGCCAATTCTCCTAAATTGCTGATACATCCATTAGATAACCACAGGGCAGTAGTTGTGGAAGCGATTAACACCGATTTAATTGCACAAGAGAGTAATGGGATATTAGTTTTCTGTGATAAATCTTCGTCATGCCAGGCGAATAAATCAACAGGACTGCTGGCATACACTGTTGACGTGAGTAAGTTGAGTGCGCTTGGGGTAATTGTGGTTCCTGAGACTCTCAAATTCCCAAATCTACTTGCTGAGAGTAAAGATGTCTCTATCGGGGGATTACTGATTAAAAACTTAGGGTGCGATATGAGGGGATGTTTTGTCTCAATAGAAAGCTAAGGCTCTCTGCATCAAGCATCAACGTGGAAACTGGTGATAATTTGGATATTCTCCATACAGATATAGACATACAATACGTATGTGACGCTCTCCTTCTACGTCCATATTCCCTATTGCATTAAGCGATGTGGGTACTGCGACTTCAATACCTACACGCCATCTGAGCTCCAAGACGGAGCAACGCTTGAAATCGTTTCAGGTGATTACATCGATGCGGTGCTCAAGGAACTTGAATTTGCACCAACAGATCGAGTGCCCACAATCTTCTTTGGTGGCGGAACTCCTTCGCTAATCCCACCTCATGATTTAGGTCGAGTAATCACTGCGATTAAGGATAGAAATGGCCTAACGGAAGATTGTGAAATCACTCTTGAGGCTAATCCTGATTCAGTGACGGCAGAAAAGCTTGAAGGCTACTTCGCAGTGGGCTTTAACCGCATCTCATTTGGCATGCAATCAACATCTACCCATGTTCTTAAGGTCTTAGATCGCACACACGATCCGGAGAACGTAAAACGCGCAGTTGATATGGCACGCGCTGCAGGCTTTCA
>JBILRA010000085.1:0-4484 GCA_044372915.1 Candidatus Planktophila sp.
CTTTTCAGACTTTGCTAATGAAGCTACTAAATAGGTAAATGTGCATGCTTCTCCCGGACCTGAAATGATTGGTCCGGTTTGATTCCAAATGGGCAATGGATAATTTTCATTTCCGTCCGTTGCTCGAGGAATTAGTACTTTCCAAGAATCAATCCATTCATGGTTGGCATTCACTTCATCTTTACTAATATAGCTAATAGCGCTCGACCCATAGAGTTTGATGTTTTTCTTTTTGTTTGGGTTTGGAAACCCGTGGAAAGTAGTTGGAAGCTTGAATGGATCTACAGGCGAAACTCGTTCGCTAAAACTTCCACATTTCTTGCTTAAGACCTTCGTAAGGATGTCTCTCGTATCATTCTGTCGAACAAAAATATCGAACTCATCAAGTGCACGCATCTTGGGGGCCCCATACTTCCCACCAGCTTGAACAGTGGTAATTTTGCACTCGCCCTGATAATCACGATCCCAAACAAAATAGCTAACTCCGCCATTAATGTTTACATTTGGAAAGGCATCTTTTTCTTGGATAAAATCAACTATTTCTTTTAGTCTTTTATCTCTCAACATTTCATTTCTGAATGCGCCCAGGGCCATTCCTCCGCTGAACCACCTAGATGGAGTGACCATAACTACGAAACGAGGATCCAACTTGATGGCTTGTTGTACAAACTGATGATAAATCGGTCTTGCCTGAGCTCCTGCCCCTTCAGTGCTTAATTGGTAAGGCGGATTACCGATAATTACGTCAAATCGCATATCTTCTCCAAACATTTCCTCGATAGTGGCTTTAATGTTTTTACTATGATTCAGTGCATAAGCATGTGTCTCAAGATCCATCGATCTTTCATATTCACTTCGACTTGCACCACACAGGGAACATTTTTGCCCTTCCCATTCGTGCTCTAAACGCTCAAACCAAATATTTCCCTGGTTGGATGGAAAGCCACGTGCAACCGAGTGAACGCCATTTGCATTCTTCGAACAATAAATGGTTCTCCTGGTTAGAAGGCTTGTAAGTTCCGTGATTGCAATTCCATAGATTTG
Organism: Candidatus Planktophila sp.; assembly: GCA_044372915.1. Taxonomy (GTDB): domain Bacteria; phylum Actinomycetota; class Actinomycetes; order Nanopelagicales; family Nanopelagicaceae; genus Planktophila. The sequence continues at coordinate 1,045 of JBILRA010000085.1, forward strand.
CTTTGTGAGTATGTGATTAATCCGCTCTGATAAATCTGGAATGCTCTTTGCTAATCCATCATTTAGCTTTTTAACTATTTCACGAAGGAAAACGCCAGACTTTGCAGAAGGATCCAGGAACTTTACTTCGCTATTTGCCCAGATGTTCTCCCCGCTATGGGCCTCCGACCAAGCCACTGCTAGAGAATCAAGCATTTGATTGGCAAATTCAGGTGGAGTGAAGACCTCATCACTGGAGCGTGAAGGCGGCCTGACTCATTTGGCCAACTCTTCTGCTGACATCTTTGGGTAGGTCTTCGTGGGAACGAATAGCTGATGCTCCTCAAATAACTCAAAAAGGGTTCCTTGAATCGAAGATCTCTGAGTTAAGGCGTCATATCGGAAGTCTCGCCGCTGAAATTGTCCGCTGCCTAAGTATCCCCATTCAGGGAACTCAATATGCTGACCATCAGATGTGGTGAGCGTCAGAGCGTCTCCTTGGAGGATGTTTGCCTCTAAAACAGTTTGGCAAGCTTTATACCAAGTATCACTTTCTTTGATGTTGAGGAATTCGACCATAATCTCGAGGAGTAATTTCCGGCACTCATCGATATTGTCGCCGAGAAGTTCGATGCCATAAATACACATCAGGGCAAACAGCGCTTGGTGCTTTTTTTCGAATTCACTCTTTCCGTACCTAGCTTGAACAGTCTCAAGCTTTCGACTCAGAACCACTTTGAGAAAGTTTCCGGATCCACATGCAGGCTCTAGAAACCGAGAATCAATTCGCTCAGATTCTATTTTTACCAGGTTAAGCATGTCTTCAACCATCCAGCTGGAAGTAAAAACCTCACCATGATCGGCTACTCTTTTGCGAGATTTAACCAAACCTTCCGGATCATTAGAGTCCACCGATTGGGCAGTTTGGGCCTGGGGATCCGAAATGCTCATGGGCTCACTTTACGCATGTGGTCTTACAGGATCAATCTTGTGAAGATTCAGACTTAGTCTGATTTGTGTTTTGCGCAGGCTCCCCTCTCGCCTCACTTCGACTTTTTGATCAAAACCCTGGAGGGGTCCCTGGCGCTAAGCATTTGGGCTAATTACCTTCTTGAAACTAGAAAAGTCATGGGGTTTAAATGGAGAGTAACAGAAGATAGGCTCACCTTATGACAATTGGCAACTTTGAGTATTACTTCATCCCCGTTTTAGCCTCACTAAAGAGGAACGGGATGATGCATCGTCGGGCAAATATGGAAGATATAGCCGTTTCTGAAAAACTCACCGAAGAAGAGATGTCTCGCAAGACCGCCAAGGGAACCGTGGTTTTTCGTTCCCGTGTTCACTGGGCGCAGGCATTCTTGGCTCAAGCTGGTGCGATAACACGACCACAGCGCGGCTACCTGGAGATTACAGACCGCGGCTTGAAGTTGCTCGAAGAGAATCCAGGTGGGTTCACTGCAAAGAAGTTTGATGAATTCCCAGATTACAGTTTTGCTTGGAGTGGTCGCAAGAGTGAGAACGAAGGTGGCCAAGACTCGTCGCCTGAAATTGAATCTGATGTAACGCCACAAGAGCGGATTGAAAGTGCAGTCGCGGAAATTGAAACAGCTTTAGCTACCGATATCGTCCAGAGAGTTCGCCAGCTTTCACCAAAGTTCTTGGAAATTGTGGTTCTTGAGTTGCTACACGCCATGGGTTATGGCGCATCTGATGGAGCGATTGAACATGTGGGTGGTCCTGGAGATGAAGGTGTCGATGGAGTTATTCATCAGGACACTTTGGGTCTGCAACGCATCTATGTTCAGGCAAAGCGGTACAAGGCTGAAAACACTATTGGCCGCCCAGATATTCAGAAGTTTGTTGGAGCACTTGCAGGTCTTGGTGCAAATGGTGGAGTCTTTATTACTACATCATCGTTCTCATCAGATGCTCGAGATTATGCCGATAAGAATCTTTCATCACGCGTGATTTTGATCGATGGCAACGAATTTGGCCGCCTAATGGTTCGCCATGGAATCGGCGTACAGAAGCGTCGGACATATTCTGTTGTCGATATCGATGAAGATTATTTTGAGGATTAATTAATGTCTGGCGTTCTATATCGCAAGGCAGGTGGAGCTTGGACTTCCCCTACTGAGTCTGGCTATGTGAGTGAAGATCATCTTCAGGCGATGATCGATGAGTTCCCTGAGCTATTACCTGGTGTGAGCCCAGATTCATATGTCTGCCGAGAGTTTTCTACTGATTCGGGGCCGATTGATAATCTAATCATTAATGCAAAAGATGGGTCATTGACTTTAGTCGAATGTAAGTTGGCAAAGAATCCAGAGGTTCGACGAAAGATTCTTGGGCAGATTATTGATTATGCGGCAAGCCTGAGCCGTTTGGACTTTGAAGAGTTTCATCAGCGTTGGAAAGATCGCGGTGGTGTTGATTTAACAGCAATTGAAACAGCCAAGGGTCCGCTTTCATTGGCTGTGACGAGCAACCTAGAGACTGCTCGGTTTACTTTATTGCTGGCAGTTGATGAGATTAATGAACCTCTCAAGCAGATGGTTGAGTACATTCAAGATAAGACAGATTCGAGTACTCGTGTGGCTCTCATTGAGTTAGCGCGTCACATCACTGGTGATGTTGAGATTTTGATCCCACAAACTTATGGATATGAGGCTCTAAAGCCACAGACGGGAGCGCGTTCAGATCGTGAACCATGGAGTAAGGATGAGTACGTAGCTTGGCTGCTGGCCAACGAGCCAACCAGTGTTGCTCTCTTTGAATCTCTCATGAACATCCTTGAAAATCGTGGATTTGCGTGGGGCGGGACTAAGTCGATGACGCCATCGGGTGCAATCTGTGTCAAGACTTCAAAGGGATATCGCTATCCACTTGTCTTTCATACATTCAGTGATGCCACGGTGGAGGTTAGATTCACTGACTACAAGAATGAGAGCTTCGTGGAAACGCTGCTGGATCTATTTTCCGGTACCACTGTCATTAACCGCGAAGCGATACGAGCCAATGGTTATCGTGCAAAACCAAAGATTGATGTTGCTCGATTCAACGAAGAGTTCGTGGTTCCCGCACTAATTTACGTGTGTGAGGTAGTTAGCTCGTCCTGATCTGTGCACTAACTTAACCAGCTCCAGAACTCATTCGGAATCTCCTTATTCGTGAGTAGATCCTGGAATTCCTGTCCTCTGCCAATCTCCGATATCTGTTTGAGGTTTTCCAAGATGGGCGTTGCTGGGTCAAGGCCAAATCTCTGGGCGATCTTGGGGAATTCTTCTGGCTCGACCGTATGGTTGAACTCGTAATCGCCTTCGTTGTCATCGCGAGCGAAGTACTCGAATTGCAATCGGAGTTTGCCCTCAGAAGTCAGGGATGCGTAGAGGATTGGATTGCCGTCATCTCCTACGATCGTTATGTTTGACATTAGTTGACTCCCTGATTCTTGATCA
>JBILRA010000024.1:0-16563 GCA_044372915.1 Candidatus Planktophila sp.
TTGGGTACTACTCGCCAACTTAATTCAATCGCACAAAGCATTGGCAACCGTTATGACCTTTACCCCGAGCTAGTTGGACTTGAAGGACTTTCAGGGTGCATTGGTGCCGCAGTAGAAGTCATCACAAATAACGGTTGGCTGGTAATCGGCTTCTTTATCGCAGCCCTTGCAGCATCCATCTCAGGTAACCGTTTCAAGTATCAACCGCTGACAACAAGAGGAACTCTCTCTTCCTTAGTGGGAGGAATACTTCTTGGATGGGGATCATTTACTAGCCTCGGTTGCACGATTGGAAACCTTCTCTCCGGAACGCAAGCATTTGCGCTTTCAGGATGGACCTTCTTCCTCTTCTCATTTATCGGTGCATGGGTTGGGATCAAGCTCAAACTAGATAAGGTCGGTGGCTAAGCGATGAAAAAGAATCGAGTCCTCGGCGCACTTCTTGCGACATCTCTCCTTCTCACTGCGCTCGCAACACCTGCGGCGCTGGGTGCAACGAAGAAGAGCAATGTAAAGAAGCTGACCTTCACAGCCACCACCGTTTCAGGCGAAGCCTTTAACTCAAAGGTGCTGTTAGGCAATAAGCCAAGCGTGATTTGGTTCTGGGCACCGTGGTGTGCCATCTGCCAAAATGAATCTGCAGCCATCGTTGCAGCTTCACAAAAATACAAGGATCGCATCAACTTTATTGGAGTCGGAGCGCTAGGTAATCAGGCCGAATTACAAGCTTTTGTCGAGAAAACCGGCACAACAGTCTTTACCAATATCGATGATTCATCCGGTGCGGTCTGGAAGCGATTTGGCGTCGTTATTCAGCCAACGATCGTCTTCGTTGATAAAAAAGGCAAAATGACCTCAAAGATAGGCCCCAGCACTGCTGCCTCATTGGAGAAATCACTAAAGACGTTGGCTGCAAAGCGCTGAGAAACTAGTGGCGATAGAGACTGTTCTTACCGTCGCTTTTGTTGCAGGCGTCTTTGCAACCTTTAATCCGTGTGGCTTTGCGATGCTGCCCGCATATCTTTCCCTCGCCATCTTGGACTCGAGCGAAGAGAGTAAGCGGAGAACGCAGGTAGCTAAAGCGTTGACGTTCTCTGGTTTCATGGGCCTTGGAATAGTCGGAGTGTTCTCGCTTTTCTCACTGATTATCTTTCCAATCTCAACTGCAATACAGAAATACCTTCCATATGTGACGGTACTTATTGGACTTTTGATTTTCATCTTTGGGTTTGCTCTGATCTTTAAAGGTCCGGTAATTCTAAAGAAGCTCTGGAGCCCAAATGTTTCACCCACCGGCAACTGGAAGACATACATTCTCTATGGAGTTACCTTCGCACTAGGTTCAATCAGTTGCACAATCGGGCCGTTCTTAGCAGTTACCTCAACATCTCTTGGTGGCACATACCTAGAATCACTTCTTTCATACATTTTCTATGGTCTTGGCTTTACTGTGACCATTGGCGTCCTTGCAATTGCGACGGCTCTCTCACGCGATCTGTTGATCAAGAGAATTCGAGGCGCAGGAGGGCTGCTTGAAAAGATTATGGGTGGGCTCATGGCGCTGGTTGGCCTTTATCTCATCTACTTTGCGATTTATGAACTTGCATATCAATATGGTTGGGGAGTTAATCAGGGCATTACAGATGTTGCATTCTCAATTCAAGGCTGGATTATCGATAAGGTAAGTGCATTGTTGTCAGCGATCGGTTTACTGTAACGATTGACTAAAATCGTGAAATTCTTATTGTTTAATAGGCTTTTGTAACTACTTTCTATTTATTCTCTAAGTAAATTTCTTTACCTCCAAAATTTATCGAAAAAGAGTGGTGGGGTGATTTTGGGGTGATCATTTCTCTAAATCACCCTTTCAGGTTTATCTAAAATCACCCCACTTCTAAAATTTATACCTCTCAATCTGCACCAATAGAAGAGGTATTTTCGAATGCTCGCGAAGCTGGGTCTGCCTAGACGGCCGCAGATTTCGCGATGGCTCACATACGCCCTCTTTGCAGGACTTTTCGTCTCCCTACCGGCCGCGGTCACAATTTCGGCCCCACCGGCCCCGGCTGCTGATTTCGGCACGATATACAACGCCCCCGACTATGTATTTGGTGGTGGAGATAAGTCGGGAAATTCTGACTGCTCAGCAGGTCAGGTCGTGGTTGGAATTACCTTCAACCAAAATGCAATGGTTGTTGGAAAAATCTGCGCGCCGCTCTTAGCTGATTACACAATTGCTGCTCTCTCAACGGCCACGCGTGCAACATCTGGATATGTGTTTTGTCCGGATGGGATGGCAGCGGTAGGTACAAAATATTTTGTTTCAGGATCAAGACGAGCGGGTTTGCTCTGCAAGACGCCGCCGCTCGTAAATGACACAGGAGAAGAATCACAATATGTCGCAACAGCCGGTTCTCCTGCCAAGTTAACGAGAACGACGCAAACCACCTCAGACAGTCTCTGTAATGCAGGCGATCTAATGGTTGGCATTCGTTACACATTCAATCTTTGGCTTGATTCGCACCGTGCTCGTTGTGCGCCATATGTGAAGTATTCAATTTCTTACAATGCAAATAATGGTGTTGGCGCAGCACCTTCCACCGTTACACAAACAACTCCAAATCAAGATTTAACAGTTACGGGGTATGCCGGCAATCGCCCTGGATATCGCTACGCGGGTTGGAATACCAATGCCAATGGCACGGGAACGCTCTACCAAGGCGGAGATGTTCAATCGAATATGACCGCCAGCTTGTCACTTTTTGCAGAGTGGGATTCCACGATTACATACGATACAAATTCAGCCACCTCTGGCTCGGTTCCAGCCCCCACGTTGGCTCGCACCTCCAACGCTGTGACGACGCTGGCAACCAACTCGGGCTCTTTGGCACGCACCGGATACACATTCTCGGGATGGAACACCCGTGCCGATGGAGCAGGTACAAACTATGCGGCCGGCTTAACGACCTTTGCATCTCCCGGTGATATCACTTTGTACGCACAGTGGAATTCAACTGTGACCTATAGCGGTAATGGAAATACATCAGCCTCGAATACGGTCCCTGCAGTTAAGTCAATGACTGGCTCAGCGAGCCAGACCTATCTGCTTCCAGCTCCAACAACGTTACTTCGGACCAACTTCACCTTTGCAGGATGGAATACCGCAGCCAACCGAAGTGGAACTTCGTATCTGCCCGGTGAGACTTACACGGCAACTGGAACGACAACTCTCTATGCGATGTGGAATTTAAATATTTCATTTAATGGCAATACGCCAACGACTGGTTCAGTACCAGCGACAATTACATCTAATGAAGTAACAGCTGCAACTATTCCGGCAAACTCTGGAAACTTGGTAAAAACCGGATTTACATTTGTCGGCTGGAATACATTGGCAGCTGGTGGAGGAACTCGTTATCTTCCTGGCGAAACCTTCACCGCAACCGGCAACCTCACTCTTTATGCAGAATGGATTCCAACATGTGCAACAAATACGAACTACGCAAATAGCCAGCAGATCACAACTTTCACCACCGTAGATACCTGTGCGTGGACAGTTCCTGTTGGACAGACAGAGATTGATTTCATGATTGTTGGTGGCGGCGGTGGTGGTGGTGGAAACGTTGGAACTGGTGGTTCGGGTGGCGGAACAAACATTCAACTAAACATCCCCGTCAGATCGGGACAGATCGTCATAAAGAGTCTCGGTGCTGGAGGTACAGGGGGATTTAATACCGCAAACGGAACAGCTGGTACTGCAACAACTTTAACAATTGATAAAACTGTGTATACCGCGGGAGGTGGCGGGGGCGGAATTACATATGGAAGTTCACCTAAACCTTCGCTCTGCGCAACTACAACCGGTGCTCCAGCAGTTGGTGCCGGTGGCGGTACTGGTGGCTCAGGCGGGCGAGGTGGTTGGAGTAGTTCAGTGCAAGGTGCAACTCCTTGTGACGGATTAGCAGGTAATAGCGCTTCGCTTACAGGAGCAACTACAACATATGGCGCTGGCGGAGGAGGCGGCGGTTTCTACTCAGCGAGTACCAGTCTTGGCGGTGGAAGTGAGGCAGGAAATGGCGCATCAGCAATTTATACAAATGGCACATCAGGTATAGCAAATCGTGGTGGCGGTGGTGGCGGTGCTGGTCCGGGTGGAACTGGCGGAAACGGTGGATCAGGCCTACTCGTCATCGCTTTTGATCTCTTATCAACAGTAACTTTTGATACAAACACGGCAGTATCCGGTGCGCCATCTGCAAGTACTCTCACCCAAGCAACACTTGGCGAAACACTCACCGCTCCAACTCAGGGAACACTATCTAAACCTGGATTTACCTTTGTAGGCTGGAATACAGCAGCCGATGGCACTGGAGCACGCATTGCTGCCGGTGGTGAATTTATTCCACAAGGACCCGTGCGACTTTTTGCAGAGTGGAATTACGTTGTCACATATGATGGAAATGGATACACCAGTCCTTCAAACACACTTGCAGATTCAGTCACTGTTTTATCTGCGACATCTACGATTACATTAGATAGCGCTCGCTTACTTAGCCGCACGGGCTACACCCTTACTGGATGGAATACACAAGCGAATGGCTTGGGCACTAACTTTGCACTCGGCACAACGAATTGGCGATCAAGCACTGGTGCAATCACGCTCTTTGCGCAGTGGAGCGCCGTTATCTCCTTTAGCATCAACGGCGCAGATTCAGGCACGGCTCCATCCTCAATCTCTTCAACGGGCACTGGCAACGGAACCTTCAATCTTCCAACGACAACAAGTTTCCGCAAAGCAGGTCTGACATTTGCGGGCTGGAATACAGCTGCGAATGGAACTGGAACTTCATATGCTCCAGGTGCTTCCTATACGACTACGGGTACAGCAACTCTTTTTGCACAATTCAATGCAACGCTGACCTATCTTGCTAACGGTGCCACGACCGGAACCGTCCCGTCACAAGTAGTCAGCCCGGCGAATGCGGGGGGCAATGGATGTAAAGTCGAAACGGGATATACCAACTGTCGCCTCTATAGATTCCCAACACCTAAAGCCCCACTAAGAGCAGATGCGCTCAATCTGGTAGCGATTCCAAGCTACATCAATGGAACTTCTTGGTATGACAACTCCATTTCAGGAATTGTCGCAGCTGGGGTGAACTCGCCAACGTATGATCCAGTTGAACGGGCATGGACGCTCAATGGCACCAACCAGTACTTCAACCTCGGAAACGTACTTAACTACACCACTGGCGCGTTCACTGTTGAAGTCACGTATAAACCAAACTCTGTCAGCGGCATACAAGCACTTATCTCTAGATATAACGCTGGAGTTGCTGGGAATTACTTTATGCTCCTTGATGGCAATCGAGTCAAATACTCATTCGAAGGTTCTCCATTTACCGTAAATGGTCCGCAATCGATTGCAACCGGAACCACCTACACCGCTTCACAGGTATTCAACGGAACAACTCTTGCGACATATCTCAACGGAGTTTCAAATGGAGGATCTACTCCATTTGCGACCACTTACGGCAGCAACGTTAACCTGCTCATAGGAGCGACACTCAATAACTCTAGCCCGACTAACTTCTTTAACGGAAAAATCTACTCAGTGCGAATTTACAATCGCGCGCTTACAGCAGCAGAGATTGCAGCAAATTACGATGCTCTTATTGATCCATCTCCTACGGATCTCAATCAAACTTTTGCGATTCCAGGAAATATCCCTGCTGGCGACAAGATTTTGATTGAGGCATGGGGTGCTGGTGGTGGCGGCGTGAACCACCTAGGGTGGGCCAGCAGTGGTGCAGGTGGTGCAGGTGGTTACTCCAAATCAACCATTTCAACAACTGGCAACCCAGAAACCCTCACCGTTGTTGTAGGTCAAGGCGGCGAAGCTTTTGATCTAACTCCGCAATATGGTGGTGGTGGCGCTGGTGGTCTTTCTCCGAATGCGTATAAGGGAAGTTCCGGCGGTGGATTCTCCGGAGTGTTCAGTGGCACTGATACTTCGACCCCATTAGTAATTGTTGGCGGCGGCGGCGGATCTTCGCCTGGCGGTGCAAGCACTGACGGCGGCGGCGGCGGAGGTTCGACCGGAAATGGTGCCGGTGCAACCTTCGCAAATCGCACAGGTCGCGGTGGCACCCTCTCCGGAGGTGGTGCAGCAGCTACAGCAACTTCTCTCTGCACAATTGCGCCAACAGCCGGACGTTCACAACATGGTGGATCCGGAGCCGGACATCCTTCGACAAATAATGAAGGCGGCGGTGGCGGTGGCGGTGGTCTATTCGGCGGTGGCGGTGGTCATTGCGATGGTGCAAACTCAAACGGCGGTGGCGGTGGCGGCTCCGGATTCTTAGATGGCACACGTGGAACTCTCATTGCTGGCACAGTCGGTGCCAGTGGAGTTGTTACACCAGCGACTGCACCAGGTGGTCTTGGTTCAATTAACTACTCATATCCGTTTGGAAATGGTGGCGACTCAACAATTGGCGTTGGCTTTGGCGGAAATGGAAACTCAACCAACTTCTACACCGCAAAAGGTGGCGATGGAATGGTTGTCATCCATTGGAATGATCCATCGGATTCATGGATCGCCTCACCTAATGTCAATAACATGGCAAAGCCCGGATTCCGATTTACCGGATGGAATACCAAAGCCGACGGTACCGGAACACATTACGAGACAGGCACCGCTCTCGAGCGTACAAACACCACACTCTATGCCGAGTGGTCTTACACAATTACATACGACGGAAATACAAACACGTCAGGTCAGCCACCTGCCGATCAAGTTGCTACATCTGGATCTCCGGTTACAACGATTGCAGATAATCCAAATACGCTAGCTAAGACAGGTTATGTCTGGGATGGCTGGAATACACAAGCTAACGGACAAGGCACTAACTACACGGCAACTGGCGATCTCTTAGGTCTGCCTGTTCCGTTTATGAGATATCGGGCAGCTGACTACAACGCATCGACAAAGGTGTGGAGTGATTCATCTGGAAATAATCGAAATGCAACCTCGGTGCGAGGAACGCCTACCCGTGTCAATTCATTAAATACAAATGGATTCTCAAAGAACTTTGCTGTCGTAAAGGGAACAACTTCCTCTGGCATCACGCTTCCAAACCCTAAGCTGGACAACTACACGCTCTGCTTCCTTGCGCGATATGCAGGAAATACACGCGGCAGAATCTTTGAAGCTGTTGGTGAAAACTGGCTAACAGGCTTCCTCGAAGGCGACAACACGGGAATTGCGCACCACAACGCCTGGATTACATCCTCAACCGGAAACAAAGGCGACTTGAATTGGAATATCTTCTGCGATTCCGGGGATACTTTCAGATTCAATGGCGTGAATAGGTCAACTTCAACCTCGACAACCAAATACCTTCCTGCCTCGCTCTCAATTAACGCAGGTCTCTACGGCATCCAGGGATATAACTCGGATTGGGAAGTCGCTGAAGTAATCATCTACGACTCTTACCTGACTACAAATCAGATGATTCAAATTGAAAGCTATATGGCAGATACCTATGGATATCGACCAACTGGATTGATCACTTCATTGCCTGCGCCATATATGCAACTTGAGGCCGCAAATTACGATGCGCAATCGAAGGTATGGCTAGATTCATCTGGAAATAACCGAGACGCGGTAACTGTGAGAGGTTTACCAACAGTTGTAACAAACGCTCCTGCAAATGGTGCAACCAAGGCTGTCACTGCAGTTAAGGGCGGAACAACAGCTGGAATCACGATGAACAATGAGCAGCTAGCAAATTACACCATGTGTTATGTAGCTCGATACGCCGGAAATACCAGAGGCCGTATCTTTGATGGTGGCTCTAACTGGCTCAGCGGTTTCTGGAGTGGAAATGCCGGCGTTGCACACCATGATGCCTGGATTACTTCTTCTTCTGGCACCACTGGAACAAACTGGAACTATAGCTGTGATTCTGGAAATAACTTTAGAAGTAACGGTCAGTCCAGATCAACAAGTACTTCAACTACAACATTCCTGCCTGCTCGTATGACAATCAATAACCACAATGGGACTGGTCGGGATCTATCCGATTGGGAAGTTGCTGAAATTCTTATCTATGACACTGCTACATCTGCTGCTCAGATGCAGGAAATTGAAGGGTACTTCACAACGAAATATGGTTTGTGGACACCTACGGTCTCGACCGCTCGAGTCACAAACTTTGCTTCAGCAACGGGTGATCTCACACTCTATGCGCAGTGGAATTCCTTTATCTCTTACGATTCAAATACGGCAACAAGCGGACGAGTTCCTCTTCCTACATTGATGGTTGGTAGTACCCCTGTCGCAATTAGTTCCAACACTGGAACCCTTGCCAAGACTGGCAATTCGTTTATGGGTTGGAATACAGCAGCAAACGGATCGGGAACGCTTTATCAGCCTGGTGAATCATTTACGCCAACGGTTAACACAACTTTGTACGCCCAATGGGGAGCAGCTGTAACCCTTGATCCAAATGGTGCGACATCTGGTTCACCGCAAGGAAATACAGTTATTCCATTTGGGCAGTCGTTAACCCTGACTCAAGGAACTTTGGCTCGCACCGGATTTACCTTCTCTGGCTGGAATACGACTGCTAGTGGATCTGGAACGCATTACGACACAGGAACAGCATTTAGCGCAAATACGGCAACAACTTTGTATGCCGAATGGAAATACCGCGTTCTCTTTAACGCTAACTCGGGAACAGGAGCGCCATCGGTAGATTCCAGGACTGCTACGGGGACGCTGCCTGTAACTCTTGCAACCGCCGGCACACTTTCCAGAACCGGATATACATTTGCTGGATGGAATACTCTGGCAAGTGGCGCCGGTGTTAACTACGCAGCGGGATTAAGTACGTTTACGAGTACTACAGGAAATATCACTCTCTACGCCCAGTGGAATTCGACAATCACGTATAACGGAAACGGAAATACGCTGCAAAGTCCACCTGCTGCAACAACCGCTCTCGGTACTGCACCAGTAGTGCTGGCAACTCCAATTAGCTCTTTTGCGAAAAATGGATGGACATTCGGTGGCTGGAACACGCAGGCCAACGGTAAGGGAGTTTCATACGCTGCCGGAGGAAATTACACTTCTGCAGGAAATATTACGCTCTTTGCACAATGGAATGCTCGCATCACATACGATACAAATACCGCGACTAGCGGAAGCGTTCCTGCGCCACTTAACATCACCGGTAATGACACTGTTACTGCGTCATTGAATGTCAATTCATTGGTGCGCACCGGTTACGCATTTGTTGGCTGGAATACCAATGCTGCTGGAACCGGAACAAATATTGCCGCGGGCGGTCAATTCATCCCGACAGGCAATACGACCCTCTATGCAAAATTCACCGCAAATAGCTACACAATTACTTACGAGTCGACCTCGGCTACATCCGGCACAAAACCCGCAAATGGCACTTATACAACTGCCGGTACTGCGTACACAATTTTAGGTAACACCGGAAATCTTGCCCTCTCTGGCCGAACTTTTGCAGGATGGAGTACTCAGCCAAATTGCCAAGGTTCCTTCTATTTCCCAGGTCAAACGTATGCAATCTCTGCAAATCTCGTTCTCTATCCTCAGTGGTGTGAGGGCTTTGAAGGGACAAATGGACCAACAACAGGCGTTCAAGTACTTAACAATGGAACTACTCCTGCGACAAAGTCAAGCGCTACTGGAATTACATATATCGGTGCAAGTGGAAACAGTGCCATGGTGCAAGGTGGTTTTCTATTCATTAGTCAGATCACTTCACCAACGCTGATCACATTCCCAAAGCCAGTTACATTCTTTAGCTTTACCGCATTCCAATTAGAGTCTGCTGAAAACTTTACGATTCGATATAGCGATGGAACAACCGGTCTTTTAGCGTATGCCGGAAACAATCAAGCGACAAATAAAGATACTTGTGGTGCAGGATGCCAATACTTTAGATTTACCGCACCTGCCGGAAAGATGATCAATTCGATAAGTGTTCCGCCATCGAATATTACCGGCACTTCTGGACGTGACGGTTGGTTCATCGATAATCTCTGTTATACAACGGCTCCAACAGTGACATTTAACGGCAATGGCTCTTCGGAAACTATGACGGCACAGAGCTCTCTATCTTCTGCTGCGCTCACCACAAATACAATTACACGAACCGGATATACATTCGCAGGATGGAACACTGTAGCTAATGGCAGTGGCGCTGGATATGTCGATGGCGCAACGTACCCATTTACTTCAGATGTTGAACTCTTTGCGCAGTGGGAAGCTGTACGTTACACAATTACTTATAACGGAAATGGCAATACCGGCGGAACAGTCGGAGCTAATGATCAGATCACGACTGGTGCTGGCGCGATCACGCTAGATACTGCCGGAACTCTTGTAAGAGCTGGCTACACCTTCAATGGTTGGAATACCAAGGCCGATGGCACTGGAACGGCATATGCAAGCGGGGCTTCCTATTCTGCGCTAGCTGCAGCATCGCTCTTCGCACAGTGGACTCCAATCAGTTACACCGTGACTTACGCGCTCAATAGCGGAAGCGGATCAACGCCATCGCAAGCCAACAGAACTATTGGTCAGCAATTCGCACTCGCCGCATCGACTGGAATTACACGAACTGGCTTCACATTTATCGGATGGATGGATTCTTCAACCGTCTATAGACCGGCTGAGACTTACACAGTTGGCGCAGGTAACGTTGTACTGACAGCGCAATGGAGTCCAAACCAATATGTAACAACATATAACACCAACGGTGCAACTGGCCCTGTCCCAGTCGAAGGCAGCCATGGCGTTGGGGAAACTTTCACCGTTTCTTCCGGATCATCTTTAACCAAAGTCGGATACACCTTTGCGGGATGGAGCGATGGCACAAATAACATCAACGCAGGTGGTACGTACACAGTTGGAACTAGCAACATAGTTCTCACCGCTCGTTGGATACCTCAAGTGTTCACAATTACATACGCTGCGAATGGCGGAACTGGAACACCAACGCGTACCTCGGATGCGTTCACAGTAGGAACTTCCGCAGTCACACTGCCTACAGCTGGCACTCTCGAACGAGCAGGTTTTGTATTCCAAGGCTGGATGGAGACCACAACAGTAATTTTGGGAACGTACACCCCAACCGCATCAGTGACTCTTAATGCAAAGTGGATTCCAACTACGCAAGTCATTACCTATAACGCTAATGGTGGCAGTGGTTCACTTCCTGCAGACGGATCATTTACTACAGGTGGAAATGCATACTCACTTCCTGGAAATACCGGCCCACTTACACGCAATGGATATGACTTTGCGGGCTGGTCAACAACGCCAACGGGAAGTGTTATTAGTTCGACATCCCCATTAGATGATCAGACCCTTTATGCAATCTGGACGCCAAGTCAGCAAGCAATCTCCTTTAGCGCAGGAACTGCTGGAGCAAACCCAGCCACGGTAACCATGCCTGCCAATACAACGATTGGATATGGCTCGTTCTACACACTTCCTTCTCTCTCTGAGACACAAACTGGCACATCTCCTATCTATCAATTTGCAGGTTGGAGTAATGGCACAAATACCTATGCGCCGGGTGACAGTATTCAAATTTCTAGGGCAGAGTCATTTACCGCCCGGTGGGTGCAGATTTTTAATGTTAATTACACGCTCAATGGTGGAACTACATCCAACCCATCTGCAGTTGCAGACCAACAACTGGCTGATGGAAGTCCACACAATGTTGCTCCCGCAACAGGTCTAAGTAAGAGCGGTTACACGTTTGAGGGGTGGAAGGATCAGGCAGGAATCGCGGTTGCTGCTGGATCGACCATGACAGTTTCGTCCAATCGCTACTTGCTCTATGCACAGTGGAGTCCGATAACTTACCAATTCCCATATAACCGAAATGGTGGCACCGAAAACCTGGCTAACGAGATTGGGACTATCGGCCAGACATTCACTCTTGCAACGACTTCAGAGTTAACAAGGACAGGATTTATTCTCAAGGGCTTTACGGTTGGAGCATCATCGACAATTTTGGGTCCAGGTGCGACATATGTGGTCGGAACTATTGGTGAATCAATTACCGCTGTCTGGGAAGCAAAGAGCTTTAAATACATTTATGATCTCAATCGCGGTACAGCCGCCAACTCAATTTCTGCAGGCTCTGCTGCTTACGGTTCCTCAATCACGGTAACTTCTGAGGTACCAACACGAGTTGCACACACATTTGAGTATTGGCTTCAGACTTCTGGTGGCTTATCTGCATCAGTAGGTGAAACTTTTACAGCAGGCAGTACGTTGACAATGCCGGCGGAGAACATCACTTTGGTTGCACAATGGGATCCAACTCTTTACACAGTTACATATTCGCTTAATGGCGGAAGTGGCACACTACCAACCCAAAGTCCGACCGCACTCGGTGGAACATTTATATTGCCGTCAGCACCTACTGCACCTAATGCAAGCCAAAATTTCTTGGGCTGGAGCGACGGCAACACTATTTACGCTGCCGGGGCTACCTACACAATGACAGCTAATAACACTACTTTGACGGCGCAATGGAGCACCGCTCTCTTTGGAGTCACATTTAACGCAGGTGGTGCAACGGGTTCAGTTCCAGCGGTAATCACAGCAGCCTCTGGCACGGGTGTTCTTCTTCCTGCACCAAGTTCACTGACAAGAACTGGTTTTGACTTTGCAGGTTGGTCAAATAATTCAATCACATATCAAGTTGGTGACACATTTACCGTTGGATCAGCAAATGCACTGATGACCGCGACCTGGACCGTTTCGCCTCCAGCAGTACCTGGAACTCCAACTGCAGTGCCAGGTGATGAGATCGTCACCGTTACGGTTACACCAGGATCAGGTGGGGGACCGGTCTCTAGTTACACAGTGATAGCACTTGATGCTTCAGGTAATCCTTTATCCCCTTCAAAGAGTTGCACAGTAAATGCGCCTTCAACAACCTGTGTGATTTCGGGTCTGACAAACGGCACTGCATATAGATTTGAGACAACAGCAACAAATGCATCAGGAACGTCAACAGATTCGGCCGCATCATCTGCAGTAATTCCTGCAAGAATTCCTGGACCTCCAACAAACCTGACAGCTACTACTGCAAATGCATCAGCGGTCGTCTCATTTATAGCACCACTTAATAATGGTGGTTCTGCGGTCACTTCATACACGGTGACCGCCCTTGATACTTCTGGCAACCCACTATCACCAAATGCAAGTTGCACAGTGAATGCACCGGCAACCAGCTGTACTGTCACTGGTTTAACAAATGGAACTGAGTACAAGTACGTTGCAACCGCTAGCAATGCAATTGGAACCTCTGATACTTCAACAGCATCGATTGCAGTGAAGGCAGCAACGGTTCCGGGTGCTCCTACATCTCTTAGTGTTAGCGTCGGTGATGAAACCGCTACAGTCACCTTTACTCCACCAGTTTCCAATGGTGGAAGTGCAATTACCGGCTACACCGTCACTGCCTCACCTGGCGGCTTGAGCTGTAATGTGCCTGTTGGGTCGACAAGCTGTGAGATCGCAGGTCTGACCAACGGCACCGCCTATACATTCTCAGCTGTCGCCACAAATGACCAGGGAAATTCAAGTAATTCGACTGCCTCATCTGCTGTAACGCCATCTGGAATTCCGGCACCGCCTACATCTGTGACAGCAACTGCCGGTGATGGCGATGCAACTGTTTCATTTACCCCAGGTAGCTCAAATGGAGCAGCAATCTCTAGTTACACAGTGACTGCTTCGCCAGGAGGCTCAACCTGTACTGTGAACGCGCCAGCAACGTCGTGCGTCGTGCCAAATCTCGTAAATGGAGCAAGTTATGACTTCACCGTCACTGCAACCAATATCAATGGCACTTCTCTCGCATCGAATGCTTCAAGTCAGGTAACACCTCAGCAGGTAATTCTTCCAACTCTTATTGCATCAACTGCACCAAGTGGAAACCAAGAGGTCGGGTTTACTCTCTCTTCAACAGCGAGTTTTACCGGGCAACCGACCCCGGCAGTGACTTACCAGTGGCAAGCTTGTACTTCACCAACGGATGTAAGTACATGTTCAGATATCTCTGGCGCAACATCGTCGACGTATTCCCTTACTTCCTCTGATGCGAATAAATATGTACGTGTGCTCTCAACAGCTACGAGTACTGCAGGCACTTTGGTAGACGAATCGCAGACCTCACCAAAGATTGAACCACGCCTAAGCGCAACAGCACCTTCATCGGGCTTAACTCAACCAATCAATTCACCATTTACCTTGGCAGCCCCTGCAACTGGCGGATCTGGCGCTAAGGTTTATGAGATCACATCCGGAACGCTTCCAAACGGTGTTACCTACGATACGGCCACTGGAACTATCTCTGGTTCACCTACAACTCACGGTACATATCCTCTGACGATTACAGTGACGGATGAATTTGGGGTCACCGCGACAATGAGTTTCTCACTTGTGATCTCTCCACCGACTGTCGCTGGTGCTCCGACGGGAGTGATTGCAAATCGTGGAGATACACAAGCCTCCGTTTCATTTAGTGCCCCAGTTTCAGATGGTGGAGCGGCAATAACCAGCTATATCGTGACTTCAAGTCCAGGTAATAAGACATGTACCGCCCTGGCACCAAATACTTCATGTGATGTCACCGGACTTACAAATGGCACTTCATATACATTTAGCGTTGTCGCCGTGAATTCAGTCGGAAATTCACTTGCATCAGCGGCATCGTCTGCGGTTATTCCAGCCGGACTACCGACTGCACCAACTTCTGTAACTGCGACACCTGGGGATATGCAGGCAACAATTGCATTCTCTGGTGCAGGATCAAATGGATCACCTATCTCCTCATACACAGTCACGGCATCGCCAGGTGGAGCAACAGCAACAGGATCACAGAGTCCAATTATTGTCACCGGGCTTACAAATGGAACTCCATATACCTTTACTATAACTGCTACAAACGGCATCGGAACTTCGAGTGCATCATCCACTTCCAACTCAGTGACTCCCGATCCGAATATTGCGCCAGCGCTTGTGAGTTCATTAACCCCAACAGGAAATGCTGGTGTCGGATTCACTCTTGCTGGGCAGACAGATTTCTCTGGTGCACCGACTCCAACAGTCGCATATCAATGGAAGATGTGCACTTCTTCGACTAATGCGGGCACCTGCCAAGATATTCTTGGTGCAACTTCGTTAACTTATTCACCAGATAGTTCTGTTGTTGGCAAATTTTTACGCATTGAATCAGTTGCGACAAATGCCGCAGGAACGCTCTCAAATCTCTCGCCCGCAACCGCGCAAATCGTCGGTGCATTGGATTCTTCCCCAACAGTATCAATGAGTGGCACACAGAATTCTGCACTTTCACGTCAAGTAGCTTCAACTGGTGGAAAGTCTCCAATAAGTTATGCCGTCACATCAGGATCTCTGCCTAGCGGTCTCTCGTTGAACACCACTACCGGGATTATTTCTGGAACCCCAACGGATTACGGAACCTTCACCTTTGACGTAACGATTACAGATGCTTTTGGCGTCACGACGACGTCAACTATCACCATGAGCATTGCACAATACGTAGCTCCAGTCGCGCCAAGCACACCATCTGCACCTTCCACACCTTCCACACCTTCCACACCTTCCACACCTTCCACACCAAGTACTCCATCGACACCTTCAATTACTCCCATAACACCTACTCCAACACCAAAGCCATCACCTTCTGCGACACCTACACCTACACCTACTCCAACACCAAAGCCATCACCTTCTGCGACACCTACACCTACTCCAACACCAAAGCCATCACCTTCTGCGACACGATCAGCAAAGCCTTCAATCAAAGCAACGCCTAAACCTTCTGTTTCTCCAACAGCAGCACCAAAGCCAACACCAGTAAAGAGCCCGGTTCAGATTGCACCAAAGCCATCTGGCTCGGGTGCAAAAGTACAGATTGACAATTTGTTACCAGGTCAGAAGTTAAAGGTAACAATCAGCGAACTTCAAACTCTCAGACAGCCAACACCTAAACCAACACCTACCCCAACACCTAAGCCAAAAAAGAAGCCAGTCACGATTGTTCCAACTCCGTCAAAGAATGGAACAAAGATTGGCGTACAAAACCTCAAGCCAGGACAAAAAGTTAAAGTCACCATCAAGAGCGGAGCACGTCCATGACCAAGAAATTATTCCTAGCCCTGATTTTCATTACTCAGATTTCGGTGCTACCGAGCTGGGGTGCGGATACCGTTCTTATTGATCAAATTACGGAGAGCGAAGCTCAAGAGCTCGACATCCAGATACCGCCCGAGACACCATCTGGCTACCACCAGATACAGATCGAAGTCTATGA
This sequence comes from Candidatus Planktophila sp., assembly GCA_044372915.1. Taxonomy (GTDB): domain Bacteria; phylum Actinomycetota; class Actinomycetes; order Nanopelagicales; family Nanopelagicaceae; genus Planktophila. Next base: position 16,410 of record JBILRA010000024.1, read on the forward strand.
CGATGCTGGCACTATCAGCGCAAAAACAATTCTCTTCTGTAAGGATTTACTCGGCGAAATTAAGTGGGATAACAACTGCCCTGACCTTGTTGAAGCTGCTGAAGCATTTATGCAGCCATATGATCCGATGGATTATCCAGAAGAGACGCAATCA
>JBILRA010000087.1:0-4463 GCA_044372915.1 Candidatus Planktophila sp.
TGATAACTTCTTGGGTATGGAGAACTTACAAGGTTTTGAGGGCTTATCGGCCCTGGAGGAGTCTGCTGTCCGACTCCATGAAATATACAAGTCCCTTATGACTGGGGGATTTACCGAAGATGAAGCGCTCTCTCTTATAGCCAAGATGACTAAGCCAAACTCAGAATGATCTTTGCTATGAAAGTAAGAAAAATCTACACCTAAAGATTAATTAACAAGGGAGGTATTGCCTGATGTCACAGATTTCGATCATAGGAGATGAAGGCAAGCCAGTTCTATACGCATCACTAACTAATGAGGGCAAACTCTTCTTTGAATTCGAGCTTTATGCTAGAAATGAAAATGAGGGTGATTACGAGTTCAATCACACCGTTGATCCGAAAGAGTTCGAATTTATAGCCGCCATGTTTGGCTTAAACCCCAAGGATCCGATCCTGACTAACATCCAAACGATCACCGACACTGGCCGCGGTTATGAACTAGAACAGGCTCTCAGCAAGAACAAAATCAAGAATGAGCTCTGGACTTGGCTCAATACATCCAGGTCAGCTTTTTGAAACTCGCTCGCATAAAGCGAGTAGTGCCGTAGTAACTGCTGTGTCGTCAAACCTAGAGACAGCGATTTTTGGCTTTGCCCCGTAGCCGTTTGCTCTGATGGCTGCAGTATTTATTCCTTCGATGTTTTCAAAAAAACTTACTAATTCGTCCACATAAGCATCTTTCTTAAAATCAACAAATCTTGCCTCAATTGTGGCTACATCATACGAGTGGAATACCAGAGGGTACCTAAAACCATTTGAAGTACTTACGCAGATTGCTCCAGACGGGGTTTCCGCTTTAGTTCCACCCCACTGATGGCCAGCCTTTTCCATCAGTTTCATTAATTCTTCAAATTTAACAAGCGATGAAGGCTCATTTGTAAGGAGCCATGCAGCGAAATCATCCTTAGTCCAAGGGTTTCGTTGTTCATAGGCGTCAACCTGAGGTTTAAGAGCCTCATAACCAAAAGTTTGAGGAATTATGATTTCTGTATCACCGGTCGAGTGCCGAGCTAGTTCAATGAGCGCAACTCGAGTAGTGGCATCTGTTTTTCGATTAAAGTAAATCACCATGTCCTTGAGAGGTTCATTAATTTCATCAACTGCCAGCAATAAAGTAAACCGAGCAGTCTCTAGATTGCTCGTTACAGCCAATGAAAGGGGTCCCTTAGCTGTTTCAATGGCAGTTAAATCAATACCACCACGATCTTTCCAACGCTGATGAAACTCTTCAAAGTCCAAACGGCTCAGGCTTGCCGCATAATCAATAATCTGCCCAAGAATCTTTCGTCGGACCTCAGGATTTTTTGCCAGCTTACATTCAACCAAGGTCAACGAACCATCTTTTGCATTAATGATCAGGTTATCAATCGGCCCTGAATCAGTAGAAAATTCTCGGCAGACATATGAATCTGGGCTCACACCCGGCAATAATTCAGGGAACTCATCAATCATCGCCTGGAGATGATCTTCACTGACATATCCAGACTCAGTAGGGGAGGTCCAAGGACCGCCAACCTTGCGATAGAGCACGCCAGACATAAATTAATCCTCGAAGTAATCTTCATCGATATCGACAACAGAATACGTACGACGCTTTTGTACGCCAATTCCGTGGCGAACCATTAGGCGGCCAAATTCATTGCCATCGATCAAGATCACGCGAGATGAAAGATTCTTATCGGCATAGTCGCGAGCATCCGATGAGAACGATGAAGTCGTAATGAAGACGCCACCATTTGCACCAAGACCTGCCAACGCTCCAACAAACTTCTGAATATCTGGGCGGCCAATAGTGTTTTCAGCCTTGTACCGCTTTGCCTGAACATAGATGCGTTGCAGACCCAAAGTGTCCTGATGAATAACTCCATCAACACCTTCATCTCCGGGACCACCCACATGCTCGATGGCACCATCAGATGCGCCATAACCCATGGCATGTAGCAACTCAAGAACAACTAGCTCTAAGAACTTCGGTGACAGCTGGCGGACTCTCTGAACAATATCCGTCGCTAAGGCTGTTTCAATCTCCTCCACTGCACTTTCGATGCGCTCTTGTGGCGTCACATCAGATTCAATTTCAGGTGTGATGTCTTGACTACCCCCAGTCTCACTCTTACGACCACCCCAAGCAAAACTGTAATCAGGGAATTCATCAAACTTTTTTGCAGTAAACCCACCCGGGTTCTCATCGAGTAACTTCAACCCGCGCTCTGTGATCTCCAGGTACCCGCGTTGTGGTCGAGTGATTGCTCCAGCCTGTGCCAAGAAGGCCTGCGCCCAGTGAACACGGGAACGAAAAACCACGGTTCCTTTGGCGGTCTTGCGAGACATCTCTTCTTCAGTGAGCTTTTCGGAAACGGCAACATCTTCCATATTTGCCCGACGATGCATCATCCCGTTCCTCTTTAGTGAGGCTAATACGGGGATGAAGTAGTGCTCAAAGTTTCCGATTGTCATAAGGGGAGAATATCTGTAAGGGCAGGTAATGGACAGGGCCAGTGCCGAGGAACATGAAGTTTGGCTGACCTAGAACCTCATGATTCCTCCATCAATCGGGAGTCTTTCTTCACCCTTGTCAGAGCATTCGAGTAATCTAGCGGCATGTCCTTCAAGTTCATTGATCTCTTTGCAGGTATTGGAGGCATGAGATTAGCTTTCCAGGATGCTGGCGGAACTTGTGTGTTTTCCTCAGAATGGGATAAAGATTCTAAGAAAACGTATGAAGCTAATTTCGGAGAAACCCCAGCCGGGGACATAACAAAAATACCAGTGGAAGCAATTCCTGATTTTGATGTTTTACTAGCTGGTTTTCCATGCCAACCCTTCAGCACTATAGGTCAAAGGGCAGGGTTCAAGCATGAAACGCAGGGCACACTCTTTTACGATGTACTCCGAATTATCAGCGCGAAGAGACCTGCAGCATTTTTGCTTGAAAATGTTAAAGGGCTAGTAAGCCACGATAGAGGCAAAACATTTGAAACAATAAAAAAATGTCTCTCAAAAGAAGGTTATGAACTCCATTTTCAGATTTTGGATTCTGCGGATTATGGTGTTCCTCAGGTAAGGAAGCGCATTTACATTGTTGGCTTTGATAAGTCAAGGTTCAAGAGAGAGATTGCTTTTGACTGGCCCGTTCCGAATAAAAAGCGAGTGGGGATTGGTAAATTTGTTGAAAACGATATTGCAGACCGCCCAATTTCAAAACACTTGCAAAAGTCCTACATCTTTAAACTAGATGACGGCCGACCAGAGATAATCGATAAGAATTCAAACTTTCCAGTAAAGACATTAGTGGCGAGTTATCACAAGATTCAGAGACTTACTGGAACATTTGTTGCTGATGGCCCAACTGGTTTACGTTTGCTCTCGACCAATGAGTGCAAGGCCATCATGGGCTTTCCTAAGTCTTTCAAAATCCCAGTTTCCAGAACTCAAATGTATCGACAGATGGGAAATTCTGTTGCAGTGCCAGTCGTCAAACTTGTTGCCGCACAAATGGTTGAGACATTAATTTCTGGGCGCGTAATCAAAAGAGTTGCTCAAAGTGCCTGAGAAGAAGATTTCACAAATAGAATTTGTGAGAAGCTATTTCTTGCAACGTCCGATGGTTGTAATTTCACATGTGCAAGCAAAGGCTGATTTAGAAGCGGCTTATTTGACTGTTATGGGTAAGAGACTCGAGGATTCAGATCGTGCGATAAGAAAACTACATGGTGATGGTTTTTTAGAGAAAGTAGCTAAAGGTCAATACATGTACAACCCCGAGACATCAGGCAAAAAAGTTTTCGATGAATTTACTCAAGCTGAGAAGAATGAGATTTTGAAACGTGATGGGTACAAGTGCGTGGTATGTGGCTTGGGTCGAGATAATGGGCTTGATTTGCATATCGACCACATCAAGCCTCGATCGCTTGGAGGACAAGGAACAGTCGAAAATGGGCAAGTTTTGTGTGCTCCACATAATTTCATCAAGAAAAACATGAGTCAAACTGAAACCGGAAAAAAGAGCTTCATCCGTTTGCTTGAGTTAGTTAGATCATCACCCGAAGACGCAACCACAAGTCAACTAGAAAATTTCTTACTCGAAGTGTTGCTTGTTTACGATAAACATGGCATGGATGGGCATATACATTGGGATAGTGCTCCGCCGAAGCAGACTTAATGTTCTCTAGCTTCAGATTCAATCATTTGTATTCTATGGATGATTCGAAGCTCACGATCGTTCGCGTTTGAACTTAAACAGTCCTACCTCTGTCCAACGGCAACGCCCAATCAGTACGATGCCCAAGTTCCTCTGAAGCCATAAGAGCCCATCGACGATTTCGGAGCATTGCACGAGCTAAGAAGACTGCATCTGCTTCGCCGGTGGCGATGATGTGTTCGGCTTGGTCGGGTTCGGCGATCAGGCCGGCTGCGGCTGTG
>JBILRA010000088.1:0-4456 GCA_044372915.1 Candidatus Planktophila sp.
AGTGTCGCAGAAGGAAGTCCATGAGGCTGAAGGAATTTCAGAATGAGTTACAGAAGTAGAAGAATAATCTCGTTGATAACTGTTGTGGTCCTACTAGCGTGGATCGTCGTAATTGGTAGGTAGAACGCCCTCAACTGTTATGTCGCTGGGCACTCCGACTTTATCTTCGTAGTAAATCCAAATTGCAATCATTCCGATAAGTGAAATACCACCGCAGATCGCAACGCTCTCACGTACACCAAGTGCTTCAACTAAATATCCAATTGCGAGTGAACCAAACGGTGTCCCGCCCATAAAAATCAACAGGTAGATACCGGTGATACGCCCGCGAATAGCTGGATCTGAATGCATCTGCATTAAGGAGTTGGCAGTAATGAGCATAGTGAGGGCAAAGAATCCACAGAGAGGTAGCCACATTGCATAAAGTCCATAGTTTGGCATCACCGAAAGAATAAGGATCGAGAGCGAGAAAAGAGTTCCAGTTTTTATCACAAACATGGTGTTACGTTGTTTTTCAAAACGAGCGCTAATCAGTGCACCTGAAAGTGAACCTACGGCGATAAATGTTCCGAGTAGACCAAAGGATGCGGCACCTTTATTGAATTCACCTCTCGCCATCAATGCATTAAATATCTGGAAATTTAGTCCAAAGGTTGCTGCAAAAAAGACTGCAATCATCACAACATAGAGATCTGGTCGTGCTCGCACATAGGCAAGTCCTTCACGAATGGTTCCAAGGGTTTTCTTGGCATCTCTGATAAAGAATTCAGATTCACGCATGGAGAGAAGTGCCATGTTTACCGCTACATAGCTGCAGGCATTGATGATGAAGGAAGGCCCCGTACCGTAACGAGCGATAAGAAATCCCGAGATCGCAGGACCTACCAAGCGCCCCGCATTGAAGTTTGCTGAGTTTAAGCTCACCGCATTCGCTAAATCTGCTTGGCCGACTATTTCGGATGTAAAGGATTGGCGAATTGGAGCATCGATTGCACCTGAGATTCCCAGAACGGCGGCGCATGCAAAGACATGCCAGAGTTGAATGTCACCGCTGAGGACGAGAATTCCTAAAACCAGAGCGGATAATCCACCAAAAGTATTCGTAACAACAAGTGCAAGTCGTTTATTGACTCGATCTGCTAGAAGACCGCCATGTAACGTGAATAGAAGAAATGGTGCGAACTGAATTGCAGTTACCAACCCCAAGTAGTACCCGTTGTTATCTGTTAGCTCCAGGACGAGCCAATCTTGTGCGATGCGTTGTGCCCATGATCCGATATTGGATACAGCATTAGCAGGAAAGAGAATTCGATAATTTCTATGCCGGAAAGAACGCCAACTTCCATTCTCATCTACGCGCATTCCCATTACTATAGACCTATGTCAGAGAAGTCGCCGATAAAAACCGTTGTCGTACTCGTTGCGATTGGAACTATCGCTTGGCTTATTGCAGGGATGGTGGCTATCACCCTTGATTACGATTCAAAGTATGTGTGGACATGCGTAGTCGGTGCACTTCTTGGTGTTACAGGTATTCGATACTCAATCAGGAGAGATCGAAGGAGTGGAATTTAAGCTTCGAGTTGGCTTGCAATACCGCGAAGAACGCGACCTAGTCGATCTGCTTCAGCTCCTGATGGGTGGCGGCCCTGGCGAAGACCATTTCCAACCTTGTCGAGAATTTTGATCGTATCTTCGATCATCGCGGCAAGATCATCATTGTTCACACGAGAATTTTCTGCCAACGAAACAGGCGCATCGACAATGTGAATAGACATTGCTTGCGGTCCTTTACGTGAATCAATTACTGAGAACTCAAGTTTTGTTCCAGGCTTAACCGTAGCCACGCCCTCTGGAAGAGCAGTTGCTGCTAGGTAGACATCTTCACCCTCATCGGATGCGATAAAACCAAAACCTTTTTCGAGGCTAAACCATTTAACGCGGCCTGTAGGCATTGGATACTCCTTGGGGTAGAAACAACTGTGGTTCGAACAATAAGGCGAAGTTTATCGCAGATTAATAGGGCGGTGCTACTTGATGGTCGCTTCGCTGTGAGCGCCACAGCCGTGGTCAACTGAAACTACACGCGCATCATCTGGTGCAATCGCATTAGCGCAGACGCCAAAGGATGCTCGCAGCGAACCTGCAATCGGTAGGAAGAAGCCACATGTTTGGCAAGGCTTAGGCGCGCTCTGCGCAATCGGTGCGTTCGGTCCGCTATCGCCGGCATACCAGCGCTTACTTGCTTGGTCGCGTCCTTCGATTGAAAGTACGCGCGCGCGTGAAAGTCCTAAATCAAATACCTGCATTGGATCTAGCTCTTCGTCTTGAATCAGTGAATGTATGCCAGGTGCTAATCGTGAATCATCGAGAATGCTTGGAACAATAACTCCCGGTTGAATATCTTCAGGGAGAATTCGATCACGGTAATCAATCCAGTCAGGTGCAATTAGTGAATCAGGACCTGGAAGAACAACAACATCACAAATGGTTGGGGTTGCTCCATCTTCAACCTCTGCAACAGTGACACACCAGCGCCAACCTTTATATCCTGCAAGATCTGCCTCAAATAAGAATGTTGAGACGCGATTGTCAGCATCAACGTCGACGGATATGAATGCGCCAACCTGTGCCGGTTTTTCGGCGTCGGCAATTGCGGCGTTGCGTGCGATCTCTTGTGCCGACATTGTCATGGGGTAAGGGTAAAGCAGAACAGGCCCGCGATGTTAATCGCGAGCCTGTTCTGGTAATTCGTATGCGAGGTTTAGATTAGAAATCCATACCGCCGCCGTCGCCGCCCATAGGAGCAGCTGGCTTCTTCTCTGGCTTATCGGTAATGACAGCCTCGGTTGTGATGAAGAGTGCGGCAATTGATGCAGCATTCTGTAGAGCAGAACGTGTGACCTTCACTGGATCGATGATGCCAGCCTTGATCATGTCGACGTACTCACCTGTTGCAGCGTTAAGGCCGTGTCCTGATTCAAGATGGCGAACTTTCTCAACGATCACACCACCTTCAAGACCCGCGTTCACTGCGATCTGCTTAAGTGGGGCTTCGATAGAAACTTCAACAATCTTTGCACCCGTTGCTTCATCGCCTTCGAGCTTAAGCTTTTTAAATGCTGCTGTTCCAGCCTGCAAGAGTGCAACGCCACCACCGGCGACAATGCCTTCTTCAACTGCAGCCTTTGCATTTCGCACTGCATCTTCAATGCGGTGCTTGCGCTCTTTGAGCTCTACCTCTGTTGCAGCCCCTGCCTTAATGACAGCAACTCCACCAGCAAGCTTTGCAAGACGCTCTTGTAGCTTCTCGCGATCGTAATCTGAGTCAGATTTTTCAATCTCGGCGCGAATCTGTGCAACGCGACCCTTGATCTGTGCATCATCTCCTGAACCCTCAACAATTGTGGTCTCTTCCTTAGAAACAACAACTTTGCGAGCGCGACCAAGAAGTTCGATGCCAGCGCTTTCGAGCTTGAGACCAACTTCTTCTGAGATTACTGTTGCACCTGTAAGGATTGCAATGTCCTGAAGCATCGCCTTACGACGATCTCCAAAGCCTGGCGCCTTAACAGCAACCGAGCGGAAAGTTCCCTTGATCTTGTTAACAACCAAAGTAGCAAGCGCTTCACCTTCAACATCTTCTGCGATGATCGCAATTGGCTTACCTGCTTGCATTACCTTTTCAAGCATTGGAACGAGATCCTTGATATTTGCAATCTTTGAGTTTGCAATCAAGATATATGGATCTTCAAGAACTGCCTCCATGCGATCTGTATCGGTCACAAAGTATGGAGAGATGTAACCCTTATCAAAGCGCATACCTTCAGTGAGTTCGAGCTCAAGACCGAATGTATTTGACTCTTCAACAGTGATAACGCCTTCCTTGCCGACCTTATCCATCGCCTCTGCGATCATCTCGCCGATAGTTGCATCGGCTGCAGAGATTGACGCTGTTGCTGCGATCTGCTCTTTTGTCTCAACGCTCTTTGCCATTGAAGCAAGTTCAGCGACGATTGCATCAACCGCTTTTTCAATTCCGCGCTTGAGGGCCATTGGGTTTGAGCCAGCAGCAACGTTACGTAGGCCTTCGCGAACAAGGGCCTGAGCCAATACTGTTGCTGTGGTTGTTCCATCGCCTGCGACATCATCTGTCTTCTTAGCAACTTCTTTTACAAGTTCTGCGCCAATTTTCTCCCAAGGATCATCGAGTTCGATCTCTTTGGCGATCGATACGCCGTCGTTGGTAATTGTTGGGGCGCCCCACTTCTTCTCCAGAACAACGTTGCGTCCGCGGGGTCCAAGAGTGACCTTGACTGCGTCCGCTAGTACGTTCATTCCGCGCTCTAATCCGCGTCGGGCTTCTTCGTTAAAGGCGATCTGCTTTGCCATGGATATGTGCTCCTTCGTGCGTTGCAAGGGGCCGACTTATCACTCTCGACCCGTGAGTGCTAAC
>JBILRA010000025.1:0-16439 GCA_044372915.1 Candidatus Planktophila sp.
CACCTGAAGCGATCTTTGCTGCGAACTCTTCGATCTTTGCAGTGAGGTCATCGATGTATCCACCTGTTGTGGTGTATCCAACTCCGCCTTCAGCAAATCCCCAGGTCTTAACTCCTGCGGTATCTACTCCTGCAAGTGCATCCTTAACGAATGCTGCAACACCTACATCAACGCGCTTAAGCATTGATGTAAGAATTGTTGATGTGTATTCAGCGTGTGCTGGGTAAGTAGCTTCGTCAGCATCTACGCCGATTGACCACTTTCCGAGCTCAGATGCTGCCTTGTGCATACCAGTTCCGGTTCCGCCAGCTGCTGCGTAAACAACATCTGCGCCGTTCTCGTACATACCCTTAGCGGCTTCGTATCCCTTAGCAGGATCGTTGAATCCTGAGAAGTCTGGGAAGTTGCTGATGTAAGTTGACTGAACCTTGATAGATGCGTTTACTGCCTTTGCACCTGCGATGAAGCCAGCCTCAAACTTTGCGATCAACGGTGTATTTACTCCACCGATGAATCCAACGTTGTTTGTCTTGCTCTTCAAAGCTGCTGCAACACCTACGAGGTATGAGCCTTCTTCTTCTTTAAAGACGATGCTGTGAACGTTTGGTGCAGTTACAGATGAATCATCAACGATTCCCCATGTTGTATCAGGAAATTCTGGAGCAACTTTTGCAAGTGCTGCAGCGTATGTAAATCCAACAACCACGATTGGGTTTGCACCCTTTTGTGCCATCAGACGTAGACGCTCTGCGCGCTGGTCATCTGTTGCTGTTGGGTTGTCTTGTGACTCAATGAGTTCAAGTGATTCGTTTGCTGCGAGTAGTGGTTCTACTCCGATATATGCAAGCTGGTTGAATCCTGGAACATCGCGTCCGCCTAGGCTATAGGCAATACCAATTGTTCCTGTGAGGTTTTCTGCTGCATCTTCGCTATCGCTACCGCAACCGGTAACAACTGTGGCGGTTAGGGTTGCAGCAAGTGCAATGACTCCCCAGCGGCCTAGAAGTTTTATCTGCATTCGGTCTTTCTCCTTTTGTTTGTTTGAGTGATCACTCATTTACTCAACGGTCTACCTTGTTAAAAGTGATCGTCTGCAACTCCCGAGGAGGTGCACACGATCCTCTCTCAACAAGTTGTACATCGACCATTGAATGCTCGGGTGGGGTACTTGCCCCGTTGGTGAGGTGTTTGATCATTAATGCCATCGCCTGCGACCCTTGGAGGCGCGCATCTCGAGCGATGACAGTAAGTGGAGGGCTCATTAATTCTGCAAAATCAAGATCGTCGAAACCTATGATTGAAATCTCTTGTGGAACCTTCACTCCGCGATCGCGCAAGGCATGCAGTGCGCCGATAGTCATCAAATTATTTGCCGTAAAGACTGCAGTAGGTGCATCTTCTCTTTCAAGAAGAGAGCACATTGCTGCATATCCACCCTCTTCGCTGAAATCAGATTCAATAAAGAAGGCAGGGCTCAGGTCTGCTTTCTTCAGGGCAGCCTTGAATCCATCTGCTCGCTTCTTTCCCGGAGTCGTACTTAAGGGGCCACTGATCATTCCAATTTTTCTATGGCCAAGGCTGATCAGGTGTTGAGTTGCCATAGATGCACCCTTGGAATTATCAGTCAGGGCTGAACTAAATTTTTCTCCATCTTGAGTTACACGATCGACAAAGACAATGGGTAGACCGCATTGGCTAAAAAACGATGGGCCTTCTTCATCTTCGGTAAGAGGAGCCATGATGACACCGTCAACGCGACCAAATAGTTGAGCAAGAGCTTTCTCTTCACGCTGGCGCGAGTCCCCCGAGTTAACAAGCAAGATCATTCGATCATCACCGACGGCACCTTCGGCACCTTCGACAAGCGATGCAAAGAAAGGGTTGGTGATATCTGGAACTACGATTGCAATGATTCCTGTCCGACCTGATTTAAGATTTCGTGCCGCGGCGCTTGGGCGATAATTTAATTCAATAATTGCTTCGCGAATTTTTTCTTCGTTACGGACCGTGAAGCCGCTGAGGTGTCGTGAGATCGTTGCAACAGAAACTCCGACATGTTTGGCGACATCGGTAATTGTTACAGTTGACAACGCCGGCCTCCTTGTCGGTGTGAAAAATCGTTAGTGATAACGATTGCAGATAACCTATCTCGTGGAGTACATTGCCGTCTAGAGCGTTCAGCTTTTATTTCTACGTGTCGCGGGGAGTAGTTAATGTCGAAGCAGCCCTATGTTGTGGTCGTTGGCAGCACAATGATTGACATGGTTGCATATACAAAAAAGGTTCCGCATGCCGGTGAGACTGTGATCGGTGATTCATTTGCATTGGGCTTTGGTGGTAAAGGTGCCAACCAAGCAGTTATGGCAAGACGTCTTGGTGCAACCGTCTCGATGGTAAATACTGTAGGTAACGATGTATTCGGAGACACTACTCTCTCAAATTTCCAAGAGCAAGGAATTGATATAACTTTTGTGTCACGAACTGCTGGCGCTAGCGGAGTGGCTCCAATTTGGGTTGAACCCGATGGCAGCAATCGCATTATCTGCGTACCGGGTGCCAATAATGCGATGACTTCCGCACAGGCTAAATCTGCACTTGAGAGTTTAAAGGGGTACTCGGTTGTCATCGGCCAACTTGAAATTCCCCAAGAAGTCACAATTCAGGCATTTACAACTGCACGTTCTTTCGGTGCGCGCACTATTTTAAATCCCGCACCATTCGCTGCGATCGCGCCAGAACTTATCGCGCTCAGTGATTGGATCATTCCCAACGAAAGTGAATTTGCAGGAATGCATCCACAGGGACTCGAACCTACGACTGATGAAATAATTCTTCAGCTTGCTGCAACACTCAAGACACGTTTTGCAGTAACCCTCGGTGATCAAGGTGCGGCTTTCACAACTCTGGATGGAAGAGTTGAACGTGTCAGTGCGCCAAAGGTCACCGCTATCGACACGACGGGGGCGGGAGATGCCTTTGTTGGTGCATTTTCAGTGGGATTGGCCCTTGGAATGGATGAGAGGCGTGCAATTGCCCTGGGCTGCGCCTGCGCATCAGATAGTGTCACTAGACTTGGCACTCAATCTTCATATCCAACACCGACGATGGCCGAGGCGATTCTTCACTCGATTGGCTAGGTTTACGTAAGAAAGCAGAGGATCCACCTGTGGCAGATTCCAGTTTTGATGTAGTTTCAAAGATCGATCGCATGGAGCTTGATAACGCGATCAATCAGGCAATCCGTGAAATTGATACTCGTTTTGATTTCAAAAATACCGGTGCAAAGATTGAGATGTCTGGTGAAAAAATCAATATCGAGGCGGATACTGAAGAGCGTGCAAAAGCAACGCTAGATGTTGTTAAGGATAAATTGATTAAGCGTGGTGTTTCACTCAAACATATTGATCCAGGTGAGCCACAGCTTTCGGGAAAGATTTACAAGATTGCCTGTCCCCTTAAAGAAGGTATTTCCACTGAGAATGCCAAGAAGATTGCAAAATTTCTCCGTGACGAAGGGCCTAAATCGGTAAAGAGCCAGATTCAGGGCGATGAATTACGCGTCACGAGCAAGAGCCGTGATGATCTCCAGGATGCAATTGCCATGATCAAGGATGGTAAATGGGATTTTGCTGTTCAATTTGTGAACTTTAGATAAAGATGATCGAAGAAAAGGCTAAGGAGAGAAGCCTCGGCCTGCTCTTTGGAGTCAGCGCTTACACGCTGTGGGGACTCTTTCCTATCTATTGGCCTCTTCTGAAACCTGCAAATCCACTTGAGATCGTCTCTCACAGGGCGGTCTGGACGCTAATTTTCTGTTTCATTATCTTATGGCTCACAAAAACACTTAAGACAACGCTCTCGCTTCTCAAGCGACCAAAGATAGTTGCTGGGCTTTTCTTGAGTTCAATCTTGATCTCTATAAACTGGATTATTTATATTTATGCTGCAAACTCTGGTCACGTTGTCGAAGCATCTCTTGGGTATTACATAAATCCAATAGTTGTAATCGCAACTGGTGTAATAGTTTTGAAAGAGAAGATGAGACCACTCCAATGGGTCTCACTTGGAATAGCAACTCTTGGTGTTGCAGTTCTGACTTTAGATTACGGTCGCCTTCCGTGGATTGCGCTGGGTCTAGCTTTCTCTTGGGGTAGTTACGGCTTGGTTAAAAAGCAGCTGGGACTAGGAGCTCTTGAAGGGTTATCGATTGAAACACTGATTTCAAGCGGTGCCTACCTTGCTTATCTCATCTGGCTTGGCAATCAAGGCCAAGGCCAGTTTGGAATCTCTTGGGGTATCACACTTCTCTTTATTGGTGGGGGCGCTGTTACAGCAATACCGCTCTTACTCTTTAACGGTTCAACCAATAGATTGCCACTCACTCTCATTGGGTTATTGCAGTACATCACGCCCACAATTCAATTTTCGATTGGTGTCTGGTATTTCAATGAGGATATGCCCGCTGCTAGATGGAGTGGATTCCTTATCATCTGGGTTGCACTCATCGCGCTAGCCTTTGATCTTATTAAATCAGGCAGAACGATCGATCACAGCATCGCATAGCGAGAAAAGTGCACCTGTTGCATCATTTACTGGAAGAGGCCCTAAAAGAGTTCGTGCTTGATGAGCAATGCTCAGTACTTGTTCACGAGATTGATCAAGAGCTGGATGCTGGCGTAGTTGATCTAAGACCTGAGCGAGAAGAGCATCATCGGTGATTGGCCTCTTCAAAAGCTCTTGAAGTTCACGATCGTGCACTCGTGTGGAATTCATGACATTAAGAGTCACCAGTGTTGGTACGCCTTCCTTAAGGTCAGTTCCCGGTGTCTTGCCCGACTCATGAGACTGGCTGGCAATATCGATTACATCATCAACTAACTGAAAGGTAATTCCAATTTTTTCACCGAAAGCGGCAAGGGCAGTGATCTGCTCACGGGGGGCACCGGCAAGCATCGCACCAAATTGAGCACTCGCTGAAATAAGCGAACCAGTCTTATCTGCAACGACATTGAGATAATGCTCTAATGGATCTGCTCCATCTGCAGGTCCTTGAGTCTCCATAATTTGCCCGATTACTAACCGCTCAAAGGTCTGAGCCTGAAGGTGTACCGCTGCAGGACCTAGGTCGGCCAACATATCTGAGGTTCGTGCAAAGAGATAGTCACCAGTCAAGATTGCAACAGTGTTTCCCCAGCGATTATTTGCGCTCTGAACACCGCGCCTCAGTGGAGCTTCATCCATTACATCATCGTGGTACAGAGTTGCTACATGTGTGAGTTCACAAACTACTGCCGCTTCAATGACACCATGTGCATGTGAATCGCCGTAATGAGATGTAATCAGCGTCAGGAGTGGACGAAGACGTTTTCCTCCCGCCTCAACAAGATGGCGAGAAGTTTCGATGACAAGTGGGTATTTACCTTCTATCTGAAGCCGTAGAAGGGCTTCAACTTCGATCATCCGCTTGGCAAGATCTGCTTCGAGCGCTGGCGAGAGATCTGGAATACCAAAAGATGACATCAGCGAAGGAAGAACGCGGTTTGGGAGATGTAATCAAGAACTGGTGCTGGAAGGACGCCGAGTAGCAGAGTTATGAGAAGTGACGCGATAATCGTAATTCTCGTATAGATCGAAGGAATCACGACACTTGTTCCATCCTCAACGGGATCCTTGAAGAAGATCAAAACAATCACGCGAATATAGAAAAAAGCAGCAATCGCTGATGAGAGAACGCCCGTAATCAATATCGCAGTATTTCCACTCTCGTAGGCGGCTGAAAAGATTGAGAACTTTCCAACAAATCCACTTGTCAAAGGGATTCCTGCGAAAGCTAGAAGTAAGAATGAGAATGCAATGGCAATCCATGGTGATCTCTTTCCAAGACCTGCCCAACGATTTAGATCAGTTACTTCACCTGATGCATCATTGATGAGCGAAACGATGGCAAAAGCTCCGACCGTTGCAACGCCATATGCAAAGAGGTAGAAAATTGTTGCATCTAAGCCTGATTTATTGAGAGCAACTACACCAGATAGTAAGAAGCCAGCATGAGCAATTGATGAGTATGCAAGCATGCGCTTTACATCTCGCTGAGAAATGGCAACAAGTGAACCAAACACCATGGTCACGAGAGCGATCGCGGTGAGCATCGGACGCCACTGCCAGACATCACCAGCAAATGCGACATAGAAAATACGGAGCATCGCACCGAAAGCTGCAACCTTGGTTGCCGCCGCCATAAATGCGGTGACTGCGGTAGGTGAACCTTGATAAACATCCGGAGCCCAAGAGTGGAATGGAACTGCACTCACTTTAAATAGCAAGCCGACGCTTACAAAAGATATGCCGATCAATAGGAATACATCATTAGCAGCGCCACCTGTGATCGCAGCTGCGATACCTGCATAAGTGATCGAGTCTGAGTATCCGTAGAGGTAGGCGATTCCAAAGAGAAAGAATGCAGAAGAAAAAGCCCCGAGTAGGAAGTATTTGAGAGCAGCTTCTTGCGAGGCTAGTCGGCGACGACGAGCAAGTCCTGCCATGAGATAGAGAGGCAATGAAAGCACTTCGAGTGCAACAAAGAGAGTGATGAGGTCAGTTGCGACTGTAAACAAGAGCATTCCAGCAATTGCAAAGAGTGTGAGCGGATAAATTTCGGTAACGCGGATATTGGCAGCTTGCGCCTGACGCTCTTCCTCAGAACCTGGAGCCGCAGTTGGAGCAGCCGCAAACTTATCGCTATCGGCCAAGAGCAGAATTGCAATAATTGCAATAATTAAAATACCCATCTGCAAGAGGTAGCCAGCGCCATCAAAGGTGACAGAGTTCATCGCAGCCTTGGATGAATACGATCCACGAGTGCGAACAAGTGCAGCGAGGGCCATAAAGAGAGTAAATACAGAGAGTGCTAATTGTGCTGAGCTGCGAGACTTTCGAGGTGCAAATGCTTCGATCAGCACGCCGATGAGTGCGCCACCGAGGACGACCAAAATCGGAGCCAGCATTCCATAATTAAGGACTGGAGATGTAAAGGTAGTCACTTACTTTCCTCCATTCATTGTTGGTGCAGGATCGCTATAGCCTTGCTGCTGCACAATATGTGCTGCAGCTGGATTAATGATCTTTAGTAGTGGCGATGGGTAAAAGCCTAAGAAAACAATAATTGCGATGACGGGAGCAATCGCACATTTCTCGCGGAGATTAAGATCTTTAAGGTTCTCATTTCCGGGTGTGGTCTCACCATGCAGAGCGCGTTGCACCGGTATCAATATATAGAGCGCTGCAAGGACTATTCCAAATGTTGCGATGATGGCAGCTACTGGGTATCTCGTGTACGTACCAATCAATACTAGAAATTCACTCACAAAACTTGATAACCCTGGAAGTGCTAAACCTGACAAACCAGCGATGAAGAAAGACCACGCCATAATCGGGGTGACTCGCTGGAGTCCACCGAAATCTGAAATCGTTGAAGATCCGCGGCGAAGAATCATCCAGCCGGCCACCAGGAAGAGGGCTGCCGTTGAAAAGCCGTGATTAAACATGTACAAAGTAGCACCACTTTGTGACTGTGTAGTCATGGCGAAAATTCCAAGAGTGATGAATCCGAAGTGAGATATCGAGGTATATGCAATCAATCGTTTGATGTCTTTTGCGCCTATGGCTAGGAATGCACCATAGAGAATCGAAATCAAAGAGAGAACTATAATTACAGGTGTAAATGTCTTGCTCGCATCTGGGAAGATGGAGAGACAGAATCGAATCATTCCGTAAGTTCCAACCTTGTCCAGAATGCCAAGAAGAAGAATTGACGTACCCGCCGATCCACTCTTTGCCGCATCAGGAAGCCAGGTATGAAATGGCCACAAAGGAGCTTTGATTGCAAAGGCGATAAAGAATCCTAAGAAGAGAATGTTCTGAGTTGTCGAACTCATTGATGTGTGTAGCTCTGAGAGCTTAGTAATGTCGAAAGTTACTTCGCCATTTTGGCCTGAAATCACAAAAAGTCCGATGATTGAGGCGAGCATGAGTAACCCACCAAAGAGGCTGTAGAGAAGGAATTTCACTGCTGCCGCTGCACGCTCTCCACTTCCATAACCACCAATGAGGAAGTAGATAGGTATCAACATCGCCTCAAAGAAGACATAGAAGAGGAATAAATCTGTCGCTGCAAAGACTCCGATCACCATGGTTTCAAGGATTAAAATCAAAATGTAGAAAGTCTTTACTCCCCAGCGGCCGCCTTCGGACTCGTTCCATCCACCAAGAATCACAATCGGTGCAAGAATTACTGACATTAAAATCAGTACAAGTGCAATTCCATCAACGCCTAATGCCCAATTTATTCCAAAGGATGGAATCCATGAATAGCTTTGGCGAAATTGGAGTTCTGTATTGTCAAGATTGAAATTCAGCGCCTTCACAATGGTTGCAACAGCCACAACTACCGTTGTCACAAGTGCTACTTGCTTAACCAATCGTTCCTGAGCTGAAGGAATCAGTGCAATAAGCGCTGCGCCGATGATCGGCAGAAGCATGATGAGTGTAAGAGTCATTATTGAGTCACCACCCAAATAGCAGAGAGAAGGACGAGAGCGCCGACCAGAATCAGGGCGGCATAAGATCGGACATAACCTGATTGGGTGCGTCGAAGAGTTGCGCCAGAACCAACTGTCATTGCGCCGATACCACGAACTGCACCATCAATAACCTTTTCGTCCATTACAACAAGGCCCTGGGTAAGAGTTTGTCCGGGACGCATGAAGAGAGCCTCATTGACGGCATCTTGACCTAGGTCGTTGCGGGCTAAACGAGTAGCCAGCGAAACATCAGTCGGAGCGATTGCGTCGACAGATTTGAATTGATATTTGATCAGAGCGGCCGAAACGCCAATGACTACTGCAGCAATAGCAAGAATTGTGACAACGCTATGTGGCATCAGCTCGTCATAGTGATCATGTTTTGCAAAGAGAGGTGAAAGCCAATTAACGAGTGCATCTCCTTGTGTAAATAGGTACCCCGCTGTCACAGATCCAACTGCCAAAACAGCCATCGGTAGCCACATTAATGCTGGTGATTCGTGAGGGTGTGCATCATCATCCCAGCGCGCCTTACTTGTAAATGTGAGGACCATGACGCGAGTCATATAGAAGGCTGTAATAACAGCACCGAGAAGTGTGACGCTTCCAAGAATGATTCCCTGTGCGCCACCTGAATTAAATGCAGAGGCGATGATTTCATCCTTGGAGTAAAAGCCCGCAAATGGTGGAACACCAATAATTGCAAGATAACCGAGGCCAAAGGTGACAAAGGTAATTGGCATGACTTTTCGTAACCCACCGTACTTGCGCATATTCACTTCATCATTCATCCCATGCATGACCGAGCCTGCACCTAAGAACATGCCGGCCTTGAAGAATCCGTGAGTGAGTAGGTGCATGATTGCAAAGGCATATCCTGCCGGACCGAGCCCGGCTCCTACAATCATGTACCCGATTTGAGACATCGTTGATGCAGCAAGTGCTTTCTTGATGTCATCTTTAGCCATACCGATAATTGCACCGAAAATCAATGTGATTGCACCGACGATAACTACAAGTAGTTGCGCTGTTGGTGCGGCATCAAAGACAAAGTTAGAGCGAACGATGAGATACACGCCAGCTGTAACCATTGTTGCAGCATGTATAAGTGCTGAGACAGGTGTTGGTCCTGCCATCGCATCCCCCAGCCATGCCTGTAATGGGAACTGTGCAGACTTTCCAGCCGCTGCGATCAATAGCATGATGCCCATTGCTGTAAGTGCTGGAGTACCGACGCGATCAACTGACTCTTTTACGCCGTCGAATGAAACGGTGCCCATTGTTGCAAATGCAATCATGATTGCAAAAGAGAGTCCCATGTCACCGATTCGGTTCATCACAAATGCCTTTTTTGAGGCCGTTGCATAGGCAGGCTTCTTATTCCAGAAACCAATAAGTAGGTATGAAGCCAATCCCACGCCTTCCCAACCAACGTAGAGATTGAGGTATGAGTTACCTAGAACAAGAAGCAACATAGAGGCGATAAACAGATTGAGATATGCAAAGAAGCGTCGACGATTTTCATCGTGGGCCATGTAGGAGATGGAGTAAATATGAATCAGAGTTCCAACGCCGCTGATAAGTAGGACAAAACAGATTGAAAGCTGATCAAGAAGTAAGGCCGCATCAACTTTAAAGCTACCGACTTCAATCCACGTAAAGAGAGTCTGGGTAATGGCACGCTCTTGTGTTGGACGATTGGTCATGGCAAAGAAGTGAAGAAGTCCAAGAATGAATGAGCCAGCTGACATTGCCGTAGCAAGGAGATGTCCCCATTTATCTGCCTTTCGGCCGATTAACAGGAGGAATACAGCACCAAATAGAGGTAGTCCGATCAAATAAACGAGTGAGCTTGAAGTCACCATGATTATCGTTTCAACAAACTAGCATCATCAATTGATGCTGATCGACGTGAACGGTAAATCGCAACAATGATTGCAAGGCCAACTACGACCTCACACGCTGCAACAACCATGGTAAAGAAGGCAACAACCTGGCCATCGAGATTGCCATTCATGCGCGAGAAGGTAACGAGAGTGAGATTTCCAGCATTGAGCATCAACTCGATGCACATGAATACGACGATCGCATTGCGACGAACAACAACTCCAACTGCACCAATTGTGAAGAGGAGGGCTGCGAGGTAGAGGTAGTTATATGGATCCACTTACTTCTCCTCCTTAATAGTTGGGTCAACAACATCAAGTTGGAATTGCGCTGATTCAATAACATCACCACGTGCCTTGAGAGTTGCCGATATTGAAGTTGGTGCAGGTGTTCCATCTGGAAGAAGTGCGGGGACATCTACCGCATTATGTAGAGCGTAAACACCTGGACCCGGAAGACCGGCGGCATTACTCAATGAGCCAGTGCGAAAGCGTGAGATCGACTGTTCACGTTGACTTGGGCGGTGATTGGTTCGCTGATGATGAGCCAGAACCATCGCACCAAGAGCTGCTGTAACAAGTAGCGCTGAAATCACTTCAAAAGGCAGGACGTAATCTGAGAAAAGCAGCATCGCAATTCCTTCGACGTTACCATCGGAGTTTGCGGTTTCAAGGCCAACTGGAGTGCGTCCAAGTGTTGCGCGAGCGATAAGGGCAACCAAAAGTCCACCAAAACCAAGTGCGGCTGTAATTGCAATCCACCTTAAACCTTTGATCGTTTCGATCAAAGAGTCTGATGCATCAACACCAACCAACATCAAGATAAAGAGGAAGAGCATCATGACTGCACCTGTGTACACAACAATTTGAACAACGCCCAGGAATATTGCCCCTTGCGCGATATAGAAGATAGCTAGCGTAATCATCACAAAAGCAAGCAAGATTGCAGAGTGAACTGCTTTCTTCACAACTAGCATCCCAAGTGCGGCGATCACAGAAAGTGGAGCTAGCGCCCAGAACATGATGGTTTCTGGTGTTGCGATATCTAACATTATTTTGCTTTCCCTTCTTGTGAAGGGTGGGCCGAAGTTACATCCCCATTGTAATAATTCGTGTCATTCATTCCCGGATACATTGGATGGGGAGGTTGCAACATGCCTGCACGCAGCGGCGCTAGCAGGTCTTCCTTTTCAAAGATTAACTTTTCGCGAGAAGAATCAGCGAGTTCATACTCATTTGTCATTGTTAAGGCTCTTGTTGGGCATGCCTCGATACAGAGACCACAGAAAACGCAACGCAGATAGTTAATTTGATACACCTTGCCGTAACGCTCACCTGGTGACATCTGGTTATCAGGGGTGTTATCTGCTCCTTCAACGAAGATTGCATCAGCTGGGCATGCCCAAGCGCACAATTCGCAGCCAATGCATTTTTCTAAACCATCAGGATGCCGATTGAGTTGGTGGCGACCATGGAAGCGCTCTTCTGTAGGCGCTTTCACATCAGGATACGCAACAGTGAGATTCTTCTTAAACATGGAACGGAATGTGACCCAAAATCCCTTAGCTTGCTGCACTAGTGGAGCCGGACCTGGCTGGTTGACCTCGACGAATGAAACGTCATCGACGTTCTGTGCCTGACCACTCTTCTTTGGCTCGAGTGAATTACTCACGATCGCCTCCTGTCTTTGCTGAAACATTGAGTGAAGAAACGCCAGGAAGTGAAGGAACAGGGAAATCTGGTGCATCACTTTCTGCAGTTGGCTCCTGTGACTTTGTCTTACTTCGTTCAAAGAGTGATGTGATGGCTAGGACAATAAGGACCAATCCCAGCGTGCATGCGATGATCACTGTGCGAGATGCGCCTTCTTGTTGAATCACCCGAAGCGTGGCAACAGTTAAGATCCAAATGAGCGAGATGGGAATCAAAACTTTCCAGCCAAATTTCATAAACTGGTCGTAGCGTAGGCGTGGAAGAGATGCACGAAGCCACATGAAGATAAAGAAGAAAATATTCACCTTAAGGAAGAACCAGACGATTGTGAACCATCCACCGAGCCAGGCTTCAGTAAAGCCAAGTCCTGGAGGAGCGTGATATCCACCCAAGAACAAGGTTGTAGCAAGTGCTGAAACTGCAACGATATTGACGTACTCAGCTAAGAAGAAGAGTGCGAATTTAAGAGAGGAATACTCTGTATGGAAGCCACCCACGAGTTCGCCTTCAGCTTCTGCTAAATCAAATGGCGCGCGGTTTGTCTCACCAACCATCGAAATCACAAAAATAACAAATGATGGGAATAGGACTACAGCATTCCAATAATTTGAATGTTGGGATCCGATAATTTCGGATGTGGACATTGAGCCCGCGTAGATAAAGACTGCAACAAGCGAGAGCCCCATGGCAATTTCATAAGAAATAACTTGCGCACTTGAGCGCAATCCGCCTAACAATGGATAGGTGGACCCTGAGGACCATCCTGCAAGTACAACGCCATATACGCCTATTGAAGTAACAGCGAGAATGTAGAGGACGCCGACCGAAAGATCTGTCAGTTGCATCGCAGTTTCTTGACCAAAGAGATTTACTTTGCCCGTCATTGGAATAACTGCAAAAGACATGAAGCACATGGAAGCGGCGATAATCGGCGCTGCAATAAATACAACTTTATCTGCTGCAGCCGGAATGATGTCTTCCTTCAGCGCCAACTTCACGCCATCTGCTAACGATTGAATAAGGCCGAAAGGCCCGACGCGGTTGGGTCCAGTACGTAGTTGCATTTTTGCCAATACGCGGCGCTCGGTCCACACTGCAAGCAAGGTCGAGACAACGCAGATGATGAATACCATCAGTGCCTTAACGACGATCAGCCAACCTGGATCTTTCCCAAGGAGTTCTGCAGTTGTCATGCCTTCACCACCGTTACTAGTTCACCATGGACTGCATCAAGAGTTTGTAATGGAGTCGATCCGATTGAATTACGTGGAATCCAGATTGCATCATCATGAATATCTTCAACCAGAGCTGCGAGAGTAATACTGCCCAGCGAGTTCGAGATACGAAGATGGTCACCTGAAGCAACACCCAGTGCTTGGGCGCGTGATGGTGATATCACAGCGATTGTAGGCCTGCGGGTGCCCGCTAAATTATCTTCTCCGATTTGAAGTGATCCTTCATCGAGTAGGCGACGCCACGAAGTAATAATCGCTTGATCTCCTGAAACACTGACTGGGGTTCCTGGTTGTACAGCAACGTGTGATGCGCGTGCGCCTTCCCACTTTCCAAGTTGGGCAAATTCTCTCGCCGCCGCTGTTACGGTTCCGAGCATGATTGATTGACCCATCGCATCTGCTAGTACTGAAAGTATGCGAACATCGCTGCGATTCAATGAATCTGCCACTGCTGCTGTAAATGTGCGCGAACGACCTTCCCAGTTAACAAAGGTGCCGTACTTCTCTGTCACTGCCGCAACGGGTAGCACAACATCTGCTAATTCAGTCACTGATGAATGCGCGATTTCAAGCGAAACAACAAATGCTTTCTTGAAAGCATCTTTTGTACGCGCACCCTGTGGCAAATCTGCAATATCTACGCCACCCACAACAAGAGCATCAAGATCTTCGTTGTGAATGGCATCGATCATTGATGAGACACTGCGTCCTGGAAGTGAAGGAATTGTGCTGACTCCCCACGCCGCTGCCATATCAACACGTGCTGCAGAATCCGTTACTGGGCGACCACCTGGAAGAAGACTTGCTAGCGCACCAGCTTCAAGTGCTCCTCGCTCACCAGCTCTGCGAGGAATCCATGCAAGTTTTGCACCTGTCTTCTCAGCCAGGGTGCGTGCGGCAGAAAGTAATCCGGCGCTCTCTGATGCGCGTTCGCCCACTAAAATTACAGACTTTGCACTCAATTGAATTGATGCCAATGCCTGTGCTTCGCTACCTGGAGCTACCTTAATAAATTTTGCCTTGAGCTTATCCATTGCAATGGATCCCTTAGTTGCAACAGATGTCACTGCTAGCCCACGCTTTTTGAAGTTTTTATTCAAGCGCAAGAAGACGATTGGTGACTCTTCCTCGGGTTCAAATGCAACAAGGAGTACATGATCAGCAACATCGATATCGCGGTACTGAACTGCAGATCCGACAACAGTTGAAGCAAGGAAATTGGCTTCTTCATCAGATGTGACGCGTGCACGGAAATCTATATCGTTTGTGTTCAGTGCAATACGCGCAAACTTTGCATATCCATATGCATCTTCAACTGTTGGGCGACCTCCGACGATCACACCTGCTCGCTTGCCAACAAGTCCTGCTGCTGCAGCAGCTAGAGCTTCAGGCCACGATGCTGGTACAAGTTCACCTTCAGCGTTACGTACAAGCGGTTGAGTTAAGCGATTTTGTGACGTGATGTACTTAAATGCCCAACGTCCCTTATCGCAGTTCCACTCTTCGTTTACCGCAGGATCATCTCCAGCTAAGCGTCGTAGGGTTTTTCCTCGACGAACGTCTGTGCGCATGTCGCATCCTGATGCGCAATGCTCACAAGCCGATGGAGTTGAAACGAGATCGAATGGACGGGCACGGAAACGGTATGAAGCGCCGGTGAGTGCACCTACTGGACAGATTTGAATCGTGTTTCCAGAGAAATAAGACTTAAACGGATCGTTCTCGTAGATTCCTACTTGTTGTAAGGCTCCGCGCTCATTAAGAGTAATAAATGGATCGGATGCAATCTGTTCAGAAAAGCGCGTGCAACGTGCACACAAGACACAACGTTCGCGATCGAGCAAAACTTGCGATGAAATATTGATTGGCTTTTCGAAGATACGTTTTACTCCACCAAGTCGAGCAGTTGGATTTCCGTTAGACATCGCCTGATTTTGAAGTGGGCACTCGCCACCTTTGTCACACACAGGGCAGTCAAGTGGGTGGTTTCCAAGCAGAAGTTCCATCACACCTTTCTGCGCCTTATCGGCAACAGGAGATGTGAGTTGGGTTTTTACAATCATGTTTGGCTCAACAGGAATGGTGCACGACGCCTGTGGCTTTGGAAATGCGCGGCCGTTGATCTCAATATCAACAAGGCATTGACGACATGCGCCAATTGGATCAAGAAGTGGGTGATCGCAGAATCGTGGAATTTGAATTCCAAGTTTTTCTGCCGCACGTATTACTAATGTGCCTTTGGGTACGCTGACTTCAAATCCATCGATGACGACAGTAATCAACTCCACCGCAACTGCGCTCTCTTGTGTAGTCATTATTTACTAGCTCCTACAAAAAGAGTTGATTGGACTGGATCAAATGGGCATCCACCTTGAGTTAAGTGGGCGATGTATTCATCGCGGAAATACTTGATAGATGAGGTGATTGGGCTTGTTGCGCCATCACCGAGTGCGCAGAATGAACGTCCCATGATGTTGTCACAGAGATCGAGTAGTTTTTCAAGATCTGCCTCTGTTCCAACCCCTGCTTCGAGATCGCGCAAGATTTGAACTAGCCACCATGTGCCTTCGCGACATGGTGTGCACTTGCCGCATGATTCATGCTTATAAAACTCAGTCCATCGAAGTACTGCGCGAACAACACACGTTGTCTCATCAAAGATTTGAAGTGCCTTTGTGCCAAGCATCGAACCTGCTGCAGATACACCCTCGTAATCCAGTGGAATATCTAGATGAGCATCGGTAAATAGTGGAGTTGAAGAGCCACCTGGTGTCCAGAACTTGAGCTTGTGGCCAGTGCGCACTCCCCCAGCTAGTTCAAGAATTTCACGCAAAGTAATTCCAAGAGGTGCTTCAAATTGTCCTGGGTTATTTACATGGCCCGAGAGTGAGTAAAGAGTTGCACCCTTTGACTTTTCAGTGCCCATTGATTGATACCACTCTGCACCATTTGCAATGATTGCAGGAACTGATGCGATTGATTCAACATTGTTTACAACAGTTGGCTTTGCATACAAACCTGCAATG
>JBILRA010000089.1:0-4396 GCA_044372915.1 Candidatus Planktophila sp.
GGTTTCAAAGATTTGACGGACACCAACGCCAGATGAGGATGCACCAAATCCACCTTGCGAAACCATCATGACTACGACATATCTCGGCTTCTCTGTCGGGCCATACCCTGCAAACCATGAGGTATCGCTTTTAAGCGAGCCATCTGCATTTCTACCAAAGACTTCAGCCGTTCCTGTCTTGCCGCTAATGCTGATCGGGAAGCCACTAAATGCCCCTGCTCCCGTACCCGAAACAACGACTTCTCGAAGCGAGCTTTGCAGAAATTTCAGGGTTGCCTTTGTTGCAGGTAGCGTTCCAACTTTCTCTGGGGAGATAGTTTCTAGAACTTTTCCTTCCGTTGTCACAATGGCCTTACCAACAGTTGGTTTCCATATTGTTCCGCCATTTGCAATGGCAGCATACATTTGTGCCAATTTAAGTGGCGTGATGACAGTGTCACCTTGACCAATCGAGAAATTCACCGCGTCGCCTGCACGAATCTTGTCGCCATCCAAGCAGTTTTCTCTCGCGAGTTCTAAAAGAAATGCTGTCTGCTGTTCTTTACTTGCACGCTCTTTATAATTGCAATAAAAATCCTTGTTCTGCTCATACCAGGACAGTCTCCACTCGCGATTTGCAAGGCGTCCGGATGCCTCTGACGGTAGATCGATTCCAGTCTTCACGCCTACTTGAAAGCCTTCGGCTGCTTTAAAGAAATAATCATTTGGATTGCTCTTTGGCTTGAGACCGCCATCTTTTAACCATTCAGAGAAAGCGATTTTGTACCAGATGGTGTCACAGGAGACTGCCATCGCTTTTTTCATCGAGAGAGTTCCTTGATTTTTACTTTCAAAGTTACGGAATAATCGAGTTCCAACTTGGAAGTCTCCGGGGCATTCGTAGTTTGCATTGAGGTTATATCCTGCATTTGCAGCGGCGACTAAAGAGACTGCCTTAAAAGTTGACGCCGGTGCGAATTGACCCTGGAGTGCGCGAGAGAGCGCTGGAACACCTTTAGATTCTGAGTAGAGATCGCGGGCCTGGGCGGTGGTAAGGCCGCGTTCATATGCGTTGGGATCAAATGTTGGATATGAGGCCAGCGCTAAAACTCTACCCGTCACAACATCCATAACTACCGTTGCGGCACCGTCTGCTCGAAAACCATTTGCGCGCGAACGGGCGACGGCAGCTGCCAATGCTTTTTCACTCGCTGCTTGTAGGCGAACATCAATGCTTGTAACCAAATGGTTTCCGGGGATTGGATTGGTAACTTTTCTGGTGTTTGTTACAGCCTCTTTGCGATCAACAGTAAAGGTCTTTATCCCGGGGAACCCTCGTAAATATTCGTCATACTGGATTTCTAGGCCAGCCTTACCAATATATTCTGAGCGAAAATAGCTTCGACCATTCTCGCCAGCTAAGTCTCCTTCAGTCAGTGGGCCGATGTAACCAAGCATGTGCGCGGCATTAACATCAGCATTTCCCGGATATGAGCGAATGGCAACCGGTGCTGCACTAATTCCCGGAAATTGATCAGAACGCTCGACGATCTGTAGAGCCAGCTCTGGATCGGCATCTTTTGTAATCGGAATTGGCTGAAAACGCGAACCTGTCCAACATCCAGCGCGCTTGCCTGCTTCCAGTTCACCACAGAGCCGAGTCCGCTGAAGAACGTCTGCGTACTTGACTTTAAGAAGTCGAGCAAGTGAGCGTAGAACCGCTTCACCCTTATCTTCTTGTTTATCAATGACCGTTCGATCAACGGTTATCGCCACCCCTACTTTGTTAAGCGCTAACGGAACTCCGGATGAATCAACAATCAATCCACGAGTTGCAGGTGTTACGACATCTCGGCTTTGGATCGACAGCGCTGCATCTTTATATTGTGGGGCCGCAGCCACTTGTAAATAAAACAGTCTTCCAAGGAGTGCAACCATAAGAGAAATAATAAAAATTTGGATAACCAGTAGACCCAAGCGAGAGCGCAAGTTCATAGGCGCGACCTCGTATCGTTAATGAAGTCATATGCCCGAGCGACAACAGGCATTGCGATAGGAACAACGGCTGCAGACCAGAGCAATCCGATGAAGAGTGAGGTGATTATTGAAGAGAAGGTTCCAACATTCTCGCCAAGGAGTAGTGACAGGACTAGATAGAGCACGCGCGCAGCAACAACTGAAGCCGTAACTAGAAAGGTGATTGTGAAAGGGTTCAGACGGACATTCTCATAACCTAAACCAAGATATGAAATTCCAAATCCAACGAGAATAAGCACAAGGGTCCACTGTCCAAATGCTCCCGCGGTACTCTGAGACAAATCGATGAGGAATCCTGCAGCAAAACCAGTTAGCGCACCCATATTTGGCGAGGAGAGCGCTGCCCACAAAAGTGCAAAGATTAGGAAGAGAGAGAATCCTCCACCCGCAATTCGAAGTTGAGTAACAAATGCCTCTTGGAGAATGTAAACAAGAGTGAAAAGTATGACTGTCAGTGAAATCTTCCGAGTAGACATTTAATTACTGCCGGATGAATCTGGTTCTGGTGATTGGCTAGGTGTAACGAAGACGGTGACTGTAGGAATCGGGGTCGGTAGTGGCTTAGGTGGAATGAGTGAGTCGCGTGGATCAGCTGCCGGTGCCGCAAGTACAACACTGACTACTCCAATCGATGAGAAACTTGCAAAGAATCGAACATCTGCTGTTTGAGTCACAGCGCCGGCAGCGTTATCAACAGAGGTTACTTCCCCGACCGGCACACCTGGAACAAAGGGCTGATTATCAACGCTTCCGCGCGCGAGCAAAATATCGCCAACTTTAATTGTTGATTGGTTATCAAGTAATTGAAGAACACCTTTACGAGTTCCTTGTCCGGAAAGAATTCCAATTTGTTGCGAACCTGCAATTCTCACACCGATGCGAAATGAAGGGTCAGAGGCTAGGGCGATGAGGGAGCTATTGGGATACACGGTTTTGACGACGCCGATCAGACCATAAGAATTGATAACAGTCATATTTGTCTTCACACCGTTACGCGAGCCGGCATCAATCGTGATTGTCTGAGTAAAGGAAGTTGTTGCTCCCTGAGATATCACTCGAGCGCTCAAAACTTTAAACTCTGCCTTACCTGCTAGATCTAGTGCACCTTGCAATTGTTCAAGTTGAGCATCGATGCTTCTGCGCTCTCGCAACTGACTTAACAGCTGCCCGTTTTCGGCACGGAGTCTTTCCATCTCAGATCGCGTGCGACCCAAGTAGATAACATCTACAAAGAAATTACGTACCGGAGAAAGAATCGTTGCTCCAACACTCTGTACTGGAGTGAGAGCGCTCTGTGTTCCGCTGCGCAAACCACTGATGACAGAAACCCCACGCAGGTCGAGAGTAATCAAAAATAATGAGGTGATGATCAGGATGATGAGCAGTAAACGCCCGCGGTTCTCCCCGCCGCGCGCCATCATCGATCGACCTATCGACCTATCGACGTGGTTCTGAGATCAAGACCTTTTCAAGTGCCTCAAACTCTTCAATACATTTTCCAGAACCTTCAACAACGGCATCCAATGCACGCTCTGCGATGTGAATTGGCATTCCTGTTTCACGACGAAGGCGCTCATCCAAGCCCTTTAGCAGAGCGCCGCCGCCGGTAAGCATGATTCCGCGATTGATGAGATCTGATGAAAGCTCAGGTGGGCACTTATCCAGCGTGCTCTTGACTGCGTTAACAATGGCTTTCACTGGCTCATCTAGCGCCTTACGAATCTCTGCGGCTGTGACGATGATTGTCTTTGGAAGTCCGGTTGCAAGATCGCGGCCACGGATTTCAGCATCTTTTTCATCAGCCAAAACATAGGCAGAGCCAATAGCCATCTTGATTTCTTCAGCTGTGCGCTCCCCCAAGAGAAGTGAGTATTCGCGCTTAGTCCAATCAATAATTGCTTGATCTAGCTTATCTCCGCCAGTTCTAATTGAGAGAGCGGTAACAATTCCACCGAGTGAGATGACTGCAACCTCTGTTGTGCCGCCACCAATATCTACCACCATATTTCCAGTTGGCTCGTGGATTGGAAGTCCTGCACCAATTGCTGCTGCCATCGGCTCTTCAATGATGTAAACCTTGCGAGCACCCGCGTCATAACCAGCTTCAGTAACTGCGCGCTGTTCAACACCTGTAATTCCTGAAGGAACACAGATAACAAGACGTGGCTTTGCTAGTACACGACGTCCATGAACTTTACGGATAAAGTGCTTGAGCATCCGCGCTGTTGTATCAAAGTCTGCAATTACTCCATCCTTAAGTGGACGAATCGCAACAATGTTTCCCGGGGTGCGTCCGATCATGAGTTTTGCCTCAGTACCGATTGCAAGTACAGCGCCGGTATCCTGATTGACAGCAACTACTGATGGCTCATTAAGTACG
>JBILRA010000026.1:0-16140 GCA_044372915.1 Candidatus Planktophila sp.
GCGCGAAGTATGGTTTCTCACCGGAACTCAGAGCCTTTATGGCGAAGAAACGCTAAAGACCGTTGCTGAGCAATCAAAAGAAGTCTCCGCACTCCTTGCTCAGAGCATAAATTCACCGGTCGATATTGTTTGGAAGCCGATTTTGAAGTCACCAGATGAAATCCGTAGAGCCATGCAGGATGCTTCATCAAACGATTCATGTATTGGCGTCATTGTCTGGATGCATACCTTCTCCCCAGCAAAGATGTGGATTTCCGGCTTGCAGATCCTGACAAAGCCACTGCTGCACCTACACACCCAAGTAAACGCCGAACTTCCATGGGCGAGCATTGATATGGATTTCATGAACCTCAATCAAGCAGCCCATGGTGATCGCGAGCATGGCCATCTCCAAGCCCGGTTAAATCGGGGACGAAAAATTGTTGTTGGCCACGTTTCAGATCTGCGCGTGCAGCAGCGCGTCTCACATTGGACCCGCGCAGCTCTAGGTTGGCACACCGCTCAAAATCTCAAGTTGGCACGATTTGGTGACAATATGCGTTTTGTTGCTGTGACAGATGGCGATAAGACTGGCGCTCAAATCAAACTCGGTTTCTCGGTTGAGGCTTACGGCGTCAATGCACTTGTCGATGCAGTTGCAAAGGTGAGCGATAAAGAGATCGATGCTCTGATTCCAGAATATTTAGAAAAGTACGAAGTCGCTCCCGAATTGAAACCAGGTGGAGCGCGCCATGAATCACTTCGTTATGCGGCATCACAAGAGATTGCATTACGTAACTTCTTGGTGTCAGGCGGCTTTCAAGCATTCACCACAAACTTTGAAGATCTCGGAGGTTTACGACAACTACCCGGGCTTGCAGTTCAGAGATTAATGGCAGATGGGTATGGCTTTGGCGGTGAAGGAGATTGGAAGACGTCGGCTTTTCTGCGCATCGTAAAAGCGATGACTGCAGGTGTACAAGGCGGAACCTCTTTCATGGAAGATTACACATATCACTTCGGACCAGGCGAACCGAAAGTTCTTGGCGCACACATGTTAGAAGTCTGCCCAACAATTACATCTGCTAAACCGCGTATCGAAATTCACCCGCTAGGTATCGGAGATCGCGAAGATCCTGTACGTCTCGTATTTTCTGCAACACCAGGTAAAGGTTTGGTTACTTGCCTTACCGATATCGGGGATCGCTACCGAATTGTTTCAAACGAGATTGAAGTCGTGAAACCAGATGCACCACTTCCCAAACTTCCCGTGGCACACGCCGTGTGGAAACCAGCACCATCCTTAGAAGTTTCTGCCGAGTCCTGGATCTATGCTGGCGGTTCTCACCACACCGTCATGTCAACAGCCCTTGATATAGAAGTCCTACAAGACTTTGCCGAGATTGCCGGTGTTGAGCTACTCGAGATCAACGCAAAGACTGATGCGCAAACTTTCCGCCACAACGTTAAATGGAATAGCGCAGCGCATAAATTTCAGGCGTAAAGGCACGTAGAAAAAGGCAGTAATTACGCTGTAGACTTGCCTCACACTTGGAGACGTCGCATAGCCCGGTCGAGTGCGCCTCACTGCTAACGAGGTAAGGGGTTAAACCCTTCAGGAGTTCAAATCTCCTCGTCTCCGCCAGATTAATCTGATTCAGTAGCGGATCTCTTTTTTGAGATTACTATAACGTTATGAAAATTGTTGTCACAGGAGCATCTGGCTTACTTGGAAATGCAACCGCAAAACATCTAGTAGCCAAAGGACATGAAGTTGTCCCTGTCGATCGAACCGATGGCGATATTGCCCCGGGACTTAAAGTCATTGTTGGTGATTTAACTAATCTAGAATTTTGCGACAGCGTGATGTCGGGTGCTGAAGCCGTTATTCATCTAGCTGCGATCCCTAACCCAACAGATAAGCGACAGCATGAAGTTTTTTCAAATAACGTGGTCTCCTCGTTTGCAGTCTTTAGCGCTGCAGCAAATGCCGGAGTACGCATTGTTGTTTATGCCTCAAGCTTGTCAGCATATGGATTTGCGTATTCAGAGGCATGGACCTCACCAAAGTATGTTCCGGTAGATGAAGAGCACCCACTCGAATATGAAGAGAGTTATGCGCTTTCAAAAGAAGTGAATGAGCTATCTGCCCGCATGTGGTTTGCTCGTACTGGAATGAGTTTTGTCGGTATGCGCTTTCCTTGGACTAATCTGCCAGATAAAACATACGAGCTCGCCTCACGTGCAAAGAATGAAGATACCTTGCCTCCACATCCCCGCTTTCCTAAAGGTATTGCCGCCAAGGCCCTCTGGTGTTATCTAGATCTACGCGATGCGGCAGCTGCGCTTGAAGTGATTGTGTTGAGTGATTTCAAAGGCTCGGATACCTTCAATTTGTCAGCGCCAGACACCATGTCGGATGAACCAACGCTGGAACTCATGAAGAAGTTTCACCCAAAGAGTGAAATACGAGGGGAATTGCCTGGCAATGCCGCTCCGTATTCAAGCGAGCGTTTTATCAAGCGATTTGGCTTCACGCCCCAGTACTTGCTTGATCGCGAAGAGCTAAAGAAGTTATAGCACTCCAAATTTAGCGAAAGCAGCTGATGGAGCCATGCCCTCTTTCACTGCCTTTCTAAAGTTAGTCTCACCTGAGTTCTTCTCGATTACGCGCGCAACAACTTCATCAATGGCGGCGATAGGCACGATCGTTACTCCATCAACATCGCCGACGATGAGGTCGCCAGGATTAATTGCGACACCGTCGATGACGCCTGGAACGTTGTGGGCAACTACTTCGTAGCGACCGTTGATATCGACGGGAAGTGAACCTGTTCCAAATATTTTAAATCCCATGGCGCGAGTGCGTGCGAGATCACGAGAAGGTCCATCGCCTAGTGATCCGGCGACGCCTTTGAAATTGCAGGCGGTTGAAAGGAGTTCGCCCCAGAGCGAAGCCTTACCGGCACGCGCGGTGGGAGTTACATACACCTGATCTTTTTGAATGGCATCGAGGGCCTTGAGCAAACCAACGTATGGAACCTCTGGGAATGAGTCGACAACTTCGATCTGCACCGGAAACGCGTAACCCAGCATTACGCCCTCGCCTGAAAGCATATGAATATCTTGGCCAAGAACCTGTTTTCCATACCCCATCGCATCAAGGCAGTCCGATGCCAAGGCAGAGGTGAAGATAGTCCTGAGCTGTGCAAGATCGTGTGACATTTATTTTCCGTTCTCAATTCGTTGGAGTACAAGCGTACATTAATGGCGTTCCTCAATGCCCGGGACACTCAAGTGCAAATTCTTTGCAACTGCATAATCTTCTTTTGTTGCTTACACATTCAAGCCACTGTACCTTTTCCTCCATGTCAGGTACACCAGTTGCTTTAACTAAGCGCCGCACGATTGATTATTGCCGCGCTAGCGATACCTCATATATCTGTTGATTTTTTAACTTAAAAAAATCCAGAAATTTTTCAAACAAACCTTTTTATCCAAGGAGTTTAAAATGCTTAAGAAGTTATTTGCTATCTCAATTATCGCAACACTCGCTTCAACTGTATTGGTTACACCTTCGCAGGCTGTAACACCGTCAACACCTACCAAGTCCCTCGTTACACCAGCGTGGCTCACGGCTAACCTCAAAGATCCAAATCTCGTCCTCATTCATGTCGGCGACAACGATCGCTCTGTTTATGCACGTGGACACATCGAAGGTGCGCAATTTATCGATTGGAAAACCGAGTTAGCTAACTCGAGCGAATCAGAGCTTAAGAATGGTGTTGTCACACGTGCCAACTTCTTCCGCGCCGCGCGCAACTTTGGAATCAGTAAGAATTCCACAGTAGTTCTCTATTCAGAAGGACGCTCAAACCTGAGAGCAACGTGGGGTGCCTGGGTCTTTAACCTCTACGGTGTTCCTGATGTTCGAATTCTCGATGGTGGACTTCTTGCATGGACAGCATCTGGTGGGGCCACAACATTGGCAATTCCAGCAAAAAAGCCTCAGGGAAGCTACGTTGCGACTGCAGCATCGAAGAAGTTACGGGCATCAATTAATGATGTCATTGCAAATGCAAAGAGCAAGGCGAAGAGTCGTGCTGTAATTGTTGATACCCGCGATGATGCAAGCTTTGCTGGCACAAACACCAGCACTGGCCTTGGTAACGCAGCTGCTGCCGGACACATTGCATCAGCTAAGAGCATTCCAACAGCAAGTATCCTGAATTCAAACGGCACCTTTAAGTCGGCGGCAGATATTCGCGCTGCTTACGCCGCCGTTGGAGTCACGAAAGACACCCCAGTCATTCTCTATTGCGGTACGGGGCTTTTGGCATCTGCCTCTTGGTTTGCCTTGACACAAATCTTGGGTAATACCAATGTGAAGAACTATGACGGATCATGGTTTGAGTTCGCAGCAGCAGCACCGGCTGATTTGATTGAGAACCCAGCTGCGAAGGTCTCGTCTTGAGTTCAAGCCAATTCACAGAGAAGAGTGCGAAGTACGAGTGGAGTCGCGCTGACTCCATTCGTACTTCAATTGCCGCTGTAATAATTGTTGGGCTCTTGCTGCTCTCCCAAATTTTGGAAAGCAGTCAAAGCTACGGTTCGCCTGCTGCAACCTCCCTTCTCATTGGAACTGCCCTCGGCATCGCTTTTGAGCGCGGTCGGTTCTGTATTTTCTGCATCTTCAGAGATTCAATTAACCAGAACCGCAACTACGGTTTGATTTCGATCTTCACCGCTCTTGCAGTGGGCAGCATCGGCTACACGATCATCTTTGGGCTCTTCTTGCCAACTCCTGATGGAGAGCAGCTGCCACCTTCGGCGCATATTGGGCCCGTCAGTGTGGCGCTAGTTCTAGGAGCCTTCGCATTTGGAATAGGAATGGCGCTGGCCGGTGCTTGTATTTCGGGGCAGTTCTTCAGACTTACCCAAGGCTATATTCGCGCGATTCCAGGGTTAATCGGAGTCGTTATCGGCTTCATCATCTCCTTCAACACATGGAATTTTCTCTACCGAAATTCAATCGAGAACTCCCCTCGGATCTGGCTCCCAAATTACTTTGGCTACGCGGGTTCATTAGCGATTTCTCTGGTGGTTATTGGTGGCCTGATCTTTTGGTTGCTTAAGAGAGCAGATCCGGAAGAGAGCGAACACCATGGTGGACGCTCTATGGATTGGCGCGAAATCCGCAACAACCTCATCAAGAAGCGTTGGAGCCCTTGGATCACAGGAACAATCGTTGGAATCGTTGGAATCGCTGCCTATCTCCGCATCGAACCGTTGGGCACTACTCGCCAACTTAATTCAATCGCACAAAGCATTGGCAACCGTTATGACCTCTACCCCGAGCTAGTCGGGCTTGATGGACTTTCAGGGTGCATTGGTGCCGCAGTAGAAGTCATCACAAATAACGGTTGGCTGGTAATCGGCTTCTTTATCGCAGCCCTTGCAGCATCCATCTCAGGTAACCGTTTCAAGTATCAACCGCTGACAACAAGAGGAACTCTCTCTTCCTTAGTGGGAGGAATACTTCTTGGATGGGGATCATTTACTAGCCTCGGTTGCACGATTGGAAACCTTCTCTCCGGAACGCAAGCATTTGCGCTTTCAGGATGGACCTTCTTCCTCTTCTCATTTATCGGTGCATGGGTTGGGATCAAGCTCAAACTAGATAAGGTCGGTGGCTAAGCGATGAAAAAGAATCGAGTCCTCGGCGCACTTCTTGCGACATCTCTCCTTCTCACTGCGCTCGCAACACCTGCGGCGCTGGGTGCAACGAAGAAGAGCAATGTAAAGAAGCTGACCTTCACAGCCACCACCGTTTCAGGCGAAGCCTTTAACTCAAAGGTGCTGTTAGGCAATAAGCCAAGCGCGATTTGGTTCTGGGCACCGTGGTGTGCCATCTGCCAAAATGAATCTGCCGCCATCGTTGCAGCTTCACAGAAATACAAGGATCGCATCAACTTTATTGGCGTCGGAGCGCTAGGAAATCAGGCCGAATTGCAAGCATTTGTCGAGAAAACCGGCACAACAGTCTTTACCAATATCGATGATTCATCCGGTGCCGTCTGGAAGCGATTTGGCGTCGTTATTCAGCCAACGATCGTCTTCGTTGATAGAAAAGGCAAAATGACCTCAAAGATAGGCCCCAGCACTGCTGCCTCATTGGAGAAATCACTAAAGACGTTAGCTGCAAAGCGCTGAGAAACTAGTGGCGTTAGAGACTGTTCTTACCGTCGCTTTTGTTGCAGGCGTCTTTGCAACCTTTAATCCGTGTGGCTTTGCGATGTTGCCCGCATATCTTTCCCTCGCCATCTTGGACTCGAGTGAAGAGAGCAAGCGGAGAACGCAGGTAGCTAAAGCGTTGACGTTCTCTGGCTTCATGGGCCTTGGAATAGTCGGAGTGTTCTCACTTTTCTCTCTGATTATCTTTCCAATCTCAACCGCAATACAGAAATACCTTCCATATGTGACGGTGCTTATTGGACTTTTGATTTTCATCTTTGGCATTGCACTAATCTTTAAAGGCCCGGTAATTCTAAAGAAGCTCTGGAGTCCAAATGTTTCACCTACAGGCAACTGGAAGACCTATATTCTCTATGGAGTTACCTTTGCACTCGGTTCAATCAGTTGCACAATCGGGCCATTCTTAGCAGTTACCTCAACATCTCTTGGCGGCACATACCTAGAATCACTTCTCTCATACATTTTCTATGGTCTTGGCTTCACCGTCACCATTGGCGTCCTTGCAATTGCGACGGCCCTCTCACGCGATCTGTTGATCAAGAGAATTCGAGGTGCAGGCGGGCTGCTTGAAAAGATTATGGGTGGACTAATGGCGCTGGTTGGCCTTTATCTCATCTACTTTGCAGTCTATGAACTTGCATATCAATATGGTTGGGGCGTTAATCAGGGCGTTACAGATGTTGCTTTCTCAATTCAAGGTTGGATTATCGACAAGGTGAGTGCATTGTTGTCAGCAATTGGTTTACTGTAAC
Source organism: Candidatus Planktophila sp. (assembly GCA_044372915.1). GTDB lineage: Bacteria > Actinomycetota > Actinomycetes > Nanopelagicales > Nanopelagicaceae > Planktophila. The sequence goes on from JBILRA010000026.1 coordinate 6,987, forward strand.
AATTAATTAAAAACGTGAAATTCTTATTGATTTATAAGGTTTTATAATCACCTTCTATTTTTTCTATAAGAAAATTTCTTTACCTCCAAAATTTATCGAAAAAGAGTGGCGGGGTGATCTTGGGGTGATCATTTCTCTAAATCACCCTTTCAGGTTTATCTAAAATCACCCCTCTTCTAAAATTTATACCTCTCAATCTGCACTAATAGAAGAGGTATTTTCCGCATGCTAGCCAAGGTGACTCTGCCCTCCCGGGCACAGATTTCACGATGGCTCACATATGCCCTTTTGGCCGGGCTGCTCACCTCGCTGCCCACTGCAGTCTTAACCGCGCCGAAGGCTTCAGCATCTTCATGCGCGTCAACACGTACCACTATCGGATCTGAAACAGTTGAGAGCTTTACAGCAGTACAGAGTTGCAATTGGACTGTTCCCGATGGCGTTTCATCAGTGCGCGTACTTGTTGTGGGCGGGGGTGGTGCAGGTGCCGGTGGTTGGACTACAAAATATTTTGGAAATGGCGGCGGCGGCGGTGAAGTTATTGATTCGACCACCAATGTCATTCCTGGATCAGTTATCAATGTGGTTGTTGGATCTGGCGGGGCAGCAACTGCCTATGACACAAATTCAACTTCTGTAAACAATGGCGGAAACTCAGCATTCGGTGCAACGACTGCAAATGGTGGAAAATCTACCTTCGACAAAACTTCACGAGTTGGTGGATCAAGCGGATCACTCAAAATTGGTGGTACTGGTAGTGCTAGTGCAACCGAAGGCGGCGGCGGCGGCGGCGCAGGTACCGCCGGATCCGGCAGGAACGGTGGTTCTGGAATCGTCTCCAATATTTCCGGCACTTCACTCCAGTATGGCGGCGGCGGCGCATCTATGGGCTTTGGGGCATCACCCGTGTATGGCACAGCTACTGGTGGCGGTGGAGTTCCTGCTACTTACAACACAAATGTGAAGGGAAACGCAACCGCTAACACGGGAGGTGGTGGCGGAGGAGATAACGGAGTTGCAGGCGGCGGTGCCGGAGGTTCAGGCGTTGTCATCGTGCGATATGCAACGCCGGAGAACTCATGTAGCTTTTCGAGTACACCAATCGGATCTCAGACTCTCGTCACCTTTAGCCAAGTACAGAGTTGCAATTGGACTGTTCCCAACGGCGTCTCTTCATTGCGCGTTCTTGTTGTTGGCGGAGGCGGCGGCGGCGGCGGAGGCGTTAGTGGCGTATTTTTTGGTGCTGGCGGCGGCGGTGGTGAAGTAGTTGCTAGTAATTCATATGCAACATCACCAGGTGAAAATATTCCAGTCACCGTTGGTAACGGTGGCGAGGGATCAATCTATAGCACCACACCTACTGCCGCGCAGTTGTTAACCAAACATGGAGAATCTTCAATTTTTGGAACTATCACGGGTCGAGGTGGCAAAGCACCTACAAATACAAACAACCATGGTGGCGCGAGTGGAAGTACAAACGCTGGTGGAAGTACTGCAGGTCAACCCGGAAATGGTGGCGGAGGTGCCGGCGGTGCAGCATCCGGAGCTGTGCCTGGAATTGGCGTCACATCAGATATCAGTGGCTCTTCACTTGAGTATGGCGGCGGCGGTGATGGAACAAATGGTGCTGGAAGTGGTTCACCGAGAGATCATGCAGGTAAAACTAATGCCGTCCCACTAGCAAATAGAGGCGGCGGAGGCTCAAATATGGCGAGCGCTTACAACGGCACCGCTGGTGGTTCCGGCGTTGTAATTGTTCGCTACACAACTCCAATTAATGCAAACCCTCTTCTCAGGTTCAATCCAAATGGGGGAACAGGATCTGTCACGGCGATATCCGAAACAAGCGGAGCCATAATTACTTTGCCGGGTGGCTCAGGACTTAGCAAAAGAAATTCAACATTTACTGGCTGGAATGAAGCAGCCAATGGATCCGGAACCGGATATTTAGTAGGTGACCCATTCACATTATTAGGTAACACAACACTGTATGCGCAATGGAGCGGACCAGTTCTTACAGCGGATCTTGCATCTCCACAGTGTGCAGCCGGCGTCGGAAAAGGTGGCGTGGCAAATGCTTCTGTTGCGCTCACCAAAGCTGGCAATGGTTGCGTTATCGCTCAATACACATCCAGTGGAACTCAAGCATTTAAGACGTTCAACTTCACTGGTGATACGCAAACATGGACAATTCCATCCGGTGTCACCTCCGTAACCTTCAACCTAATCGGTGCAGGCGGCGGAGGATCTCTTTCGACTGGCACTTCCGGTGGTGGAGCAGGTTTTGCTAAAGGCACTCTCGAAGTAAATGCCGGAGATGTATTTTCAATTATTGTCGGCGAGGGTGGCGGCGGTGTAACGCCAACTCTTTCAGGCGGTTGCTACGTGACCACTCGACCATTTGGCGGCGGTGGTCGCGGTGGATCCTGTCATGGCGGCGGCACGCCAAAGTGGCAAGCTGCAGGTGGCGGACGTTCTGCAGTTCGCTTACAAGGTGGAGCCAATGATTTAATCACCGCAGCTGGCGGCGGCGGCGGAAGTTACGGTGGCGCAGGTGGCGCAGGTGGCGGTTACACAGGTGCAAGCGGTGCTGTAAATCCTGCCGGTGGCGGTACTCAAACAGCTGGTGGAGTTGGCGGATTTTCAGTCAACGGTGTCCCAGGATTAGCGGGTAGCAAGTACGCCGGCGGCGATGGTCGAGATGAATCCGGCGGCGGTGGTGGCGGCTACTTCGGCGGTGGTGGTGGTGGAGATAATGGCGGCGGCGGTGGTGGTTCTAGCTATATCGACACTCGCACCGTTACTAGTGCGCAGACTTCAGCAGGATCAGCAGATGCGCCGGGAGAGTCAATCGGTCTCTTCAACGTAATTTCATATGACGGAAATGGAAACACAAGTGGCTCAGCGCCAAACGATAGTCAATTTACAATCACTGGTGGATCGCGAAGCCTTGAATCAAATACTGCAGGGCTAGCACGTACTGGTTACACATTGACCGGATGGAATACACAAGCAAATGGCTTGGGTGTTGGATATGCACTTGGTTCAACGTTTTCGGCGACCGGAGATCTCACTCTCTATGCCCAGTGGTCTTACACAATCACTTATAACGCAAATGGTGCAACGAGTGGAACTGTTCCTGCCTCACAAACAATTACTGGAGAGAGCACGACAGCTCTTCGAAACAACACAGGTGCGCTCGCAATTACTCGTGGAGTATTACTTGGTTGGAATACAGAGTCTGATGGATCTGGAACTGGCTATCCAGGAGGCCAAGCGGGCTTTAGTAATAACGGAAATCTAACGCTCTATGCAATGTGGGGACCTGCTACATGTACACCGGCAGCGGGCTATTCCAACTGTGCAGTCTTTCCAATGAGCCAGAGGGATCTCTTCTTTAAACTTCCAAATACCGTTCCGGTTGGTACCAAAATGCTGGCTGAAATTTGGGGAGCTGGCGGTGGAGTAAATGGTGCCGGCCCAACTGGCGGCGGCGGCGGCGGTTATTCGAAAGTTCAAATCACAACCGAACGCATTGGAGAATCTTTCACCGTAGTCACCGGTAAAGGTGGAATTAGGACATGGAGCGCTGCAGCGGCCGTGACTACATACGGCGGCGGCGGTCTTGCTCCCTTCGGCACATATCCGGGATCTTCCGGTGGCGGTATGTCAGGAATTTTCTCTGGCAATGGACTTGATAATCCGATCGTTATTTCTGGCGGTGGTGGCGGTGCTTCACCCGGACATGCAGTCGGAATTGCAGGCGGTGGTGGTGCTGCAGGAAACATTGGAAATATTCGTGGATCAGTAAGTGATTATGCAATTGCTGGTGCACCCGGAACTTTAATTGCTGGTGGTGCAGCTGCGACCAACACAAGTAGCTGCTCAGGTTTAGATGCAACTGCCGGCAGCAAATATCAAGGTGGTAATGGTGCAGGTGGAACGCTTACAACTGGAATTGAAACTGGCGGTGGCGGTGGCGGTGGATTCTTCGGCGGCGGCGGCGGCCGTTGTCAGATCTCAAGCGGTCCCGTTCAAAACGGCGGTGGCGGTGGTGGCTCTGGTTATTTCGATGCGACGCGTGTTTCACTTCTAGAGGTAGTCAACGGTGAAAACGGTGTGGGTCGTCAAGCATTTTCTGGTGGAGGCACAAGCCCTCAGTACGTCACGGGCATTGGACTTGGTGGCGGAATAAATAACTCAGGCACACAGGCAGCAGGCGATGGTCTTGTGGTCTTGCAGTGGGGAACTGAAACATTCACCGTTACATTCAATGGCAATGGTGGGACAACAACAGCAACACCTGTCTCACAAAGTTCGGTTGGTGGCACAGTTTCGATTGCTGACTCAACGACTGCAACACGAACAGGTTTCACATTCTTGGGGTGGAACACACTTGCAAATGGAACTGGCACAAATATCACTGCTGGCCCTGGTTATCTGCCACCGTCAAATATCACCTTGTTCGCGCGATGGAGTGCCAATACCTACGCAGTCACCTTTGATAAAAATACTCCATCGGGTGTTGCAGCCACCGGAACCATGACCAACATGTCAATTGTTGCTGGCACGGCAAAAGCGCTCACAGATAATGGCTTTGCAAGAAATGGCTATGTCTTTAGGAACTGGAATTCACGCGCCGATGGCACGGGTACGACGTATGCAAACTTAGCGAGCGTTACCTTATTTGCAAATACAACTGTCTATGCACAGTGGAATCCAATTTTGACCTACAACATCAATGGTGGATCTGGAACTGTTCCAGTTGCGGTCAATGTTATTCCTGGAACTAATGTGGCCGCAGCGGCATCGACCATTACGCGCTCTGGATTTACGTTTGCAGGCTGGAATACAGCTGCCGATCGAACTGGCACTTCTTACTTAGTTGGCGAATCAATAACGGTAACTGTTCCGACCACCGTATTTGCGATGTGGAGATTAACGGTTACCTACAGTGGTAATACACCAACAACTGGAACAGTCCCTGCGGTAGCAACAATCAATGAATTCTCAGCCGCCACCTTGCCAGGCAATACCGGCAACCTTGTAAAAACTGGCTTCATCTTCGTTGGCTGGAATACAGCAATCAATGGATCAGGTACTCGCTATCTAGCGGGAGAAACATTTACACCGACGGCAAATATCACGCTCCATGCAGATTGGTTGGTTGCATGTTCACCCACAACCTCTTATGCAAATGGTGATCAGTTAGCATCGATGAGGACAGCAGGAACGTGTGCCTATGTAATTCCTGCAGGAGTTTCCACAATCGACATCTTTGCTGTCGGCGGTGGTGGCGGTGGTGGAACTAACGCTGGTTCAGGTGGTGGCGGTGGTGGAATCGCTTATCAAACCAACATTCCCGTTACTCCGGGTCAGGTTGTTGTAGTAACAACTGGCGCAGGTGGAGCCGCAGGCGTGAATGGAAATCCATCGATGGTTGTTGTCGGCGGAGTTGAGTATCGCGGTAGGGGCGGTGCGCTCGGACCTGATTACAGAGGCGCCACATCGGCCACCTGTACCAACGGAGTTTTGGCAAGACCTCTGGGCGGCCTCGGCCCTTATGCAAATGGTGGAGCCGGCGGTAATGGCTCAAGTGCGGCAAATCAAAATGGATGTGCCGGAGCACAAGGCACAACAATCTCAATTACAGGCACAGCAATTGTCTACGGTTCAGGCGGTGGCGGCGGTGCTTGGAATGGAATTGGTGGCGCGGGTGGAACTAATGCGGGTACTGGTGGAAATTACCCAACCGCACCAGGACCAGGAACGATCGGAGTTGCAAACACTGGCGGTGGTGGCGGTGGTGGCGGTGCAGGAAGTGCAGCTGGCGCAGCCGGTGGCTCAGGCATCGCAATCATTGCTTTTAACTTCACATCGAGCATTACCTTTGATTCAAATACAGCAACATCTGGATCGATCACAACAACTTCGTGGACCCAGAGCACACCTGGTGAATCACTTCTCATTCAAAACTCTGGCACGTTAGCAAAGCTTGGTTTCTCATTTACTGGCTGGAACACATTGGCAAATGGCCAAGGAACGATGATCCAACCGGGTGCAACGATTACCCCACAGGGTCCACTTACTTATTACGCAATTTGGGTCGCCGACACATTCACAGTCACTTTTGATGCTAACGGTGGAACTGGAACGATCGCGGGCTCGGTCTACACCGCCGGTATTGCAAAAGCTCTTACAAGTAACACGACACAAATCACTCGTACCGGCTTTACATTTGCTGGTTGGACGACAAATGCTAACGGAACTGGTACAACGTATACGAACGCACAATCAATTACCTTGTTTGCTGGTATTACAGTTTATGCAAAGTGGAATGCAAATACATATGCTGTGACTTTTGGAAGCAATAACGCATCAGGTTCAACACTTTCATCGGGTGCGATGCCAAACCAAAACTTCTCTGCCGGAACTCCATTTAATCTGAGTACCAGCGTCTGGTACAAAACTGGTTTTGACTTCATTGGGTGGAGTGCCACCACCGGCACCGCTAGCGTTCTCTATACCCAGAATCAGTCCGTCACGCTCTATGCCAATACGACGATATATGCGCAGTTCACGGCAAAGGTCTTTACAGTCACCTATTCCAGTAACGGTGGCACAGGATCTGCATCTATCACCTCACAGAACTACACATTCGGAACCTCAGCGATTACCTCCTTCCCTACTGTTGGAACAATGGTTCGTCCTGGCTACACCTTTGGGGGATGGGCGACTACGGCGACAGGAACGACCCCTCTTACAACGCTAACTCCAACTGCAAATCAAACGCTGCACGCGATTTGGACCCCACGATCTTTCAACATTATCTTCAATGGAAATACTTCGACTTCAGGAACCATGAGTAATCTCTCGATGACCTCAGGCGTTGCCAAGATTTTGACTCCAAATGCATTCCTTAAGTCAGGATTTGTATTTGAGGGTTGGAATACTGCAGCAAGTGGGAATGGAGTTTCATACCTCGATTTGCAGCAAGTAACTCTTTTCTCAGATACAGCTACTGTGACTTTATTTGCGCAATGGAGTGAGTTAAGGCCCGCTAAGCCGCAGATTTCATCAGTAACCGCAGGAAATGAATCAGCCACCATCACCGTAGGTGCGGGCTCAGTTACATGTATTGCTCCATTTACTCTCACTGGCGGCAACTGCGTTTACCAAAACGTCACAGTCGGTGCCGCAAGCATCACCGTTCCAGAAAATGTGACATCACTTTCCGTCCTCGTTGTTGGCGGCGGCGCTTCAGGTGGGTGGGCTGGCAATGCAGGTGGTGGTGGAGCAGGTGGCTTGTTATACAACCCTTCATTTGCAGTAACTCCGGGTGCAACACTCTCCATGAGCGTTGGCGCTGGAGGAACAGCAGTTGATTTAGGAACCGGCGTTAATGGTGGTAATTCAACACTCGGTTCAGTCATCGCAACTGGTGGTGGTGCGGGCTCGGGAAGTGCAACCTTGCTTCCGGGGGTTGCTGGAGGTTCTGGTGGTGGAGCGAACTCACCAGGTTCGTCTTGCACCGTAAGAAGTGGTGGTGCCTCGACACAAAGTAGTTACACCGATTGGGTTGCTCTCGGAAACGCGGGTGGTATCGGTTGCTTCACAACTGTCACAGATGCACAAGTGGGTGGAGGCGGCGGCGGTGCGGGTGGCCCAGGCCAACCAATCGTAGGCGGCACTCGCTCGAGACTTGGTGGAGTCGGTGTTTCACTTTCTATTTCAGGTACAGCAGTTACATACGCTGCCGGTGGAAATGGTGATGACTACGCTGGGGGAAGACAACCGGCTGGAACGAATGGGACCGGAAATGGTGGTGGTGCAGGATCTGCAGGTGGATCAGGCGTAATTGTTATGAGTTACGCACCAACAGCGGGCACGGCTACTTCTTACACAGTTACCGCACTTGATTCGTCAGGTAATCCAGTTCCTGGACCTCTCACATGCACCGTTACGGCACCTGCAACAACATGCAGTATCGCTGGCTTAACAAATGGAACCGAGTATAAATTCTCAGTTGTAGCAAATAACCAAACTGGTGCAAGCGCTGCAGCGATCACATCAACATCATCAACACCACAACCATTTGTTGTGACATATAGCGTTGTAAACGGTGGAAGCGTTTCTCCACCATCTGCAAACTTTGATATTGGATCACCAGTAACACTGCCACTTCCAGTGCGCAGTGGTTACACATTCTCAGGTTGGTATACGGCATCAACTGGTGGAACACTGTTGGGGCTCAATGGATCGGGATACTCTCCACCGTCAAATATCACTGTGTTCGCACAGTGGACTGGTATCGCATATCCAATTACGTATAACTCAAATGGTGGCTCTTCGACTGTGCCATCACCTGCGACATATACATCCGGTGGTAGCGCGCACACAATCGCTGCAGCACCAGGTGGCATGACGAAGAGCGGCTACACATTTAATGGTTGGAACACTTTGGCGACGGGCCTTGGTACCAATTATGCGGCTGGTTCATCGTATGAAACGGCAAGTGCCCTGACTCTCTTCGCACGTTGGTCTGCGGTTAATTACACAGTCACATATGCAAATAGCGGATCTGGAACTCTTCCGTTGCAGGCATCTCAGACCATTGGTCAGACATTTGTTCTTGCTTCGGGTGCTGGTCTCACAAATCCAGGTTTTACCTTTACTGGCTGGAGCGATGGAACAAATAGCTATGTTGCTGGTGAGAACTACACAGTAGGTAGCGCAAATATCACCTTGACTGCAATCTGGACCGCCCTGCAATACCTAGTTATTTACAACGCTAATGACGGTGTTGGCAGCGTTCCAACTGAACCAAAGCACTCTAATGGCGAAACATTTACGGTGGCATCAGGTTCTGGCCTTACCAAGAACGGATACACATTCGCTGGGTGGTCAGAGACCTCAACTGTGTACGCCGCAGGATCTACCTTCACGATGTCAACAGCCAATGTGACCTTGGTTGCACAGTGGACACCACTTGTTTTTACCATCACATATGTAGCTGGCGCAGGTACAGGTAACGCATCTCGAACAACTGATTCATTTAATTTTGGTGGTGCAGCAATTACTCTGCCAACAGTTGGAGCTATGTCTAGAGTTGGATATGTATTTGCAGGGTGGGCAGAGACAAGTACGGTGATCT
>JBILRA010000081.1:0-4932 GCA_044372915.1 Candidatus Planktophila sp.
CGGTTGCTGCGACACCACCACCGGTTGCCGCGCCAGTTGTTGCCGCGCCAGTTGTTGCCGCGCCAGTTGTTGCCGCGCCAGTTGCGGTGACTCCTGCACCCGCTGCTGCTCCAGTAACACAGCCAGTTGACTCATATGTCACTCCAATTGTCAGAAAACTTGCATCAGAACTTGGTGTGAATTTGACCGCGATCCAAGGAACTGGAATCGGTGGGCGGATTCGTCGCGAAGATATCGAATCGGCTGCAAAGCCAGCTGCGGCAGCCTCACAAGTCACGTCTACTCCAGCGCCTGCACGAACAGCAACTGCAGTAAGCGCGTCCCCTTTGCGCGGCACGACAGTAACAATGTCCCGTCTGCGTAAAGTCATTGCAGCTCGTATGGTTGAGTCTCTTGCAGTCTCTGCGCAGTTAACAACTGTCATCGAAGTAGATGTAACAAAGATTGCTCGTCTGCGTGATCGAGCTAAAGCTTCATTTGAGGCACGTGAAGGCGTCAAGCTTTCGTTCCTTCCATTCTTTGCCGTTGCAGTCTGTGAAGCCCTCAAGCAACATCCAGTGCTTAACTCTTCGGTTGAAGGCGATCAAATTATTTATCATGGCGCAGAACACCTCGGTGTTGCAGTTGATACTGAACGGGGACTACTCGTTCCCGTAATTCAGAATGCAGGCGATCTCAATATGGGCGGCGTTGCTCGTAAGATCGCCGATCTTGCAGCACGTACCCGTGATAACAAGGTAAATCCCGATGAGCTCAGTGGTGGAACATTTACCCTCACCAATACAGGCTCTCGCGGGGCGTTATTCGATACTCCAATTATTAATCAACCACAGGTTGCAATCCTTGGACTTGGTGCAGTTGTAAAGCGACCAATGGTTGTGCGCGGTGAAGACGGTGGGGAGACAATTGCAATTCGTTCTATGGTCTATTTGGGACTTTCATACGATCACCGAGTTGTAGATGGAGCAGATGCGGCACGATTCCTTGTCACTCTAAAAGAGCGACTCGAAGGTGGCGCTTTCGAATCTGACTTAGGTCTCTAATGTCAGCACTTCCGCAACGTATTGCTATCACCGGGGCGTCCGGTTTGATCGGGAGCGCTCTCGTTGGCCATCTAAAAAGTGAAGGCCACACAGTTCAGCGTTTGGTACGACGCTTGCCGGTCTCCCCCGATGAAATTCAATGGGATCCAACTACAGGTTATGTAGATACTGATGCACTAGCTGGCGTCGACGCTGTCATTCATTTGGCCGGAGTTGGCGTTGGTGACAAACGATGGAGCAAGAAGTACAAGGCGCAGATTCTCAACTCACGATTGCTTGGAACTGAAGCGATTGCAAAAGCTGTTGCTGAAGTAAAGCCACAGGTATTTATCAGTGCTAGCGCTATCGGCTGGTACGGTGAATCTGGAAATCGTGCTGTCACAGAAAATGATCGTGCAGGAGATGACTTTCTAGCTGCCGTGTGCCGCGAATGGGAAGGTGCAGCCGATCTCGCTACTGGAGTGCGTACTGTAAAACTTCGTACGGGTTTGGTCCTAGATCCAACTGGAGGGGCGCTCGGACGAATGGTGCCACTATTTAAATTTGGATTGGGCGGAAAGCTCGGTTCTGGAAAACAATGGTGGTCATGGATCACTCTCCATGATGTCATTCGGGCAATTTCATTTGCTCTTGAAAATCCTATCTCTGGAGCCATCAATGTGGTCTCACCAAATCCAGTAACAAATCAAGAGTTCACATCAGCGTTGGCGAGAGCAATGCACCGCCCTGCACTATTTCCAGCGCCTGCATTTGCTCTAAAAATAGCACTCGGTGGATTTTCATCGGAAGTCTTGGGGTCCAAGAAAGTCGTCCCACAAAAACTCTTGGATGAAGGGTTTACGTGGGATTACCCACACGTGACTTCAGCACTCGTTGCACTTATAGAGAATTAATGAGTTCAAGGGCTGCTAATCGCCCAGATGCAAGAGCACCATTTTGTGACGGTGCGCTGAGATAGTCACCTGCTCGCCATATTCCTGGCGCAACATAGAGTGATTGTGCTGAAGCGCCCCCTGGGGAGGTTAGAGGTAACGCGTTCTTAATTTCATACTTTGCCACAAGCTCCCAGCTCGCCGTATCTGCTCCCCAGATTAATGCAAGATGTCTGCGCACTTCCGATTCAGAGGTATGTGCCAAAGTGGTAGAAGAAAATAGCGTGTGGTTTTTTGGTGCGCTCACGGCAATCAAACTAGAAATTACAATCGAGTTTATGACCGGACCCCGATTTAAGCCGTCAATACGTAAAACTGAATCATAGTTATTTTTAATAGTAGTGCTGTGATACCACGTCGTACAGGAAAGGCTATGGCCCACTTCTTCGACTTCTAGTAACTGAGCTGCCGTCGTTTGCTCTGTTGCGACGATAATGGCTCGTGCATGTACCGTTCCTCTGCTTGTAATTAGTGAGAGCCCATCGATTGAATTCACTTGAATTCCATATTCAATCGCGTTCACTCGTCCTGCCAATATGCGAGCAAGTTCACCTGCGCCTTTCGCCGGCAATCCAGGAGCGCCCGAAATAAAACTCTTTATGATTGCTCGGCCAGTTCCTGCATCAACTAGTTCTGGATCGGAGAGGAAAACACCACTGAGAAATGGTCTCAGTACTCGTTCATAGAGATTCCCGCACCCAGCAGCGCGAAGTTCGGATGCAACGTTCTCGGCATGAGTAGAGCGGGAAAGCAAGTACCTTACAAATGACACTTTCTCGCGCAGTGAGCCTGTCGCACTATTAAGTACTGAAAGCATGTACTTCCGTGGATCACCAAGTCGAACTGCCTGATTTTCAAAAGCTACATCAACTGCTCGCGGAGCATAAATGAAATCGAGTTCCTCAACTACCTTCAAACGCTTAAGCTCTGGGTAGGAAGCGTTGATCAATTGAAAACCGCGATCAAGACGATATCCATTGATCTGGTCTGTCTGCGCCCGACCACCCGCTATGGATGAGGATTCCATTACTTTCACATTTATTCCGGCATCCTGCAATGTAAGTGCAGCTGCTAGCCCTGCCAGTCCCGCTCCAACGATAATAACGGGAAGATCTTTATCGTCCACTTTAGTCACGAGCCTTTTCGATAGTCTTTACGGCACGTTGAACATCCCCAAGTGAAACAAGAGCAGGCGCAACATAGCTTGCGATACCTACGCGCATCGCTTACTCCTTAGCAAGTTTGGAAGGCCACCACACTTTTGGACCGATGTCATGAACCAAGGCAGGTACCAAGATTGAACGAACAATAATGGTGTCGAGCAGTACTCCAAAGGCAACAGCGAAGCCAAGCTGAGCGAGTGGAACCAGCGGCAATAGCCCAAGAACTGCAAAGGTGGCTGCCAGCACAATTCCAGCCGATGTAATAACAGCACCTGTAACGGTCAGACCTTTAATGACACCCGCACGAGTTCCAATTTTTAGTGATTCTTCACGAACACGAGTCATAAGGAAGATGTTGTAATCAATTCCAAGGGCAACAAGGAATATGAATGCGAACAATGGGAAGGAGTTATCTCCTCCTGGGAATCCAAAGATGTGATTAAAGACCAGTGCACATACTCCGAGTGTTGCAAAATATGAAAGGACAACTGTTCCCAGCAGCAGGACAGCACTCAAGATACTTCTTAGGAGAAGACCGAGAATCAATGTAATTACAAGTAGAACAATTGGGATGATGGTGCGGTTATCTTGTGAATTCGCAGTTCTTACATCAAAGTAAACAGCGCTAGTTCCACCGACGAGTGCCGATGGATCAACAGATTTTGCAATCCGTCTAATTTCTGGAACATCGTTGCCCGCTTCGACGCTATCTGGTGCCTTATTCAAGGTGAGATTTAGGATCACCTTTCCATTTACCTGTGCGATCTGCGGAAGAGGCTGACCCGGTATTGCTACCCCAGCTAATTGTGGTGCCACAGTTGAAACACCAGGTGCGCTCTTCAGGGCTGCACTCATCTGATCAAGTCGGTTAGCTGAGAAGACAACTTGTGTTGGATCTCCCTCTCCCCCTGGAAAGTGAGTCTCTAGCTTCTTTTGGCCAACAACTGACTCAGGATTTCCAGTAAATGTATCTATAGTTCCAAGACCATCGGTCTTAAGGGTTGTTGATGCAAATGCAAAGAGTAGAAGTATTGAACCAGTGACAACCCAGGCCTTACGTGGGTTTCGCTCCACGCCGGCTCCAACCTTGGACCATATCCCTGTCATCACATGATCGTTACCGTCGAAGAGCGGTTTACGCGGCCAGAAAATCCAACGGCCGAAAACAAGTAATAGCGCTGGAAGCAGAGTCAAAATCGTGAACATGGCACACGCGATGCCGATAGCACCCACTGGTCCCAGTCCTGCCGTATTTGAAAGCTGACTAAAGAGAAGAATCAACAAAGAGATTGCAACGGTTGATCCGGAGGCAAGAATTGGTTCCCAGACACCCTTATAGGCCGCGCGCATCGCATCGAATCTACTGGCGTGAAGATGTAACTCTTCCCGGTATCGAGCAATGAGCAGAAGTGCGTAGTCTGTCGCAGCACCTATAACGAGAATCGAGAGAATGCCTTGTGATTGTCCGTCTACATCGATGATGTCATTTTTCGCAAGAAGATAGACAATTCCGCCCGCCAGTGCAAGAGCGATCAGCGCAGATATCAGTGGAATGATCCACAGAATTGGTGAGCGATATACAACGATAAGAATTACCGCAACAACACTTAGCGTTGTGAGTAAAAGAGTCGAATCGATTGTTCCAAAGGCTGCAAAGAGATCACCAAATAATCCGCCTGGGCCGGTGACATAGGGATCTAGGCCATTTGCTTGAGCTATAGGTGCGATGTCCTCGCGCAACGCTTCGATAAGTGCAGGCAAGACCGGCTCATCATTGGGCAAAATCTCCGAAAG
>JBILRA010000073.1:0-5317 GCA_044372915.1 Candidatus Planktophila sp.
TTACCAAGATGGCAGCGCCGTCTTGAGATGGGAACGCGGTGATTCTTTGATTAGGAGCGATGTAATCTGAAATTTTTGCCGTCGTATCAGCAAGTGTTAATTCACCCACTGTAGCTAAGTGCGAATTGATAGCCGTAAACGTTGCTGGGTCTGCCTTACCCTCTAAGAGGATGAGAGTAGGGATTATGAATGACTCTTTATCTGAAAAAGTTGCAATTACTTCCGATGCCTGAGTTGCCTCGGCTCCCTTGGGTAGAAATGATGAATTGTTGTTTTCTTGAACCGAGGTTAGTTTTCCAAAGAGTGGACCGAAGATTCCGGAGATAAGAATCCAGGCGATGACCACCAACATCGCTAGCGCATATGGCTTCCGACTCTTCGATGTAGTTACTGACACTGCGGCGATGGCCCTTCTCGCGATTACCTCTGCTGGATTAGCAAGAAGGCAAGCCTACCTTTAGGCTGGGGGTGTGCCCGTAGTCGACTCAGCCATCTCACGCTCACCGATTGCTCTTAAGCGAGCTGGATTGATCTCCTATCTTGATGCACTTGATCTACAGAGGTCACTACACCGTGAGATTGCAGATGAAATGAGAGAGAACACCTTGCTCCTTCTTGAGCATCCTTCGGTTTTTACTGCTGGCAAACGTACGCAAGAACACGAACGCCCCAATGATGGATCCCCGGTAATCGACGTCGATCGAGGGGGAAAAATTACCTGGCATGGCCCAGGTCAACTCGTTGGTTATCCGATTGTGCGTCTAGCGCAACCGAGAGAACTTGTTGGTTTCGTGAGAGAGATAGAGAGCGCCCTGATTGCAACATGCCAGGACCTTGGCCTTGAAGCCCAACGAGTTGAAGGACGTTCTGGAGTATGGGTGGTCGATTCAGATGGCGCACGAAAGATCGCTGCCATCGGAATCCGTGTCGCCTCTGGTGTGAGCATGCACGGTTTTGCCCTCAATATTGATCCAGATTTGAGTGCGTACAACCTCATCATCCCGTGTGGCATAGATGATGCCAGCGTCACCTCTCTTTCGAAGGAGGTCGGCCGTAGTATCAGCACTGACGAGGTGCTTCCAGTAGTGGAAAAACATATGTACGAATCACTAGCAAAGGTGAGCCGATGACCACACAGCCCGATGATCGTAAATTGTTACGTATCGAAGCACGCAATGCCCAAACTCCTATTGAGCGCAAGCCTGAGTGGATTAAGACTCGAGCGAATATGGGTCCCGAATACACCAGATTACTTTCATTGGTGAAAACTGAAGGGCTACACACAGTCTGCCAAGAAGCTGCCTGTCCAAATATTTTTGAGTGCTGGGAAGATAAAGAAGCGACATTTCTCATCGGCGGAGATCGCTGCACTCGTCGTTGCGATTTTTGCAATATTGATACTGGCAAACCGCTACCGATTGATCGCGAAGAACCTCGAAAGGTTGCTGAATCTGTAAAGGCGATGGGACTCAAGTACGCAACCATTACCGGCGTAACCCGTGATGATCTTGAAGATGAAGGTGTATGGCTTTACGCCGAAACAATTCGTAAAGTTCATGAATTGAATCCAGGATGTGGTGTTGAAATGTTGGCTCCAGATTTCAGCGGAAATCCTGATTTACTTAATCAAGTCTTTGATGCGGCCCCTGAAGTATTTGCACATAACCTTGAGACTGTGCCGCGAATTTTCAAAAACATTCGTCCGGCATTTACATACGAGCGGTCACTTGATGTGATTTCTCAGGCACGCGATTATGGCCTAATTACCAAGTCCAATTTAATTCTAGGACTTGGTGAAACCCGTGAAGAGATTTCACAGGCATTGCGCGATCTACATGGTGCAGGGTGTGACCTGATTACAATCACGCAGTATTTGCGGCCAACAATGAAGCACCATCCGGTAGAGCGCTGGGTTAAACCTGAAGAGTTTGTTGAACTGGCACAGGAGGCCACAGACATTGGTTTCCTCGGCGTAATGAGTGGACCTCTTGTTCGCAGCAGCTATCGGGCTGGACGCCTCTACCGCCAGGCCATGGAGTCTCGCTCGAATCTTGGGACAAAATAGATGGCAGATATTGTCTACCCTCCCGTAATCGTTGCTCTCAAAACCTTCTGGAAGTATCTCGGCCTGCGTTTTGACTCAAAGGGTGTTGAGCATATTCCGCGCGAAGGTGGCGCTATTTTGGCCATGAACCATATTGGTTATCTTGATTTTGCATTGATTGGTACTTGCGCACTGCCAGTCAAGAGGTATGTGCGTTTTATGGCAAAGCGTGAACTCTTTGACAACAAAATTGCTGGGCCCTTATTGCGCGGAATGCATCACATCAGCGTTGATAGATCTAGCGGCTCTGCCTCATTTGTAGCTGCCATGCGTGCGCTACGTGCTGGTGAGATAGTGGGAATTTTTCCAGAAGGAACTATTTCAGTGAGTTTTGAATTGAAGGAGTTCAAGTCTGGAGCAGTACGTCTTGCTATAGGCGCAGGTGTTCCGATAATCCCCGTCGCAGTATGGGGTTCTCAGAGAATTTGGACGAAGAAAGTAAAGCGTGATCTATCACGCAAGAAAGTTCCAATTTTTGTCGCCTTTGGAGAGCCTCTCCACTTCACCAAGGAGTCAAGTGTCGAAGAGGGTGAGGCTCAACTTCGCACAGCGATGCAAGAACTCTTACTTGATCTCCAATCCCGCTATCCCGATAGCCACATCGGAGCGCGATGGGCCCCTGTCCGTCTTGGTGGAAGCGCCCCCGCTCCCCTAAACTAACGCCCATGTTTAAGCGAAAGAAGGAAACACCAAAAATCAGAGAGCCTAGATTCAAGGCCATTAGAGATGCATATGCGATTACCAAGAGTGTCAAACCTTGGATTGGAACTCTGCTACTTCTGATTTTCATTACCGTCCTTGCAACTGGTATCGGTATTGGTTTCTTAGCTGGTCATCCTTTCTACTTCGGTTTTATCGCTCTTCCATTAGCTCTACTCATTGCGCTCTTTGTCTTTTCACGTATTGCTCTTGCAGCGAGCTACTCAACCGTTGAAGGACAGATCGGTGCTGGCGCAAGTGTGCTTATGGCAATTCGTAAAGGGTGGACAACAACTCCTGCAGTTGCAGTCAATAAAAACCAGGATATGGTCCATCGCAGTGTTGGACGAGCAGGAATTGTCCTCACCGCTGAAGGCTCCATTGCAACTCGCCAATTAGTGCAATCGGCGAGAAAAGATGCCGAAAGATTTGCCCCCGGTGTTCCAATCTACGAAATTTGGGTAGGCGACGGCGAGGGTCAAGTTCCTCTCAAGAAACTTCAGAAGCACGTTTCCAAGTATAAGAAAGCCCTTTCAGCCCACCAGATGCGCGAAGTGCGTGCTCGTCTGAAAGCTGTCGGTGGAATGTCGCTTCCAATTCCTAAGGGGCCAATGCCTAAGAATATGCGCGTACCTAAGCGTTAGTTCTCTCCTTGCGGATCAGCACGGTTCCGCTCAATCTTTCGTTTACTCCACGCCCGTTCTGATCGAATGTAATTGCAGTAACCACAAAGGCAAGAAGAACGGTGCGAATCAGTGATTGCTTTATTGTCGGCATCTGGCCATCCGAGAAACGAACAACTCTGAGCCTGACCACTCTATGACCGGGTGTAGCCCCGCCTAAAGTGCAGAAGATAAAGTACTGGGATAGATAGAGCAGAAAAATAATTGGGGTAAATCTTCCTGTTCCAGGTTCGGCAAAGAATCCAGCTGTAATCAGATAGCAGAGAGTCCAATCCAGAAGAAGTCCGACCATACGCCTGCCCTGACCAACTCGTGGGAATCGAGGGTCTATAGCGGCTGCCTCCATGGGGTGAGCCTATCTGAGGTCACCTTTTTTAGCCTCTTAGGGATGCCGATGTAACAAGGCCGTAACACGGCGATGATGCCATTTTTACTTGGGGGTTCTAGGGTTAGTCCATCGCAGATGAGCCTCAGAGCCGAGCTCCTCGCATCGATCACAGACAATCGGAGTACTTCATGTTTAAGAATGCGCAAGAAATTTTTGCCTATATCAAAAAAGAAGATATTAAATTTGTAGATGTTCGCTTCACCGATCTACCAGGTATCCAGCATCACTTCAACGTTCCAGTTGAGTCATTCGATGAAGCGGTTTTTACCGATGGTCTTATGTTTGATGGCTCTTCGATCCGTGGCTTCCAATCAATTCATGAATCAGATATGAAGCTTCTTCCAGTTCCCGAGTCTTCCTACATTGATCCATTCCGTCTTGAGAAAACTCTGATCATTATCTTCTCCGTTCACAACCCAACAGATGACACACCATATTCACGTGACCCACGTGGAGTTGTTAAGAAGGCTGTTGATTACTTGAAGTCAACAGGTATCGCCGATCAGGCATTCTTTGCACCTGAAGCGGAGTTTTATGTCTTTGATGCAGTCCGATTTAAGACTGGTATCAACGAGGCCTACCACCACATTGATTCATATGAAGGTGCTTGGAATACCGGCATCGTTGCAGATCCAGATGGAACTCCAAACCGCGGATACCGCACACGCATCAAGGGTGGATATTTCCCTGTTTCACCAACCGATCAATTCGCAGACCTTCGCGATGAAATGGTGATGGAACTCGGTCGCGCAGGTTTGCTGGTCGAGCGTTCACACCATGAAGTGGGAACAGCTGGTCAGATGGAGATCAACTATCGCTTCACAGATATTCTCACAGCCGGTGATGAGTTAATGAAGTTTAAATACATCATCCGCAACGTTGCATGGGAAGGTGGCAAGACTGCAACATTTATGCCAAAGCCACTCTTTGGAGATAACGGTTCTGGCATGCACGTACACCAATCACTGTGGAAAGATGGAAAGCCACTCTTCTTCGAAGCTGGTACTTACGGCGATCTTTCAGATATGGCTCGCTGGTATATCGGTGGTCTTCTCAAGCATGCACCTTCACTCCTTGCATTTACAAACCCAACAGTGAACTCTTACCGACGTTTGGTTCCAGGATATGAAGCACCTGTAAATCTTGTCTACTCAGCGCGTAACCGCTCTGCATGTATCCGAATTCCAATTACAGGATCAAGTCCTAAGGCAAAGCGCATTGAGTTCCGTTGCCCAGACCCATCATCAAATCCATATCTCGCATTTGCAGCCATGCTTATGGCGGGAATTGATGGAATCATCAATAAGATCGAGCCACCTGCACCAGTTGATAAGGATCTTTACGAACTCGAAGGTGATGAGGCTAGTGCGATTCCACAGGTTCCAGGATCACTCGATGCAGTTCTCGATAGCCTTGAATCAGATCACGCATTCCTCACACAAG
>JBILRA010000083.1:0-4707 GCA_044372915.1 Candidatus Planktophila sp.
GGTGGCGTCTTTAGTGAAGACCTCATCTCTACCTGGATCGAATGGAAGCGTAAGCAAGAAGTTGATTACGTACGTTTGCGTCCACATCCAGCAGAGTTCGAGCTTTATTACGATCTTTAGAATCTTTGTGTAGAGAAACCCCGCCAATAACCTGGCGGGGTTTCTTTTTTATCTGACTCCCCTATCTAGGCTTCCGATAGACTCGTGCATATGAAGCGCCAGATCTCCCCCTTAAGAGAATATCTCCATAAAGAATCCTCATCAGGATTGTTCTTGGTATTGGCCGCCGCCCTTGGTCTAGCAGTTGCAAATTCACCACTATCTGATCGCTACTTTAACTTTCTTGCCATCACATTCACAGTGGATATTGGTTTTTTCTATCTCTCACTACCTGTCTTGAAAGTCATTAATTACGGACTCATGACAATCTTCTTCTTTGTCGTGGGACTTGAAATAAAGAGAGAGCTAGTCGCCGGTCATCTATCTTCGGTAAAGAAAGCTGCGATGCCATTTCTTGCCGCAGTGGGTGGAATGGCAGTTCCTGCTGGAATTTATCTACTCATTGCAGGTGGCCAGGCAGCACAAGGGTGGGCTGTCCCAGTAGCAACAGATATTGCTCTCGCCATTGGATTACTTGCAATGATGGGGCCATCGGTAACCCTTGCTCTGCGTTCGTTTCTCTTAGCCTTGGCAGTTATTGATGATATTGGTGCAATTCTCATCATCGCAGTTGTCTATTCAACGGGCATTACTTTTTCTTGGTTGGCTGCAGCTCTCGTGACCGTCCTTGTCATTGTTCTTCTTGGAAGAACGAGCGTCACATCATTTTTTGTATACATACTGCTTGGGCTTTTACTTTGGTATAGCCTCTACCGAACAGGTGTCCATCCAACGTTAGCGGGCGTCATCCTCGGCTTACTTGCACCCCACAAAGAAATGCCTCACGCTGATTTTGAAGATAGCGATGACGGTTCGGTTTCCTACGTTGAGTATCTAGGGGCCAAGCTTCATTCTTACTCAAGTCTTGCAATTGTCCCTATCTTTGCCTTTGCCAACACAGGCGTTGTCATCACTTCAGAGTCCATCAAGGATGCTGCTACATCTGCAATAGCTTGGGGAATTTTCATCGGATTGGTAATCGGTAAGCCACTTGGTGTTGTCGCAGCGTCGTATGCGGCATCCAAAGCAAAGGTGGCTGAACTGCCGGAAAATCCTGAATTTTCAAAGATGGTTGCGACGGGATCGGCTGCTGGAATTGGTTTTACCGTTGCACTCTTTATTGCTGATCTCGCCTTTGATGACCTTGTGCTTCAAAACATTGCAGTAGTAGCCGTCATTGCCGCATCAGTTGTCAGCGCTTTGATGAGCACTCTTTTCTTTAAGCTTTCACGTAAGTAAATCTGACCTACAGTTTGTCGATCCAACCCCAGACAGATTCTGCCCCCGAATGACCCACCAGCACAATCACTGCAATGCTTGCCAGTGATGCCACAATCAGGGCGAGTGAAGTAAGCCTGCGAACCCAGACCGAGCCCACAGTTGCCCCTGAACGATCTAAACGCCAGCGCAGATAAATGAGTGCGACCATAGGCAAAGTAATGAACGGTGCGATCTCACCGAGTTCTGCATGGTTTCCCATATCTTTATCCAGAATCTCTTCAAAGGCTTCTCCGGTCACTTTTGCGAGAAAGAGTGAAAGCTGAGCAAAGAGGGCGATAACAAGAATTAACTTTCCATAACGCCGCGAGAAGCTTGGTAGATATGACATGACCAGAGCGCCAATTGCAACAAGTGGAATGAGAACTATGGAGGCATGGATTACCAGCGGGTGTAGCGGAAGCCCGGCCACCGATCCGAAGAGTCCCCCCGAAATAACCATGACGTAATCTTAATCTAAGAAGAAATCAAGAAGGAAATCAGTTGTTCCAGGCACCACAGAATACTTCTCTAGGTCTGTGACTCCCACGGATGCGAGAACTTCGTCATCGACATAGAAGTTTCCACTGTTTTCTTTGGCATCGCGGTTGAGAATGACATAGGCCGCATCAGAAAGAATCTCAGGAGTGCGACATGACGCCGTATCAATTCCAGGAATCATCTGTAGGGCGGCGGTATCAATTGCTGTTCGTGGCCATAGCGCGTTTACTGCTATTCCATCACGCTTGAATTCCTCTGCCATTCCGAGAACACACATGGACATTCCGTATTTGGCCATGGTGTAGGCAACGTGATTCTTAAACCACTTGGCCTTCATCGATAAAGGAGGCGACAGGGTCAGAATATGTGGATTGCGTCCCTGGGCGGCGCTCTCCTTGAGGTGAGGCAACGCTGCTTGTGATGTGAGAAATGTTCCGCGGACGTTGACATCAAACATCAGGTCAAATCGCTTCGCAGGGGTTCCTAGAGTTGGTGTCAGATTAATCGCGCTGGCATTGTTAATCAGGATATCAATCCCACCAAACTCAGCCGCTGTCTGCGCAATTGCAGATGCAATCTGATCTTCATCACGAATATCGCACTGGATTGGTAGGGCTACTCCCCCAGCTGCTTCAATCTCTTTCGCTGCTGTGAAGATAGTTCCTGGCAACTTTGGATTTGGATCGGCGGTCTTTGCGGCGATGGCAACAGATGCGCCATCGGCTGCTGCGCGAAGTGCGATTGCTAAGCCGATTCCGCGAGATCCTCCTGTGATAAAGATTCGCTTGCCCTGCAGGTTTCCTGAGATTGACATTACTTTGCTCCCTTTTCTGCAGATTTCTTGGCCATAAATTTCATAAATGCTTCCATCGCCTCATCTGATGTAAGTGCAAGTGAGAAGAGTTGGAACTCGGCTTTCATTACAGCCGCGACCGCATCATGCTTACTCGCCTTAATCAGCGCCTTGGTGTTAATGATTGCAGTAGGTGGCTGTTCGGCAATCTGTTGAGCTATCACCAGCGCTGTGGCATATGCATCGGTTGAAATCTCGGCGACTAGCCCCATCTCTTTCGCGCTCTCAGCAGAGAATGACTCACCTGTCATAAAAATCTTTGCCGCACGTTGGTAGCCCACGAGTTCAGGAAAGAGAAGGCTCGAACCCGCCTCTGGAACTAACCCAAGGGACGCAAAAGGCATTGAGAAAGTTGCATCAGGATCAGCCACTACTACATCGCAATGCAACAACATCGTTGTTCCGACGCCAATTGCATTTCCATTTACTGCAGCTAATAGTGGTTTTGGAAAATCAAGGAGTGCACCCAAGAATGCAGCAACAGTTGAATCTTCAGTCGTAGGAGGGTGCTCCATAAAATCTCTGATGTCATTGCCAGCTGTGAAGTGCGCACCGGTGCTGGTTAGAATTACTGCTCTGACTCCAAAATCACCAGCCGCTTCGTTCAGGGCGGTGGCAAGATCGGCATACATGTCACGGGTAAGTGCATTCATCTTCTCAGGACGGTTAAAGGAGAGCGTGAGGATGCTTCCCGACGAGGCTTTGGTGATGTTACTCATGAGTAGAGGCTACTACCTACCGATGGATTAGAGAAGCACCCGAGATCATTGAGAAAAAGAATCACCCGACCTGCTTACGCAGACCGGGTGTTCTTTATTACCGAGAGATGTATTACCGAGAGTGTGATTTCTTAGCGATCGAGAGTTCCTGCGATGAAAGCTTCAGTCTTGTCATGAGCCTGCTCATCTGTGTATTGCACAGGTGGAGTCTTCATAAAGTAAGACGATGGTGAAAGAAGTGCTCCACCAATCTTGCGATCAAGGCCGATCTTGGCACAGCGAAGTGCATCGATGATGACACCAGCTGAGTTAGGTGAATCCCACACTTCAAGCTTGTACTCGAGGTTCAGTGGAACATCTCCGAATGCACGGCCTTCAAGACGAACATAGGCCCACTTGCGATCATCGAGCCATGGGATGTAATCAGAAGGTCCAATGTGAACATTCTTCTCGCCCATATCGTGATCAAGCTGTGATGTAACTGAGTTTGTCTTTGAGATCTTCTTAGACTCTAGGCGATCACGCTCAAGCATGTTCTTAAAGTCCATATTTCCACCAACGTTGAGTTGATAGGTACGCTCTAGGAAGACGCCGCGATCTTGGAACAACTTAGCCATGATGCGGTGAGTGATGGTCGCACCAACCTGGCTCTTAATGTCATCTCCAACAATTGGGAGTCCAGCATCTTCAAACTTCTTCGCCCACACTGGATCTGATGCGATGAAGACTGGAAGTGCGTTGACGAATGCACATCCTGCATCAAGAGCGCACTGCGCGTAGAACTTGGCCGCAACTTCAGAACCAACTGGTAGGTAGCAGATGAGTACATCTACTTTCTCTTCCTTGAGGACGGCGACTACATCTACAGCAGCAGCTGTCGATTCTGTGATTGTTTCGCGATAGTAACGACCAAGACCATCGTGGGTAACTCCTCGGAGCACCTCTACGCCAGTCTTTGCTACATCGCTAAATTTGATTGTGTTGTTTTCGCTAGCCCAGATTGCATCTGCAAGATCTAGTCCAACTTTCTTTGCATCCACATCAAAGGCTGCAACGAATTTAACATTGCTGATGTGATACGCGCCGACTGTTGCATGCATAAGACCTGGGATCTCCTGATCTGCTGCTGCATCCTTGTAGTAAGTAACACCTTGAACCAATGAGTTGGCGCAGTTTCCTACTCCAACGATGGCAACACGGATGTCGCCTTTTCCAGTT
>JBILRA010000005.1:0-37868 GCA_044372915.1 Candidatus Planktophila sp.
GAATGGCGGCGCCATTCCTCTAGATATTTATCGATACCAGCTGGCGAGCGCTCAAGTTCTCCTCGGAGCATCTCGGCCTTCTCTTGCAGGCGACGATGGCGCCCTTCGAGAATTCTTATTCTGTTCTTACTTGATGTAGGGCTAAAGAAAGCAAAGCGAATTTCGAAAGCATCGTCTTCCCACGCTTGCGCATTCACGCTTTCAGCCAAATCTAAAAATCTCTCCGTACCTGATTCGGTGATTGAGTAGACGATTCGTGAACGACGTGAGCCGTGCTCGACATCGCATTCTTGGATCAAGCCCGCCTCTAACATCCGGCGTAGTTGTGGGTAGAGGACCGAGAATGAGAGGGCGCGGAATGGTCCGAAGATCGCGCTCATACGTTTGCGCAGCTCATAGCCATGGAGTGGGCCTTGCGAAAGGAGGCCAAGGAGGGCGAGTTCGAGCGAATCTGCACGCGAGCGCATCAGCTATCCCCCTCATCCAGCTACCAAGCGGAGAACTCACTTCTATATATCGTTCCCGCTATATATCGAATCGATATATCTGACGCTATTGAACATGAGATACCCAAGAATGGCAACTGATCCCCATCCCGACGCGCCGTTGAGGGGCAGATGCCCACCAAGGAGGTTTACGGTGGATTACCGCTCTCCCTATGATTTAATCCCTAAATGAGACCGTCCTTGATCAAACGCCCTGAAAAACCAGCACGAGAGACGATTGCACCCTCTGATCTAACCTTCGGTCTCTCTACCTGTAAGCGCTGCATCTGGATCAAGTACTGGTTCAAGGTAACAATGCCTGGACAATTTCCACTCGTTAAACCCTTGGCTGATGCACAAGAAGAGCACTTTCGTCGCGCCACGATGCAAGAGATCGATCCGAATCTAGCGCCAGGAGTAGTCAAGCAGTGGGGGCAATGGGTGAAGTCTGCTCCCCTCGTCATTGCTGGTCGTCAGAGTCAATGGAAAATCCTGGGCATCTACGATCTCTTAGCTCACTATGAGGATGGGTCGGTAGGGATCATCGATTGTAAGGTTTCGGATTCCGATCGCGACAACGGTGCCTTCTATGCACCCCAGCTAGAGGCATATGCCCATGCGTTGGAAAATCCCGATCGTGGTAAGCCCTTCCCTGTCTCATCTATGGGCCTTCTTGTCTGGAAGCTCAACGGGGTCACAGAGACTGCCGATGGTTCACATGGATTCGCAGTAACCCAGCACTACCTTCCCGTTGAACGAGATAGCGCAAAGTTCAGTGCACTCCTTGAAGAGCTCGTTGATGTCATTGATGGAGATTTTCCCGATGCGGGTCCGGAATGTCCTACCTGTAACTACCTGGTGCAGAGAGCCGAGATTCAATCACTCTGAATCTTCTTGATCCACCTTACCCTTATTGGTGCCGCTCTTTTTGGCTTTGACTGCATACTCATCAACATACTCTTGCCCTGAAAGTTCCTGGATGCGATTCATAATTTTATCTGTCACTTCGCGGAGATAGGCAAGATCACTTGAATCGCCATCAAAGTACATAGCCTCGCCAAATGTCATACCTACACGTTTAACATTGGGGATTACTTGACCTGAGGGTTGAATCTTCTCCGTATTAAACATCGCGACGGGAATTACGGGTGCACCTGATTCGATGGCAAGTCGAGCAATTCCAGTACGTCCTCGATATAAACGTCCGTCAGGTGAGCGGGTGCCCTCTGGATAAATTCCCAGACACTTTCCCTCAGATAAGACTTGGAGACCTGTGATGAGAGCTGCTTCGCTTCTGCGCCCACCGGAGCGATCGACGGGGACTTGGCCCAAAGCGATAAATGTTAACTTCTTAATGAAGCCTTTAGGGCCTGGGGATGTGAAGTACTCACTCTTGGCGAGAAAGGTAACCTTGCGCGGAACTACAAGTGGCATAAAGATCGAATCGCTGAAAGAAAGGTGATTTGAGGCGATGATCAAGGGGCCTGAACCAGGGACATTGCGTAACCCCTTCACCTTGGGGCGAAAGAGAATCATGAGGAATGGCGTTAAGAACGCACGCAAAGTGCCATAGGGCAGATTGTTCATACTCATAATTTATCCCCTTTCTACTCAATCGGTTCAGTTTATGCGAATATAAAGCATGGCAACAACCTCTGATGACTCAAAACCAGACCAAAACCCAGGTGAAGATGACCAAGATCTCATGGATGACAAGTTTCACGCTCTTGTTTCTGGTCTTTCTCTTGATCAGAGCGCTCCCACCGATTATCTCGACTCCATCTCAGCAAGAGAAGACAGCGAAGGCTTTACTCCACCCAAGCCAGAGAAGATGCATTTCCTCTCATCAATCAAAGATGCATTGAAAGCATTTAAGAAGTGGAAAGATAATCCACCAAGGGATAACACTGATCTTGATGATGATGGAGCACAGATATGAGTAGAGAATTTAGGTGGGGAATCCTTGCAACCGGTGGGATAGCGCAAGCATTCGCGCGCGATCTCTCATATATAAATAATCACATCATTGCAGCTGTCGGCTCGCGCTCGCAAGAAAATGCTGACAACTTTGCTGCAGAGTTTCCAGGTTGCCGTGCGTATCAGCGTTATGAAGATCTTGTTGCAGACCCAACTCTGGATGCAATCTACATCGCAGCGCCCCATCCATTTCATGTGAGTAGCGCCCTGTTAGCTCTAAACGCCGGCAAGCCGGTCTTATGCGAAAAGCCATTTACGATAAACGCGGCAGAAGCACGAGAGTTAAAGGTTGCTGCTGAGGCAAATAGCGTTGCGATCATGGAGGCAATGTGGGCACGATTCCTTCCCCACATGCATAAGGTGCGCGAGATTATTGCATCTGGAATCCTTGGTGATATCTGGGCTCTTGAAGCAGACCACGGGCAGCGTCTCTCCGATTACGCCAATCCACGACATTGGGAACCTTCACTAGGTGGTGGCGCACTCCTTGATCTAGGTATTTACCCGATCTCGTTTGCACACATGGTTCTTGGTGTTCCGAAAAAGATCACAGCCTCGGCTACCTTTACCGATAAGGGTGTTGATGCAAGCTCAACAGTAATCTTTGATTACGCGAGCGGAGCGCAAGCAATCCTAACCTCAAATATGATGGCATCAACATCGTGTCGAGCAACGATCAGTGGGACTCTAGGCAAAATTGAGATAGATCGCACCTTCTACAGCCCTACCTCCATGAGAGTTGTCATGCATGATGGGGCCACAACAGAGTATCCAAATAACTACAAGGGCCATGGTCTTCGAGAGCAGGCGCTTGAATTTGAGAGAGTAGTTCGAAGTGGTGAAAAGAGTTCAAAGATATTACCTCCCGATGAATCTGTTCTCATCATGGAATCACTAGATGAAGTGAGAAGACAAATAGGACTTATCTACCCTAGCGAACGCTAAGTGGTACTACTTCTCTTTTATTCGAGCAAGAAATCTATAGTCGCGCAAGATCTGCAACGCCGACGAGCCCTGCCTCGTTACCCAACTGCGCCGGAACGATATCTGGGTATGGATGCTTTCCCGCAAAAGGCATATGTCGAATTAATGACTGACGTGTCGGCTCAAGAAGAATCTCACCTGCATCAACAACTCCCCCACCTATAACAATGCGGGTGGGATCAAGAATCACACTTAATGAGGCGATCCCGGCACCTAGGTAGTGAGCAGTTGTATTAAATGCAGCTAGCGCGACTGCGTCCCCAGCTTGCGCTGCCTCAGTAATGTGCTTGCCGGTAAGCCCATCGAGAGTTCCATTTCCGAGCGAGAGTAAGTTACGTGCCAGCTCTGGGGTAGCACTTATTGCTTCCCTTGCATGTCGCATTAAGGCGCTTCCACTTGCATATTGCTCAAAGCATCCACGCGCACCGCACCCACAAAGATGCCCCTCGGGCACTACTCGCATATGTCCAATCTCTGCCGCTGTACCAAATCCACCACGATAGAGATTGCCATTGAGAACTATTCCACCGCCGATTCCAGTTCCAACGGTCACAATCAAAAGATTGTCATGGCCTTGCCCGGAACCAAAGGTTGCTTCACCCCATGCCGCGGCATTTGCATCATTTTCGATGACAACAGGTAATCCAATGAGTTGAGTCAACTGAGCATCGAGATCAACGCCATTCCATCCTGCAATATTTGGCGTTGCAAGCATTGTCTTTCTATCGGATGAAACAAAACCAGCAGCTGAAATTCCCACTGAATCAACGGAGTACTTGCCCATCAACTCCCGCGCGACTTCGGCTATTGCCGAAGTGAGTGCTTGGCCCCCCTCACGAGGAGTATCGCGCCGCGCATCGACGAGAATTTTTCCAGAGGTATCTACTACACCGCCAAGAACTTTTGTTCCCCCGACATCAATGCCGATTGTGTAGGTCATATCGATTATTATGCTTCGCAGTGCTCTTTTAATTGTGAAAGAGTTTGATCGATCGTTGTTTTCTCTTGTTTTGTAATCATCATTTGAGGGATAGGCATGGAAAGTCCAACAGAGAGTTCATAGGTGACTTCGGTTTCATCTCCGAGATCCCTAACAATGTATGCACCATCCATCTTGGTCAACATGTTTGCATCTTCTAATTCAAACTCCACGCGTTCAGGTGCGCCGTCCCAGTTGTATGTAAGTGAAACATCATCTTTGACCGCTCCAGCACTGATAGTCATGGTCACGCCAGTGGCACGACCTAGTTCATCGCGCTCGGTAATTTTGACTTTTGTTATAGAATCCGACCACTCGGGGTACTTCTCGAGATCCAAGAGCACCTCCGTTACCTGACTCATTGACGCTTCAATAACTACCGTTGATCTGCTCATATCGCTCATGGGGCCAAGGCTACCTTGAGAAATCCCTTTCTGGGATCTCCCATTTTTACCAATCCAGCGCTAGCGTTTGCCCATGACAACTTACTCCGTAGATCCACTCGTCCCTGCTGCCACTGAGGGAAACCTCACCGAACTCATTGCACATCGCGCATGGTTTGAGCCAGAGCGAGTCATTATGTCCCGACCGCTCGGTGATGGATGGCAGCCAGTTACTGCACGTGAAGTTGAAGCAGAGGTGCGTGCCACTGCAAAAGGGCTTGTTGCCGCAGGAATAAATGTCGGTGACCGCGTCGCGATTATGGCTCGTACTCGTTATGAGTGGACGATCCTTGACTTCGCAATTTGGTTTGCGGGTGGATGCGTAGTACCAATTTACGAAACATCATCTGCTGAGCAAGTAGATTGGATTCTAAGTGACTCAGGCTCTGTAGGAATTATTGTTGAAACACCAACTCATAAAGAGCTTGTTCAGACCGTTCTGCCTGGACATACCAAGCATGTATGGACGATGACTGATGATGTCCTTTCAGTGCTTGCAAAAGCTGGAGCGGGCGTAAGCGATGATGAAATTGATCGACGTCGTAACTCTTTAACTCCTGATACTTTGGCAACGCTAATCTACACATCAGGAACTACGGGGCGACCAAAGGGTGTGAGCCTCACACACGGTAACTTCCTCGCTGAGTGTGGAAACGTCGTACAAGGTGCCTCTGACTTGTTCCTCAAGCCTGGTGGCTCAACACTTCTTTTCTTACCTGTAGCCCACGTCTTTGGTCGTATGGTTCAAATCGGTGCAATCACTGCTGGACTTCACTTAGCTCATTGCAGTGATCCTGTAGGACGACTTTTACCCGATCTACAGTCGTTCAAACCAACGTTCGTTCTCGCTGTTCCTCGAATATTTGAAAAGGTTTATAACGGTGCAGAAGCGAAGGCAGAAGCTGCAGGTAAAGGAAATATCTTTAGAAAAGCGGCCGAAGTTGCAATCGCCTACAGCGAGAATATTGATGCCAAGAAGTTCAAGCCGATGCTTTCATTTAAGCATGCACTCTTTGATAAGTTAGTCTTTTCAAAAATTCGCACAACGTTGGGTGGAGCTGTTGAGGCAGCAATCTCGGGTGGAGCACCGCTGGGTGCCCGTCTCGGCCACTTCTTCCGAGGAGCAGGTGTAACTATTTATGAAGGTTACGGATTAACTGAAACAACTGCCGGAGCTACGCTCAACATCACGGGTCATATAAAAATTGGATCAGTCGGACGACCAATTCCAGGAACGTCAGTACAAATTGCCGAGGACGGTGAAGTACTCATTAAGGGCCCAATTGTGATGAGAGGCTACTGGCAGAACGATGAGGCCAATAATGAAGTCTTTGATAACGATCGATGGTTTAGATCTGGTGACTTAGGAAAGCTCGACGAAAATGGATTCCTCTACATTGTTGGACGTAAGAAGGAACTCATTGTTACAGCAGGTGGAAAGAACGTAGCACCTGCCGTACTGGAAGATCGCCTTCGTGCGCATCCACTTGTTAGCCAATGCATGGTCGTGGGCGACAATAAGCCATTTATTGCAGCACTTATCACCATTGACGCTGAAATGTCTAAGGGATGGATTGCAGCCCATAAGAAAGATGGAGCAACAATTGAAACTCTGCGACACGATCCAGATTTGATTGCAGTTATTCAAACTGCGGTTGATGAAGCCAATAAGGCTGTAAGTAAGGCTGAATCAATCCGAAAGTTCACAATCCTTGGCGAAGATTTCACTATTGCCGGCGGACACCTGACTGCAAAGTTGTCGGTCAAG
Source organism: Candidatus Planktophila sp. (assembly GCA_044372915.1). Lineage (GTDB taxonomy): Bacteria > Actinomycetota > Actinomycetes > Nanopelagicales > Nanopelagicaceae > Planktophila. Next base: position 6,637 of record JBILRA010000005.1, read on the forward strand.
CGTCACGTAGTTGCCGCCCAATACGCTAAGGAAATTGATGACCTTTACATCAAAGAATAAGAGGTAGATCTCATCGTGGCGCAATCGGCTAGGATCGCGATTGCCCAAGAGATTCATGACGGGATCGCACAAGATCTCATCGCCCTTGGCTACCACCTCGACCTGATTCTGGCCGAGCCTGCGACGCCTTCCTCTGTGCGCCATGAGATCCGGTCGGTCCGCCATGATCTTTCAGCTCTTATCGTCTCGGTGCGCAACGAGATCTTTGATCTGCGCACGAGTGGTGATTTCTGGGATGAGATTGAACTGATCGCCTCAACCATCTCCCCAATCATCACAATTGGATCAGAGAGATGGGTCTGTGATGAAGCGGCTCACATTCTCTTACTGCAGGTGATTCCAGAACTCCTGCGAAATGCGGTCACCCACTCTGGGGCTACCCAGATTCAACTTTCTTTTGCAACTGAGAAGAATAAATCGGTGGTTACAATTCAAGATAATGGATCGGGCGGCGCAAAGGTGAGTGATGGTCGTTACGGACTTCTAGGTTGTATTGAACGCGTTGAAAGCTATGGCGCGATCTTTACATTAGATAGCGGAAAAAAGGGAACCACAGTCACGATCACTTTATGAAGCGCACCGTGCTAGTTATCGATGATCATCCACTGGTGCGGATAGGAATCATCAAGTCACTCACGGCCGCGGGTTTTAGCTGCATCGCCGAAGCTGGCTCAACTAAAGAAGCAATTGCAATGATCGCGTTACACAACCCTCAGGTAATTACAGTTGATATAAACCTACCCGATGGCAATGGGCTGGAAATCATTCAATGGGCTCGAGAACAGTCAGCTTCGATCATCATTATTGTTCTAAGTCTTAACGATGAGCTCGAACTGATTGCAGCGTCGGCAAAGGCAGGGGCGCAAGGGTTTATCTCTAAGGCGGCAGGAATCGAGCTCCTTATTGGAGCAATCCATACGGCGCTCTTACACCCTTCAACATTTACCAGCGACAGAGCCATCGAACTATTACTGCGTAAGAAGAATGCGTTGGTCCTATCGCCACGAGAGATTACAGTCGTAAATTACTTGGCAGGCGCGATGAGCATCTCAGATATTGCTAGGACAATGTTTATCTCACACTCAACTATTAAGACTCATATTTCATCAATCTATCGAAAGCTGGATGCGCATTCACGTCACAGTGCAGTGGTCCGTGCAAAAGCTATGGGGTTGATTTAAGCAACTCTGTAAATCTCTTGGACCACAACTCCCAGCGCCATTGATCTAAGGTCCATGCTCGACCCTGTAACCCCATCTCTGTAGCTAAATCTGGATGAAGCATGAGGTGTTCCACGGATTGTGCAACGGCAAGTCGGTCTCTGCCATCTATGACGAGCCCAGTGACACCTTCAATCACAGCATCGGGTGCTCCCCCAGAATTGCCGGCAATGACTGGGAGTCCGCATGCACTTGCTTCAAGGTAAACAATTCCGAGCCCTTCGACTTCTAATCCGGCAAGCCGTGAACGAGAGGGCATGGCAAACACTTCTCCAACGCAGATATAGCGCGGAAGTTCTGAATACGTGATGCGACCAATGAAGGTGACGTGACCATCTATCTCAAGATCTTTAACTCTCTTTTCTAAATATTGGCGATAGGGGCCTTCGCCAATAAGAAGAAGATGCGCATCTGAAATTTTGTTAAGAATGTGCGGCATCGCTTCAATCAATGTGTCTTGACCTTTGCGATGAACAAGTCGACCCACACTGACAATTACTCTCTTATCAGCAAGCCCTAAAGCTCTCTTGAGTTCTGTTGAATCAACCGGGACAAAGTGATCGGTATCGATTCCAGGCGCTATCTTCACCATCTGCTTTTGAGCGGTGCCACTGATTGTTCCAGAGATCGCTCGACGCGTGAACTCACCTAGGTAGGTGAGGTGATCAACTTTGCGAGCAATGAATTTCATTGCCCAGCTAAATGGCCATACTTTTGACCACCACACTTCATGTCCGTGAGTCAACGCAACGATTTTCTCGATTCCTGCGCGACGAAGGGTGGGAGAAAGCAAGGCAAGAGGCGCGGCGGCTCCGAAAAAAGCAATTTTTATGTTGCGATCTCGAATGATAGATCTGATGCAGTAGGCAACTCCGGGAGTCGGCAGAAGAATCCGTGCCTTATCTCTAATTACTTCAACGCCATAATCTTCTCGCCACTTTCGGTCATACTCCTGGCTACTGTCCTGCGCACTTGTATAGACAATCACGGAATTTCTAGGGAGCCGTTCGATAAGTCCAATGACGAAAGTTTCAATGCCACCAGCTCGTGGCCCAAAGTCATTTGTGATGCAGAGAATTTTCTCCACTAGAAACGGCGTGCCCCAACATAAGGCTTATTGCCCAAGTTGCTGGCGGATGCAATTTTCACTCGAGAACCTGTTCGAGGAGCATGAACCATCTTTCCTCCACCTACATAAATGCCTACGTGGGAAACTGGGCGTCCAAAAAATACGAGATCACCTGGCTTGAGCTGACTCCTCGATACAGGTTTACCCATGCGCGATTGTGCAGCCGATGAATGTGGGAGCGATACACCCGCTGTACGAAATGCTCTCATGGTCAATCCAGAGCAATCCCAGTACTGCATTCCTGCCGCACCAAAAACGTAACGATCACCGATCTGAGCAAATGCAAACTTCAGCGCAACACCTGCTCGCCCAGATACGGCCTTGGCAGACTTTGCTTCAGCTAGCGAGCGCTTCTGGTCGGCATCTTCTTCTTGCGCAGCAAGACGGGCAAGGCGTTCACGATCTTCTTTCTTTAGTTTTGCAAGAATCTTCTCTGCCTCTTTAAGTTTTGAAGCAGCTTTTGCAGACTGAGCTTCAAGTCGCTTCTGTGCAGCGGTGACGAGAGCTAATTTGTCATTTACCGTAAGAGATGTTGCCGTGAGCCTTTGTTTAGCCGCCTCAAACTTCCGTAGTTGAGTGGTTTTACTTCGGGTGATTGACTCCAAAGAGCCGGCAGCTGAGAGGTAGAGGCTTGGATCACTTGAAAAGAGGAGTTCTAGGCTCTGACCCAATCCACCATTTTTATACTGCTCAATTGCAATCACTCCAAGTGAGCGCGAAAGAGAATCGACGGTCTTACCTTGGGCAGCCTCTGCCGCTTGGATTCCTGCGAGCTGTTTTTGCAGAGAGGCCAACTGCACCTTCGCCTCTTGAGCCCCTTCGGCCGCAGCTGTCGCCTCTTCCTCCAAGGCACGGACCTTGGCCTGGATCTGTGCCAGAGTTTGATCAGCCGATGCCGATGGCGCTACCAGCAATAGCCCAAAAGCCATCGTGGTCGCAAGAGCGATCGCCGAGCCTGCCCTGAATCTCATCCGGCAAGGCTAACTTGCCAGTACGCACACCCTCAACTCAAAAGTGGGGCAAAAGCCTGTGAAAATCCTTGATTCTCACCCTGTAAGCGTGGCGCAGAATGTGATCTACGGGATAAAGAGCCCTCTGGCGATAATCTCGGGGCCATGAGCAACCAGATGAGCCCCAGCACAAGGTCTGGACACATCATCGCAACGCTTGTCGTTGGCAGTGATGGCAGTACCTCAAAAGATGGAACTTCTCGTGGGGTCACTTCCACTCTCGATAGAGCGCGCTTTCTTGAACGAAGAAGGCATGTTGACGCAATTCTGATTGGCGGAAACACCGCGCGCAGTGAGCCTTACCGCAAGACCCCTGTTCCAGTCGTGGTCATCTCTACCTCGATGATTAATGCATTGGCAGATAACCGTCAGGCTTACTGGTGGAATGCATCCCCAAGTGAGGCTATCCAGAGAGCACAGCGACTCTTTGGTCCAACTATTCTGATCGAAGCGGGAACTTCGATCATTCTCGAGCTGCTAGCCCTCAACATAATTGATCGACTAGAACTTAGCGTAACGAAGGTGAGCGGCGGCGAAGATCGAATTGATATTCAAAAGATGCTCTCTCACTTTTCGCAGGTAACAAGTGAGAGCGAAGGGGAAACTACCTTCTACACCGCAGTCCGTTAAATCTTTCAGGCAAAGGCTGCGATCATCGCTACACCAAGAACGGCTGATGCAATTCCTACATATTGAACGCGGTGTAGTCGTTCCTTAAGAAATACAAATGCCAACAGCGCCGTCATAATTGGGTAGAGAGAGCCAAGAACCATCGCAAGAGAAACAAGACCCTGTGTTGTTGCGATACCGAGAATCAAGTTTGCGGTGAAGTCAGCCACTCCAATAAATAAGAGAAGTCCGATATGACTTCTACCCATTCCGCCAGTTCCTCGTAATCGGATGAGAATTCCAACGCTTATCACGAGCGTAGCCGCACGCATAGATACCATGGTCATAAGCGCACTTGACTCAGAACCTTGCGCCATAAATGTGAGAGCAGTACCAAAACCAAGTGCTGCACCTAGTGCTAAAAAGACCGGCTTTAAAGGAAAGCCTTGCGAGAGTTCTGGACCGCTCGCTAAGAACGCACCAAGAAGAGCAAAGATGACTCCAATTGTTACTAGCGCACCGAATCGCTCTCCAAGAAAGATGAGTGCATAGAGAACTGGCACAACGCCGCTCATTGCACTAATTGGCGAGACAACACCCATTCGACCAGTTGCAAGAGCACGATACAAACAAATTAGTCCAACATAGCCGGCAAGGCCTGCAACGATTCCTGGAACAAGATAACCACCTTCGCCAAGTGCTTTGGCATCAAAGGCACCGGTAGCGATTGCAAGTGTGAGGCCGAATATCAATCCAATAATCTGGGTAACAGAAAGGACGGCGGTGGGTGGGAACTTCTTACTTAGATTCCCTGCATGATAATCGGCAGCACCCCACATTCCACTTGAGATCAATGCCAATAGGGCTGCCATGAAGCAGAAGATAGCCTACTTCTGGGCAAGCCTCCCGCATGCTCACCACTGTGCAATTTAGAATAAAGCAATGGAGACAGCAGCTTTCAATCGACTGCTAGACGTCCTACGAACAGCAACTCCACGCAACGAAATCATTCTTGAAGAAGTTCCGCCCCCGCAGAAACTTGCTACATACTCCTTTGCCTTTACTGCAGATGTAACAAATGGACTTTTGGGTGATGCAGAAGATGATGTTGCTACAGGAAGATTTGTCCTCCTGCATGAACCAGGTGGGCAGGACACATGGGATGGTGAATTCCGCTGTGTCACTTTTGTGAGCGCTGATGTTGATGCCGCAATGCAAGAAGATCCATTACTACCCGAAGTTGGTTGGAATTGGTTGCTTACATCCCTGGATAACGCTGGCTGCTCCTACAATTCACCATCTGGAACGGTCACTCGTGTCTCCAGCGCTTCCTTTGGCAAGCTATCTCCGCGAAATAACGAATCTGAAATTGAAATTCGAGCATCCTGGACGCCTGTCATTCCCAAGGGATCGGATCCTGGCATCACATTGCTCAGTCACGTGATGTCGTGGTGCAATCTCATTGCAGAGATTTCCTTTCTTCCACCGGTAATCGATGGAATCTCAACAATTAAAACTCCTCGCAGATAGTGAAATCCATTTGTGACAGATGAAGAAGCTATCTCTGCGACTCCCCTATTGGCTCCTGCGGAAGGTTTGCCAGATGTAGTTGATACCGAGGAGTCGTTCGAGAGAGCGCTAGTGTTATTGGCTCAAGGTGCAGGACCTTTCGCCCTAGATGCTGAAAGAGCAAGTGGCTACAAATTTAGTGCTCGTGCATATCTGATTCAAATTGCTCGTGAGGGGGGCGGGTTGCACCTGATCGATCCCATTCCATTTGGCCCCGGGCATCATTTATTCAGGCAACTCGATGAGCTTCTTGCCACCAACGAAGTTATTCTTCACGCGAGCACCCAAGATCTTCCATGTCTTCGTGAGCTCGGAATAAATCCTGTCAGACTCTTTGATACAGAGTTAGGTGGCCGTTTGGCTGGGTTACCTCGAGTTGGATTAGGTCCACTTTTGGAGTCACTATTAGGAGTACTTCTGGCCAAAGAACACTCAGCCGTTGATTGGTCTATGCGACCATTGCCCACTGACTGGCTCAATTACGCCGCCCTTGATGTTGAACTCCTAGTCGAACTGCGCGATGAGATTGATGCACTTCTAGAGGCTGCGGGTAAATCTCATTGGGCAGAAGAAGAGTTTGCTGCAATTTTGAAAGCGCCACCAGCACCACCACGAGTTGATCCGTGGCGGCGAACATCAGGGATGCATCAAATAAAAAAACGACGTCAACTAGCGGTCGTAAAGAGCTTATGGGAATCTCGAATAGCACTTGCCGCAGAGCTCGATATCTCTCCAGGTCGTCTGCTCTCTGATGCTGCAATTTCTGCAATCGCTCTTTCAATCAATGAAGATACGAAGATTGAATCCAAGAAAGCGCTCGAGAAAATACTTCGCCCTATCGGTTTGCGTGCCCGCTGGCTGGAGCACCACACTCGCTGGATCTCTTGCATTGTCGCTGCCCAAAATCTGGCAGAAGATGAATTGCCTCCCGTGCGCGCCGAAAGTGATGCACTTCCACCTGTAAAAGTCTGGAGAGAGAAATATCCTCTTCGCTATGCAGCGCTCAGTCATGCAAAACAGAATTTACACCTTCGCGCCCAGGAACTCGCACTCCCCCTTGAAAATCTCATCTCACCTGAATACGTTCGTCGCATCTGTTGGAGTAATCCACAAGGCAAAGTGGATAGCGCTCTTATAGATTTAGGCGCTAGACGATGGCAGATTGATATCGTGACTCCGATTTTGGAAGCTGCGCTACTTGAGACGGAACCGTTGATCATCCAAGAACAAGCTCCTGCGGAAGAGAATGAAAAAGGCGAAGAAGGTTAAAAGAATTACTGCTTAAAGAAACGGATAGGACCCTCGTGATTAAGGGTAAGGGTTTCTCCAACTACATAACCTGAATGTCCGGCAACTCTGACCTTAATCACCTCTGCTGTGTGACCTAAGGAAAAAGTGAGCATTGCATCGTGGCCGAAGTAATCAAGGGAGATAAGTTTTCCTTGCATCCCAGGCTTTCCCTGCTCGGATACCGCTATCTCTTCAGGGCGAATAACCACATAGCCATTGACTCCTGAATTCTTTAACTTCTCGAACTCTTGGAGAGGGTAAAACACTTCGCCATCTTCACTCTGTTGAGCTGGAAGAATCATTGCATCGCCAGTGCTCACTGCGATTTCAGGTGATGTTGGATTTTCATAAACATCTTCTGGTGAGCCATCCTGTGCGATCGCCCCGTCACGCATCAAGATCACTTTATCTGAAGCCACCAGTGCTTCTTCGCGATCATGGGTTACCAATATTGCGGTAGCGCCTTGGCTACGTAGAAGTGCAATCACATCGCTACGTAATTCACTTCGCAGATGGGCATCTAAGGCTGAAAATGGTTCATCAAGTAGAACCATCTTCGGCTTGATCGCCAGTGCTCTGGCAAGTGCAACTCGAGTCTGTTGTCCTCCTGATAATTCGGAGGGCATCACATCTTCGTAACCTGACATCCCAATAAGTTCGAGCATGTCAGAGGTACGGTCAGAAATCTCTACGTCACTGAATTTTTTGCGATCCACGCCAAAAGCAATATTGCGGGAAACGTTTAGGTGCGGAAAGAGCGCTCCTTGTTGTGGAACATATCCAGTTGACCTTTTATGCGGTGCCAATGAAAGTGATGACAGGCCTATCAATTGGGTGCCCAAGCGAATCGTGCCACCACTTGGAGTCAGTAAGCCCGCAATGGCTCTCAATAGAGTGGTTTTTCCGCAGCCGGAAGGGCCGAGTAGTGATGCAATTTCACCGGATTTAAGGGAGAAGGAGAGATTGGAGATGACCTTTCGATCTCCAAATTTTACATCCAGATGAGATACCTCGAGGGATGTCATCGAGATTCTCCTAACTGTAGATCACGAACACTGCTTTTGGATCTATCGAGAGCTTCGCGTGGAAGACTCAGCAAAAATGTCGGCACAGCAGCAATAATGATTAAGAGTAACGCATATGGTGCGGCCTCATTAAATTTGCTTACTGCTGCATAACTCCAGACTTGGGTAGCCAGAGTTTCCATTCCGATTGGGCGAAGCATGAGTGTGGCTGGCAATTCTTTCATAGCGGTAAGAAAGACTAGAAGAGTGCCAAGGGCAATACTGGGAAAAGCAATTGGAAAGGTAACCGTTCGGGCAATCTCGCTTCTATTCTTGCCTAAAGTAGCAGCAGCCTCTTTCACTGAAGGAGCAACCAACTGTAAAGAATGAGACATTGCTGCAACTGACTTTGCAAGAAATAAAATTGCATAGGCAAATGCGAGTAAACCAACAGATTGGTACAGTGGACCTAATTTGGAGCCAAGTGAGACAAGAGCTAGTCCAATGACGACACCTGGAAGTGCGTGCGAGATCAAGACGGCTTTCTCAGAAAACAAGGCCAGCCTGGTATTTCCCTGTGCAACGAGCATTCCGACAGGTATTGAGAAGAGTAGGGCGAGGACGGCACCTAGACCCGCCATCGTTACTGTAGATAGTGCTGCTGAGAATAGTTCACTCCACTCTATGGGTGAACTATTTGAAAAGAATCTCGAGAGCAGAACACAGACCGGTGCAAGAACACCCACGGCTGTGTAGCCACTCACGAGAACTAAGAGAGAGATCTTTGCCGTTGGATTACTAATCCGTAAATGTTTGGTTCCAGTACGCCTGGTCGCACTTTCAGTGGATTGTCTACGTTTAAGCCCGGACTCCATGGCGATGAATACTGTTGAAGCTGCCACAAGTAGGAGCGCCATTATCGCTGCGCCGCTCCGATCATAGGTTGATTTAAAGAGATTTTGAATAGAGACTGTAAGAGTTGTGACATTGAGTAGCGATACAGCTCCAAAGTCACTGAGAACATAAAGTCCGGACAAGAGCGAACCCGCACTAATTGCTCCCTTAATCTGAGGAATAACTACTCTCAAGAGAATGGAGAGCTTTGAAAGGCCTAGGGTTCGTGCGACTTCAATGAGTCCAGAATCTAATCGTCGAAGCGCGATGACAACTGAGAGCATCATGTACGGCAGGGTGGTTAAGACCAAAATGAAGATAGCTCCAAAGATTCCGGACAAATCTGGGACCAGAGCTATCCATGTGTATGTGAATACATACGATGGAATGGCAAGCGGCAAGATCATTGGAATAATCAGTAAATGAGCGTAAGGCAAGCGTACAAAATGAATTCCTGACGCGATGAGAGTCCCGAGAAGCACATTGATGAGAACGACTGCAACCAAGATGATCGCGGTCGTCGCAAGGATCTCGAGCGTTCTTGAGCGGAATATCAAATCTGCCATCTCGCTCGCTGGCTTCTCTGCTGCTCGAATTACAAGATAGAAAAGTGGGATAAAGGTAAGAACAAGGACTAACAAAGAAGCCAAGATTAAGCCAGGGCTAGTTTTCTCTTCTTTAATTAGTGTATCAACCATGAAATCTAAAGCAGTCCGACTTTGATCAAGAGTTCTTGCGTTTTTTCAATGTCGGCAAGACTTTCAAGATCAACTGCTGGAGAGCCGATCGTGTTAAGGGCAGGCAATCCGGCCGGAGGGGTTTGATTGGCGATGAGAGAGTATTCATGGGTCTGGGATACAAATGTGCTTTGTACGCCCTGTGATGTCAGATAGATAATTAGATCTTCAGCAGCTGCGTATTTCTTGCTAGATTTCAATATTCCAGCACCCGATACGTTAATCATATTTCCCAGATCACCGCTTGCAAAGAATCCATTCTCTGCATTAATTGTCCGGCCTAACCCTTGGCTGACTTCCCATGTGTAATAGTGATTAACGAGTCCAATCGAGATCTTTCCAGTGTCAATTGCTTCAACAATCGCACTGTTTTTTGCAAAAATCTGGACATCGTTCTTGACTAAGGATTCCAACCACTGTTGAGTGAAGTCCTCACCTTTTTCATTTAACATCGCAGTAACGAAAGCTTGGAAAGAAGCGTTGGTTGGTGCAATACCTAGCTTTGATTTATATGCCGGCTTTCCAAGGTCGCTGATTGATTGTGGTAATTCATTTACAAGTGTTGGGTTATAGGCAAAGACGCGAGCACGCCCAGTTACGCCAATCCAGCTTCGGTCGGCTGCGATGTATTGACTTTGAATTTCAGCGCCAACCTGTTCACCTAGCGGCGTAAAGAGTCCAGCTCGTGAGACTGCCCCCAGTGATCCGGCATCTTGGGCCAAGAAAATATCTGCCGGGGAGTTTGACCCTTCCTCACGAATCTGCGCAGCGAGTTCAGCGGAGTCGGCATAACGAATGTTCAGAGTGATGCCAGTCTGTTCTTCCCACGCGGTGAAAAAAGGAGCAATGAATTCTTCAGAGCGGCCAGAGTAGATCGTGAGCTCTGTACTGCTGCTCTCCTGGACGGTAGAGGTTGAACAACCAGCAAGCACAAGTGTGGTGGCGAGAGCGAGAAGCAGGGAAGAGGTAGTTTTTACGCGCATACCCTGACCTTAAGCCAGCCTGCTGAATTACGCAACATAAGTGTTGCGTAATTCCTGTCACAAGCGCCAGGTTGATGGCACATTTGCCTACCCACGGGTAGCCTTGAAACCTCAACACTGAAAGAGGGCTCATCCCATGACTACACACCCACGCGATCTACTGACCTCCGTAGTTCTAGTCGATGCTGTTCGTACTCCCTTTGGAAAAGCTGGCTCACTCTACGCTGGTACTCGCGCCGATGACCTTATGGTCCGAGCGATGCGCGGTCTCCTTGAGCGCAATCCACAATTACCGCTTGATCAGATTGATGATGTCGCCATTGCTGCTGCAACTCAAACTGGTGATCAAGGAATGAACTTAGGGCGTAGCGCATCACTTCTTGCCGGACTACCCAACACTGTTCCGGGATATTCAGTTGACCGTTGGTGCGCAGGTGCAATGACATCGGTGACCACTCTTGCTGCATCAATTGCAATGGGTGCAAATGAGATTGCTATTGCAGGTGGTGTTGAGCATATGGGTAACCATCCCATCGGTGATGGTCTTGATCCCAACCCTCGTTTTCTTGCAGAACGCATTGTTGAACAAGATGCACTTGCAATGGGAGCAACGGCGGAGCGACTTCATGATCGCTTTCCACATTTAACAAAAGAGAGAGCAGATGCTTTTGCTCTTGCTTCACAGATGAAGACGGCAAAGGCGTATCAAGAGGGAAAGATCCAGCGCGATCTCATTCCAACAGCTGCACGGAGCGCCGACCTCGGTTGGGGTATTGCAACAGTAGATGAACCACCACGCCCGACTACAACTCTGGAAGGTCTTGCAACACTCAAGACTCCCTTCCGTGCGGCAGGTCGCGTCACCGCAGGAAACTCATCCGGCCTTAACGATGGTGCAACTGCTGCAATTCTTGCCAGTGAAGAGAAAGCGATCGCCCTTGGCCTTCCGGTAAAAGCGCGTCTTGTTACATTCGCTTTCGCGGGCGTGGAACCAGAGGTGATGGGATATGGCCCAGTCCCGGCAACAATCAAAGCCCTTGCTAAGGCAGGTCTATCCATTGAAGATATTGGGGCTTTTGAAGTCAATGAAGCTTTTGCCATTCAAGTTCTTGCGTTCTTGGATCACTTTGGAATTGCTGACGACGATCCCCGCGTCAATCCATTTGGTGGAGCAATCGCAGTGGGTCACCCGCTGGCCTCATCAGGAATTCGTTTGATGCTCAATCTTGCTCGTACCTTTGAAGAGAAGCCAGAGGTTCGATATGGAATTACCACCATGTGTATTGGACTTGGCATGGGTGGAACCGTTATTTGGGAAAACCCACACTTTGGAAAGAAGGCATAACTCATGACAACAATTACTCTTCCAGAAGGCGCACCAGAAGAAGTTGTAACCAACGCATTAGTCAGAGATGTTGATTTGACTGCCTTTGGCGCAACAGGTGTACTCGCTTTGATCACTTTGGATAACGGTCATGATCACACCCGCCCCAATACATTTGGGCCGCAATCTTTGATAGCACTAGATGCTGCAATTACAGAAGCGATTTCACGTAAACCAGTGGCAATAGGCATAACAGGTAAGCCATTTATCTTTGCCGCTGGCGCTGATTTATCTGCTCTCTCATTTTTAAATGAACGCGATCAGGCGGTAGCTATAGGAAAACTCGGTCACGATGTTTTTCGTCGTCTCGATGAATGTGGGATACCAACTTTTGCATTCATCAATGGACTAGCACTCGGTGGCGGACTAGAGGTCGGTCTTCACTGCAAGTACCGCACTCTCTCAGCGACAGCCTTCACCGGTCTACCAGAAGTCTTCTTGGGCCTTGTCCCTGGGTGGGGTGGGGCAACAATACTTCCGCAGCTCATCGGACCAGAAAAGGCTGTTCAAGTAATTATCGCTAACGCACTCAATAACAACACAATGATGAAAGCTAAAGATGCACTCGCACTCGGAGTTGTTGATAGCGTCTTTGAGCCTGCTGATTTCCTAGAGAAATCCATCTCTTTTGCAGCCGCAGTTCTCTCAGGTAAAACTGTCGTAGAGAGAAAAGACTATTCTTCAGATCCTGCGTGGGAACCAGCTCTTGCGCATGGTCGTGCCATTGCACTCAAGAAATTCGGTGGTGCTGAAATTGCAAGCCCTACTAAGGCACTTGAACTTATGGCTGCATCCCGCACCTCATCACGCGGTGCCGGCTTTGATGCCGAAGATCAAACACTTGCCGATCTCACAATGTCTGATCCTCTTCGCGCTTCACTCTATGCTTTCAATTTAATTCAGAAAAAGCGTAAAAAAGTAGAGGGAGCACCTAAGGCTGCTCTGGCACGAAAGGTAACCAAGGTCGGCGTCGTTGGTGCAGGATTGATGGCATCTCAGCTCGCACTCTTGCTTGTCAGAAACCTTAAATGTCCAGTTGTTATGACCGATATTGATCAGGAACGTGCGGATAAGGGCGTTACTTGGGTCAAGAATGAACTCACTAAGCTAGTTGAGAAGAAGCGCATGTCTGCAGAATCGGCAGGACGTCTTGCTCTCCTAGTTTCGGGATCGTCAGATCAAAACGTCTTTGCAGGATGTGACTTCATTATCGAAGCGATCTTTGAAGAGTTATCACTCAAGCAAGAACTCTTTAAGAAGCTTGAGAAAATCGTCTCCCCCGAGTGCATCCTCGCCACAAACACATCGTCTCTTTCAGTTGAGAAGATGGGTGAAGGTCTTGTAAATCCAGAAAGAGTTGTCGGTTTCCACTTCTTTAACCCGGTCGCCATCATGCCTTTGCTTGAAATAGCACGGACTTCAAAGACCGACGATGCGACAACAGCTACCGCTGTCAATATCGGCAAAGAGTTAAAGAAGACGATGATCATCTGTAAGGATGCTCCTGGCTTTGTAGTAAATCGTCTTCTCACACGCTTCATGGGCGAGATCACTGATGCTGTTGATGAAGGTACTTCTCCTGAGGTTGCCGATAATGCAATGCGCTCGATCGGATTTCCGATGTCGCCATTTGAGCTACTTGGACTCGTGGGCCCAGGTGTAGGTCTACACGTAGCAAAGACCTTGCATGAAAACCTTGGTCCTCGTTATCGGATCTCTCCAACAATGGAATCGATGGTCAAAGAAGGTATTAAGACTTTCTACATCAAATCAGAAGATGGAACTATTTCTGCCAATCCTGCAGCGCTGGCACTGGTACATAAAGGAGACTCTCCATCAACAGCGGAGCAAGTTCGAGCACGTGCACTCAACGCACTTGCCGAAGAGGCTCGCATGATGCTCGATGAGGGTGTTGTTGCCACTGCTGCCGAGATAGATCTCTGCATGTTGATGGGTGCCGGATGGCCGATGCACCTTGGTGGAATCTTGCCATTCCTAGATCGCGAAGGAATCAGCGAAGCTATCTGCGGTTCACGTTTTCATCCTGCGGGAGTGGCATCTCTACCTTCGCGGTAGCACTTGACCACTCAACAATTTCGCGGGCAATATTCTGCGCTGTGATGCCGAGATCACTTAAGATTTCAGCACGTGAAGAGTGTTCAATAAAGGTAAGCGGAACTCCGATCGAGTGAATCGGAATGTTGAGCCCTGCGGTTCTAAACATCTCTGACAAGGCACTTGCGATCCCGCCATGAGCGATTCCATCTTCCACGACAACAACACTCTTATAGCGATCGGCCATGGTGATCAAAGACGATGGCAGAGGTTTTACCCATCGTGGGTCAATTACGGTGACGCCAACACCTTCCCGGTATGCCTGGGAAGCAGCTTCAACTGACATGGTTGCCATAGCGCCCACACTGATGAGAAGTACATCTGCGCTTTCACCACGATAGAGAACATCAATTCCATCACGTCGCTCAAAGGCAGGAATGTCGGCCGAGACAGCGCCTTTAGGAAAACGAATGACAGATGGTGCATCGCTGATTTCAACCGCCTCACGAAGAACCTCTTTAAGGCGAGCACCATCACGAGGTGCGGCAAGGCTCAGAGTTGGAATAATTCCAGTCAACGCCATATCCCAGATTCCGTGATGTGACGGTCCATCATCGCCGGTGATTCCAGCGCGATCAAGGACAAAGGTGACCCCCGCTTTATGTAGAGCTACATCTAAGAGCAATTGATCGAATGCGCGGTTAAGAAATGTTGAGTAGATCGCAACAACAGGATGAAGTCCAGCAAATGCCATACCGGCAGCACTTGTGACAGCGTGCTGTTCTGCGATCCCCACATCTATTGTCCGCTCAGGATAGGCCTCTGCAAATTTATCTAAGCCGGTTGGCCCCAACATAGCGGCGGTGATTGCAACTATATCTTTGCGATCTCGCCCGATTTCAACGAGCTCTTCAGCGAAGACCTTTGTCCATGAAAGTGCGCTCTTTGATAATGGCTGACCTGTAAGGGGATCAACAATTCCTACGGCGTGGAATTTCTCTGCCTCATCTGCGATCGCTGGTTTATGTCCGCGACCTTTCTCAGTAATTACATGAAGTAGAACTGGCTCACCAAATTGCTTCGCCTGAGTTAATGCTTTTTCTAACGCAATAAAGTCATGGCCATCAATTGGACCAAGATATTTAAGTCCTAAATCTTCAAACATCCCTTGAGGGGCAATGATGTCTTTAATTCCCTTTTTCATCCCGTGCAGGGTGTCATAAATCGGAGCGCCCACGACTGGCGTCTTATGCAAAACTTCTTTACCCCAATCAAGAAAGCGTTCATATCCTTGCGTGAGTCGTAGCGTTGATAAATATGTTGCAACTCCACCAATTGTCGGCGAGTAAGAACGCTCATTATCGTTAACAACGAGAATCAAATTTCTCTCTTGCGCAGCAGCAATGTTGTTGAGAGCTTCCCAAGACATTCCTCCTGTTAAGGCTCCATCTCCAACAACGACCACGACGTTGCGATCCTTCTGACCGGTAAGCCAAAATCCGCGAGAGATTCCATCGCCCCAGGAGAGTGCAGTGGATGCGTGCGAATTCTCAATCACATCGTGATCGCTCTCGCCTCGATTGGGGTATCCAGCGATTCCACCACGGCGGCGAAGAGCATCAAACTGATCAGCTCGGCCAGTCAAAATCTTGTGAACATATGATTGATGGCCTGTGTCAAAGAGAATCACATCGCGAGGTGAATCAAAGGTGCGATGAATCGCCATGGTGAGTTCAACTACACCGAGGTTTGGACCTAGATGGCCGCCTGATTTTGATACCTTCTCAATAAGAAAGGCGCGAATCTCATCAGCGAGCTCAACCAGAGCTTGGGTACTGAGCCCTTTGATATCGGCAGGGCTCTTGATGGATTCGATCACGGAAGAATTCTAGATCACACGAGCAATTGTCGTAGGACGAACTGCATGATTCCACCATGTCGGTAGTAATCAGCCTCCCCCGGAGTATCTACGCGAACTTTGGCGTTAAAGGTGATCGAGCCAGCGCTTACAGTGACCTCTTTTGGTACTCCTCCAGAGTTCAACTCGGTGATACCTGAAATCGCAAAAACCTCATCGCCTTTGAGTCCCAAGGTTGATGGTGTCTGTCCGTCAAGGAACTGCAAGGGGAGAACTCCCATGCCAATTAAATTTGAACGATGAATTCGTTCAAAGCTCTCTGCTATAACTGCGCGTACGCCAAGAAGTGCGGTTCCTTTAGCAGCCCAATCTCGAGAAGATCCTGATCCATACTCTTTTCCTGCGAGAATCACTAACGGAACTCCGGCAGATTGGTATGTCATCGAAGCATCGTAGATAGTCTCTTGTGCGCCACCATTAAGGAAATTGCGAGTGAAGCCACCTTCAACGCCGTCAAGAAGCATGTTCTTGAGGCGGATATTTGCAAAAGTTCCTCTAATCATAACTTCATGGTTACCACGGCGAGATCCATATGAATTAAAGTCATTACGCGCTACGCCATGGCTCTCTAAATACTTGCCTGCTGGAGAATCGGCTTTAATGTTTCCAGCTGGAGAGATGTGATCGGTGGTTACAGAATCTCCTAAGATGGCAAGCACACGAGCACCGCTGATATCAACTACAGGCGTTGGATGAGCCGGCATGTTTTCAAAGTATGGTGGCTTGCGGACATAGGTTGATTGAGGATCCCAATCAAAAGTCTTGCCGGTCGGGGTGTCAAGTGATTTCCAGCGATGATCCCCTTCAAACACTGTTGCATAATCCTTGGTAAACATATCTGAGGAAATTGATTCATCAATAACGCTCTGAATCTCCTGCGCGGATGGCCAGATATCTTTTAGAAGTACTGGGTTGCCATCTTTGTCATTACCAAGTGAATCAGTTTCAAAATCGTGGTTCATAGTTCCAGCCAAGGCATATGCGACAACTAGCGGTGGGGAGGCGAGGTAATTCATCTTCACATCAGGACTTATGCGGCCTTCGAAATTTCTATTTCCTGATAACACAGCGGATACAGCCAAATCATTTTCATTAATCGCCTTGCTGATCTCAATCGGCAATGGGCCTGAGTTTCCAATACATGTAACACAGCCGTAGCCAACAAGGTGAAAGCCCAGCTCTTGCATGTAATGCGTCAAACCTGCACGATCGTAATAATCAGTAACTACCTTTGATCCTGGGGCCAAAGTGGTCTTCACCCAAGGCTTTGACGTGAGTCCCTTTTCGACCGCCTTCTTTGCAAGAAGGGCCGCTCCAATCATGACTGATGGGTTAGAAGTATTTGTGCAGGAAGTAATGGATGCAATTACAACATCACCA
Organism: Candidatus Planktophila sp.; assembly: GCA_044372915.1. GTDB lineage: Bacteria > Actinomycetota > Actinomycetes > Nanopelagicales > Nanopelagicaceae > Planktophila. The sequence goes on from JBILRA010000005.1 coordinate 23,879, forward strand.
TTTTTAATGGTAGTCGCCCTCTCTCCCACTTTAATCGGATATGCAGACTTTCCCGTCTTGTCCGTAAAATAAGTTGGAAGTACTTTCTCAAATGCACTCTTAGAGTCTGAGAGTGAGATTCGATCCTGAGGGCGCTTTGGACCAGCGATCGAAGGAACAATAGTTGATAGATCTAATTCGATATGTTCTGAAAAACGCGGTGATGCAGATGGATCGTGCCAGAGTCCTTGAACCTTCGCATAGGCCTCTACAAGTGCAACTTGATCTTCCTTGCGTCCAGTCAATCGCAGGTAACGCAAAGTTTCTTCATCAATAGGGAAAATTGCACATGTTGATCCGTACTCAGGGCTCATATTGCCAATCGTTACGCGATTTGCCATAGGTACACTCACAACACCTGGGCCGTAGAACTCAACAAACTTTCCAACGACGCCATGTTTACGAAGCATTTGCGTAATGGTCAACGCTAGATCTGTTGCCGTTGTTCCTATCGGAAGTTGACCGCTGAGTTTAAATCCGACCACACGCGGGATCAGCATTGACACTGGTTGTCCTAGAAGTGCTGCCTCGGCCTCAATTCCACCAACACCCCAGCCGAGAACTCCGAGGCCATTGACCATTGTCGTATGTGAATCTGTTCCAACAACGGTATCTGGATAAGCGCGAAGAACGCCATTAACTGTTCGAGTCATCACTACGCGTGCAAGATATTCGATATTTACTTGGTGGACGATACCCGTGCCTGGCGGTACTACCTTGAACTCATCGAATGCTCCCTGGCCCCAACGTAAGAAACGGTAGCGCTCACGATTGCGTTCATATTCAATATCTGTGTTCTGTTCAAAAGAATCACGAGTACCAAACACATCTGCAATCACCGAGTGATCAATTACCAGCTCGGCTGGAGCTAATGGGTTTACCTTTGAAGCATCTCCCCCAAGCTCAACGATTGCCTCTCGCATTGTTGCCAGGTCTACAACACAAGGCACTCCGGTGAAGTCCTGCATGACCACTCGTGCTGGAGTAAATTGAATTTCAGTATCTGGCTCGATTGAGGGGTCCCACTGCGCAAGAGCTTTGATGTGATCAACGGTGATATTGGCGCCATCTTCGCATCGCAACAAGTTTTCGAGAAGAATCTTGAGAGAGAAGGGAAGGTTTGCTGCCCCTTCAACTTGGCTGATATCAAAGATTTCAAAGTCTTTGCCTGAAACTGTGAGATTTTGCTTTCGGCCCATCGAATTCTTACTCATAGGCTCAAGATACCGCAGTGGGCGTGAAGAGGGCAACGCACTCAATGTGATGCGTCATGGGAAAGAGGTCAAAGGCACGCAGTTGTGAAAGAGTGTAATTGGCATCACGCAGTAAGGCCGAATCTCGAGCTAGCGCTGCGGGATCACACGCAACATAAACAATTGCGCGAGGTGCACATGCAACAAGGCTCTCAATTACCGACTTTTTTGCACCTTCACGGGGCGGATCCAGAATGACAACATCGGCAGAAGAGAAACGTGGAAGAATTTTTTCAACATCTCCTGTATAGATTTTCACATTCTTAGCACCGCCAAAATTGATCTCGGCATCTGCGGTTGCAGTCTTACTTCCTTCTACGTGGTCGATTCTGCCTTCGTCGCCAATAGTTTCCAGCAAGGCGAGCCCAAAGAGTCCGACTCCGCCATACAAATCAATCACATGGTCGCCAGATTTCACATTAGCAAATCCCTTTACTGCCTCAACCAATACTTCTGGGGCAGCAGTATTGCTCTGCCAGAATGAACCTGGACTCACTTGGTATGTTTTCTCTGCGACTTTATAGATTTGGATGGGGTCTCCCTCAACTCTATCTCCAGAAATTATTCTTGCAACCTTTGTGCTGGCTGCACTTACCTCAATACGAGCCCCAGGCTCCCACCTTCTCGCAGCGATTGATTGGTAATCAACTGATGGGTGCAAGACTATGCAATTCTTAATTGGAATGATTGTGTTTGTTCTGGAGCCATAAAATCCTGCCCCTCCAGTTTTATCACTTCCGATTATGGTCTGCGTTCGCCATCCCAACGGAGATGAAACTTCTTCTACTTCGATGACGATATCCATCTTGGCAATTCGCGCGAATTGCTCAGTAATCACCTGACTCTTGAGTATGCGTTGAGCCGAGATTTCAACATGTTGAAAATCGCAACCTCCACAACCATTCCGATTGGCATAGGAGCACGGTGCTTGGACACGGTCTGCAGATGCAGTGATTACCTCTACGACATCTCCACGGTTAAATGATGATCCAATACTGGTAATGGCAACATTGACCTCTTCGCCGGGAAGACCATGACGCACGAATATGACTGCGCCTTCATAGCGGGCGATGAAGTGTCCCCCGTGGGCAACTTTTTCGATCGTTACGCGGATAATTTGCCCTACTCGGAGAACGGCGCGTTGGGCAGATGTCATAAAGCTAAGCCTAAGGGGGTAAGTTATGTCATGTGCACGTAGTGATCATGGGTTGCGGTCGAGTCGGATCCTCTTTGGCCAGCGAACTCGAACTCCTAGGCCATACAGTTTCCATCATCGACCAGTCGCGAGAAGCTTTTCGCCGGCTCGGACCAGACTTTAAGGGTCGCACAATCAGTGGGATTGGATTCGATCGCGACACTTTGCTGGAAGCCGGTATCGAAACAGCTGATGCATTTGCTGCCGTCAGTAATGGTGATAACTCGAATATTTTGGCAGCACGCGTTGCACGCGAAACATACGGCGTAGCAAATGTTGTTGCTCGAATTTATGATCCGGGTCGAGCAGAGATTTATCAGCGTTTAGGAATTCCCACTGTTGCTACCGTACTTTGGGCAACAGATCAGATTATGCGTCGCTTGGTCCCTGAAGGTTCGCGCAGTGAATGGCGAGATGCCACTGGAACAATCGAACTTGCAGAAGTTCATCCACATAATCAATGGCTCGGATCGCCTATTACTGCCGTTGAAATCGCCACAACAGCGCGCGTTGCCTTTCTTACACGACTTGCAGAAGGCTTAGTACCCAACGAGCATACAGTCCTGCAAGAAGGCGATCTTCTTCATATGATTATTGAGACATCTAGAGTGAGCGATGTCGAAATGATCTTGGCCAACCCACCAGAGGATCGTTCATGAGAATTGCAATCGCAGGTGCAGGCAATGTTGGACGAGCAATTGCTCGTGAGCTCCTTGATAACGGTCATGAAGTACTCCTCATTGACCGTGACCCTAAGGCGTTGAAGTTGGACTCTGTCCCGGATGCGCAATGGCTTATGGCAGACGCCTGTGAAATCACCTCTCTAGATAAGGCTGCGTTAGGTAACGCTCAAGTATTAGTTGCTGCCACAGGTGATGACAAAGTTAATCTCGTTGCATCGCTTCTTGCAAAGACCGAGTATGGCGTTCCGAGGGTTGTTGCTCGCATTAACCATCCTAAAAATGAATGGATGTTCGATTCATCCTGGGGTGTCGATGTTGCTGTATCCACTCCTCGCATCATCTCAGCACTGGTAGAAGAGGCTGTTAGCGTTGGAGATGTAGTAAGACTCTTTAGTTTCAGAAAAGGTCAAGCGAATCTTGTGGAACTCACTTTGCCAGATACCTCTAGCTGTATTGGAAAGACTGTCGAGGAGATTGAACTCCCTCAAGATGCATCCCTTGCTGCAATTGTGCGCGACGGTCGTGTAATTTCACCAACGCCGGCTGACGTCTTTAGTGCTGGCGATGAATTGCTTTTTGTCGCCTCTGCTGCAGCTGAAGATTTGATTAAGGGCTGTTTTATAGAGCCTTAATCACTTTTTGTATTCGGTGGAATAGTTGTTGGAACTCCCCTGAGTACAAGCCAGGTTCCATATGCAGTCAAAAAGAAGAGCGGATACCCCATCGCTAAATTAACTGCCCCCAGAAGATTGAGATTATCTGAGAAGTAAATGGGCGCTTGTACTGCAAGTCGACCGAAGAAGAGCCCAACCCAAATCCAGCTGGCGCGAATATAAGCCTTCTTTCGGGCCGGATCATTACGCCAGGCAAAGTTTTCACCAAGAATCGGGCCGAGCATCACTCCCAGAATCGGCCATCCAACAAGGTTTGCGATTAAGTACACCGTGCCGTAACCCAGGTTTGTGAGAAGCTTTGGAACAAATACATCGCTGGGATTTCCTGTGCGGTTTGCAAACCATGCAGAGATGAGTGTTCCGATAAAGCCAGAGAGCGCGTGTTGAACCGTATCTTTCATAACGAGACGAACAATGGTCAGGATTACAGAGATAGCAATCGATGCAATGAGTGAGTTCCAGAGATCTTTAGTGACATTAAATGAGATGAGAAAGGCGATCGCAGGAAAGCCTGCGTCGATAAGACCCTTTTTTCCACCAAAAGCGGAAACAATCTTCTCTTTATCTTCTGCGCTGCTACTCATGTATGTACTCCGGTGGAGCCAAATCCACCTTTACCGCGACCCGATCCTGGCAATTCACTCACTTCAACGAACTCAGCACGTTCTACTTGCTGAATTACAAGCTGGGCAATTCGATCTCCGCGCTTGAATGAGATTGCATTATCACGATCGTGGTTGATAAGGATTATCTGCAACTCTCCTCTATATCCGGCATCAACTGTTCCGGGTGAATTAACCATTGTGACACCATGCTTGATTGCAAGGCCTGAACGAGGATGCACAAGTGCCACATATCCTTCAGGTAGCGCGATAGCAATTCCTGTCGGTACAAGCGCGCGTTCACCTGGCTCAAGAGTCACATCTATTCTTGAAACAATGTCTGCGCCAGCATCACCCGGCTTTGCATACTGCGGCAAAGGAAGCTCTGGATCAAGGCGTGTGATTAAGACTTGAACCTGGCTCATGGGTTGATCTCAAAGTCAGGATCAACAAATGCGAGTAGCTCCGGTGACTTCTTAATATAGTCAAGATAGTCAGCTGGAGCATTTGACATGAAATGGCTCATGGGAACAATAATAAAGAGCGCAGCGGCACGCACTGCGATATCACCTTCAGGACCATTGATTCTTCCGACCGCTTCGGTGTACACCTTGCGATTAACCTGGCCGGTGATTACTGCTGAGATGTGAAGGATCGTTCCGATCGGAATTGGTTTAATGAAATCTGTTTCAAGGCGACCAGTGACGGCCGGTGATCGTATGAGCCACATAAGTTTTCCAAGGGCTTCATCAAAGGCAAGCGAAAGCAATCCACCGTGTGCCAAGCCAGGTGCACCTTGATGGTTTTCAGTGACAGTGAATTCGGCGGTGAGATCAAGACCAGACCCAGCGTGGGCAACCAAGTGCAATCCTGTTGGGTGGAGTTGGCCACAACCAAAACAGTGTCCAAAATGTGAAGGGATTTGAGTGCCTACGGCAGGAGCGAGTGGATGTCGATCAGGAAGCTTTGCACCTTCTGGGGGTGTGGTACTTGCCACTCGTGTCATGTCTTCACTTTACTCTCTCCAAGTTCAGATACCGTAGCTCTATGAGTGAGAGATTGATCAAATTCCGAGAAGTTGTGAGACCTCCGCTCTGGCTGATGGCCTTTATCTACTTCCTTGGCCTCTCTCTCGTAATCGCAATCTGGGCAGCTATGACCACGATGATCGCGGCGGTAGTTTTAGCCCTGGTCACTCTCGGCACTGTAACAATCTATTTTACTTCTCAATTACTTATCGAAGTTGATGACCATGAACTCCGAGTGGGCAAGGCTCGTATCCCTTTACCTTATCTCGGCGCGGTACAGGTTTTGACACAGAAGCAAATGCTGGCAAAACGAACCCGTGATGCGGATCCCGCTGCGTTTCTAGCAATCCGGTTCTGGACGGCTCAAGGGGTTGCAATCGAAGTTACGGATCAAAGGGATGCGACTCCATATTGGTTAATCACATGCAAGCACGGCGAGAAATTATCTATAGCGATAAAAGAGGCGTGAAAGGAATTACGAACATTCCTTACAGACGGCCTTAGCGCCTTCGCCTTTGGCCAATTGAGTAATGTGATGAATCAGAAAACAACGTGAACAAGTAAATTCATCTTCTTGTTTTGGAACAACGCGCACAGAGAGTTCTTCACCTGAAAGATCAGCACCAGGTAATTCTAGATTCTCGGCAGCCTCAGCCTCATCAACATCAATCTGACCCGATTGCGCATCTACTCGCTGAGCTTTGAGCTCTTCGAGTGACTCTTCGTGGAGCTCTTCATCAGTTTTTCTGGGTGTGTCGTAATCTGTTGCCACAGTCGTCTCACCTCGCTCTCCACCTAAACGCGCAACCCGGGTTCGGGCTACGGGCGCATCATGGCCCATAAAGGCCGCAATACACAATGTAACGACGGGCGTGTCGGATTTATTCCCCAGAAGGCAAGGATTTCACCGCATCATCGATTGCCTGTGCTAATCCCGCATCAACTCTGGCATGAATACGGGTACCTGTTTCTTCATATGACTCGCTGAGCATCTCTCCGTGTTCATGCACCGCGCTGACAAGATCTCCCCGATCGTATGGAATCACAACATTTACCTCCACCTGTGGGTGCGGCAAAGACTTCTCTATTGCGTGAAGGAGCCCTTCAATTCCAAATCCTGTTCGAACTGAGAAAGCATATGAATTTTTCTCAGTGCGCAGAAGATTCATTACGACGTTGGAGTCCGCAATATCAACTTTGTTAATTGCAATAATCTCAGGGATCTCTCCCCCTCCAATTTCATTAACGACTTGCCTCACAGCACGAATTTGTTCTGCAGGATCTGGATGCGATCCATCGACAACATGAACGATCAGATCAGCTCCCGAAACCTCTTCGAGCGTGGATCTAAATGCGTCAACAAGCTGATGTGGCAAATGACGAACAAAGCCAACCGTATCGGTCAAAGTATAAATTCGACCTTCTGATGTCTGGGTCTTTCGCACTGTTGGATCCAAGGTTGCAAAGAGTGCATTTTCTACCAAGACGCCTGCATCGGTAAGCTTATTGAGTAGCGATGACTTTCCAGCATTCGTGTAACCAGTAATTGCTACCGAAGGAATATTGTGACGCTTTCTCTCCTGCCGCTTTGTATCACGCGCTACTTTCATCTCCGCTATTTCTCGGCGAAGCTTTGCCATCTTATCTCTGATACGTCGCCTATCGGTCTCGATCTTGGTCTCACCTGGTCCGCGACCTCCGATGCCCGCGCCACCTGCTGCACGACCACCTACTTGGCGCGAGAGTGAGTCACCCCAACCACGAAGTCGTGGGAGTAGATATGCGATTTGAGCAAGTTCAACCTGCGCCTTGCCTTCACGACTCTTTGCATGCTGAGCGAAGATATCAAGAATGAGTGCAGTTCGATCAACAACTTTTACCTTTAACTTATCTTCTAGCTGTCGAAGTTGCGAAGGCGATAGCTCACCGTCGCAGATCACCGTATCGGCACCAGTTGCACGAACTACTTCTTTAAGTTCTTGCACCTTTCCGGAACCAATGTAAGTTGCAGGATCTGGTTTATCGCGCCTTTGGATGAGGCCATCGAGTACCTCCGACCCTGCTGTTTCTGCAAGGGCTCTTAACTCCGTGAGTGAATTCTCTGCATTCTCAATAGAACCTTCAGTCCACACGCCAACGAGGACTACTCGCTCTAACTGAAGCTCTCTGTACTCAGCCTCTGAAATATCTTGTAACTGGGTTGAAAAGCCCTTTACACGGCGAAGTGCTTGACGTTCACTCAGCTCTTGTTCTGCGCCGTAATCCATCTCTTCATCAGCAGCATCGTAATCTGCCGCAGCTTGCGCGCTTTCACGTAAGAGCGCTTCAAAACGCTGATCGCGTTGATCTGGAGTTTCATTCTTCATTGTTTGAAATAATCTGAAATATCGTGTTCCTCAAGCAGTACGGCAGGGCCTGTCAGGGTTGCATTCGAATGAGCATCAATATCTACTATGAGAGTTCCTCCTGGTGGATTAATCACCCATCGCGCCGGTAGGCGTCCGTGTGTATGAATTGTTGCAGCTAAAGCTACTGCGCATGTACCTGTTCCACATGATCTTGTCTCTCCACTGCCTCTCTCATGCACACGCATAGTAAGGGTGTCAGGTGAAGTGAGCTGAACAAATTCAATATTAACGCCATCTGGAAAAACTGACGCTGGGTTTACTTCGGGAGCGCTAACAAGAGATCCCACTTCGTTAATGTCGTCAAGAAAGGCAACGGCATGAGGGTTTCCTACACTAATGTGACGGGCGGAATAGGTGTGCGAGTTTTGGATCACTGACACTTCATCGCCTTCATCACTTACCTGGCCCATATTCACTGATATGTCACCGTCCATAGGAACGCGTAAGTACTTCATTCCATCTCGTGTATTGATTGGAAAGAGCCCTTCGCCTTGGTGACTTTTGGTGACTAAGTAACGCGCCATCACCCGAATACCATTTCCACACATCTCAGCAATAGAGCCATCAGCGTTGCGATAATCCATAAACCACTTGCCATCTGGTTTGGTAATTCGAATAACTCCATCTGCACCAATTCCAGAAGTGCGGCTACATAAAGCCTGAACCACTGAGTCAGTCAATAAAATATGCTCCTCAGGATCAAAGAGAAGAAGAAAATCATTTTCTGTCCCGTGACCATATGTGGCAATTACTGGATTCTTCATAAGGTTACGAGTTTAGCCTTGTCAGAATCTTTTCGAGCCGATTCTCATAGTGACCCAACCAGTGAAGGCGAGAGTCACGAGAAAACCAGGTATCTTGCCGACGAATATATTGACGTGTGACTCGCTTTGTTTCCTCGCGCGCTTGGTCAGATGTAAGTAACCCATCGAGCATCTGTAGAACTTGGGCATATCCCAATGCCTTCTGAGCGGTAACGCCTTCGCGCAAACCCTGTCCAACTAAATCTTCTACCTCAGCGACTAGGCCCGCTTCCCACATCAAATCCACCCGGTTGCTCACGCGAAGATCTAAACTTTCTCGATCCTGGCTAAGACCAAAATGAAATGCATGCGGATATCGTGAACTCTCCTCTCGCGGAAGATTTGCAGTGAAAGGTCTCCCTGTAATCTCAATGACCTCAAGAGCTCGAACGACTCGCCGTGTATTGGCTCTATCGATTGCTAGGGCTGCTGCGGGATCTAACTTCTCTAGGCGTGCAAAAAGCGCAGCCGCTCCATGTTCAATTACTTCAAGCTCAAGACGCGACCTCACAACAGGGTCAGTGTCTGGAAAATTCAAATCATCAACGATCGCTTTTATATACAGGCCTGTTCCGCCAACGATAATCGCATCTCTCCCGCGACTATGGATTTCATCAATAACATTGCGGGCAGATTCTTGATACCAAGCAACAGTTGAATCCTCTTTGACCGTAAGCAAGTCCAAAAGGTGATGAGTGATTTCACCACGCTCCTCGAGAGTGAGTTTTGCAGTCCCGATATCCATTCCTTGATACACCTGCATTGAATCGGCATTGACAATCTCGGCATCCAATTCTTGCGCCAGGGCTACAGCCAAATCACTCTTTCCGGTGGCTGTTGCCCCGCAGATAATGATGGTTCGCATTCAAAGATCCGTTTTTCGAGTCGGCATTCCTAACGTCACGCCAGTGCTCTTGCTTGGCTCCTCATGTCGCTTCGCGTGAGCGTCTCCTCCACGAGTTGGCAAAACAGCCAGTTCGCGCCCGATGAGATAGTGTGCTGAAGCATCTGTGATCTCAACATCAACAAAATCTCCAGGTCGAGCAACACTTGAATTATCAAAATGCACAAGGCGGAAATCTTGCGAGCGTCCAGTCAGACGTGATTGAACTGCATCTCTACGACCCTCAACCTCCGTCACCATGATCTGATGCCTGCTTCCAATCGCTTCTTGATTCACGCTGAGAGAAATTTTCTGTTGGTGCTCATGCAATCTGGTGTAGCGCTCCCCCACTATCTCTTCGGCAACTTGATTACTCATCTCACCAGCTGGTGTCCCCGGGCGAATTGAGTATTTGTAAGTGTAGGCAGCGGCAAAACGTGCCTGCGATGTCACATCAAGAGTTGCGGAAAAGTCTTCTTCAGTTTCACCAGGAAAACCCACAATGATGTCTGTTGTGATCATGGCGTGAGGGATATGAGTTCGCACCCGCTCAAGAATTCCTAAGAATCGATCGCTTCGATAGGAGCGTCTCATCGATGCCAAGATTGAATCGGAGCCAGACTGAAGTGGCATATGCAAGTGCGGCATTACAACTGGTGTTGAGGCCATCACTTCGATGACATCATCAGTAAAGTCGCGTGGGTGCGGTGACATAAATCGTAAACGTTCAAGTCCATCTACGGAAGCTACCTCTTTGAGTAGCCGGGCAAATGCCCCACGTTCACCGAGTTCTACTCCATAGGCATTTACATTCTGCCCAAGCAGCGTGATTTCAATAACGCCTTGTTCTACGAGGGCGCGAACCTCGGAGAGTACATCTGCCATTTGTCGATCCTTCTCGACACCGCGCAAAGTTGGAACAATACAGAAAGTGCAGGTGTTATTACATCCCACTGATATCGAGACCCACGATGAGAAGGCAGAGAAGCGTCGAGCAGGAAGCGTAGACGGAAAGTGCTCAAGAGCTTCAAGAATTTCTATTTGAGATTCTTCCTCAATTCGTGCTCGCTCTAGCAATATGGGAAGTGAGCCAACATTGTGAGTACCGAAAACAACATCTACATATGGGGCCTTCTTCAAAATAATTGCTTGATCCTTCTGTGCCAAACATCCGCCAACGGCTATCTGCATAAGGGGATTCTTTTTCTTGATCGGTGCAAGGAAGGAGAGATTTCCATAGAGCTTGTTATCAGCGTTCTCTCTAACTGCGCAGGTATTGAAGACAACTATGTCAGCTTGCACTCCAGATTCTGCTGGAATAAAGCCGGCCTCATCTAAGAGTCCAGCGATTCTTTCAGAGTCATGGACATTCATCTGACAGCCGTAGGTTTCAACTGTATAAGTACGTGTCATGAAATATCCAGGACTTTGTAGGAGAGATCTGCGCGATTAACAACAAGCATTTTTCCATTGGTTAATGGCTTCCAATCATCATGCCCCCACCCGGTAGATGCAATCTTGATTACGCCGGCTTCGTGGGTGAAGCGAAGCTCGTAATGATGGTCAACGGTCCACTCGCTGCGCTCTATCTCGTTAAACTGACAGACTGCGATAAGAAAATCTGGGGTAAGAGTAATTGAGTTAATGGATGAATAATCACAAGTGGCAACAATTTTTCTCACCGTTGATGAAATCGCATTGATCAGACCTTCGCTCTTTGCCGCTGAGAGAATCGCAAAAAAATATCTCTCGCTATCAGTTGTCGAGGTTAATTCTCCGAGAAGATCTGCATCGATTAAGCTTTCAACACTTGTGGGCGGGCGGATTGTTCCATTATGCATAAACGAGATATCACCGTATATAAATGGGTGGTTATTTGAGATATCAACGGTCAAGCCTTTTGATGCTAGGCGAAGATGTAACAGTGCACCGTCGCTACTTGTCTGCCCAGCAACCTTTGAAAAAAGCTGACTCTCAAATGCTGGTGTTAGCTCTCGTTGGCGCTCTTGTACTCCACCGATAGTCGCACAAGTAGTCAGACCCCAACCATCTTTATGTTCTCTCGAAAGTTCTATGAAATTGTTGAGAGATGGCCCTACCACCGACTGCAAAGTCGTTGGCTCCGATGCGGCATAGGCCAATAATCTGCACATAGGCCCAATCTATCGCGAAACAGGGATTGGTCTATCGTGGAATGCGGATGGGCTCTTGCCCGCGAGCGATAAGTCGCTCAAAGTGAATCTCTCGCTTGTCGTTAAATCTGAGCGCGTCCTCTGTGGCTGATGTCATAAAGGCTGCGAGCTCTTCTCGGGCGACTAGGCCATCACCGGAGAGATCATTTCTTTCAAAAACATTCCATGCACGTAGAACTGGAGAGATCACATCATCAAGATGCTGTTGGAGATCGTAAATCCCAGCTAGCGCGATTTGAACTGCTTTACGACCGAATCCGGGCATGTTTGCACCTGGCATATCAAAGTTAGTAACCACATCTGCAATAGCACGCATCGCCGCATTCGGCTCCAGTTCAAGTGCTTGCGACAGTAGATTACGATAAAAAATCATATGTAAATTCTCATCGAGTGCTACACGCTGCATCATGTTTTCGGCGATGGGATCATTGGCCAATTTTCCTGTATTGCGATGAGAGATTCGAGTTGCTAATTCCTGAAAGGAAACGTAAGCGATCGTGTGCAACATATCGTTTTCGTATGGCGTCTGATATCCCAATGACATGTGAGCCATGCGGAGATCTTCAAGTTCATACGGGTCAACACCGCGTGTTGCCATGAGGTAATCTCGAATGACAATACTGTGACGTGCCTCCTCTGCAGTCCATCTCTCAATCCAATTACCCCAAGCACCATCTCTTCCCATAGAAATGGCAATTTCAGTGTGATAGCTGGGTAAGTTATCTTCAGTTAAGAGATTCAGGACAAGTGAATCTTGCGCCACCGGCGTGAGGCGAGAATCCTGCGCCTCCCAGGCATCTCCATTGAGTGGCCCGGCATAATCGCGACCTTCAGACCATGGGACATACTCATGTGGATACCAATTCTTCTGCACACCAAGATGTCTATTCAATTCGACTTCGACCACTGGCTCCAAATCGCGAATGAGGCGAGATTGGATTGCATGTGAGTCATAGGTCATGCAATAACGCTACGGCAGTAGTCGTGTTACTGACTAGTTCGAGTTCGTGTCTTTACGCTCGCTTGCCTGTGATGATCGCCATGTCGCAATCGCACCATGATTACCGCTGAGTAGTACAGGTGGCACTTCTATTCCACGCCACTCTTTAGGACGTGTGTAATTTGGATATTCAAGATAACCCTCTTCATTATGTGATTCTTCAGACAGTGAAAGTGGATTTCCTAGTACTCCTGGAAGCAATCGAGTGATGGCTTCAATCATCACCAGAGATGCCACCTCACCCCCTCCAAGTACATAATCTCCAATTGAAACTTCCCTCACCCTAATATTGCGAGCTGTATACACCGATTGGCTGTAATGCACTCGCACTCGATCATCAATTCCTTCATAACGACCGCAGGCAAAGATGATTTGGCTAGCAGTTGAAAGTTCCTGCGCCATTTCCTGGTTGAAGCGTCGACCTGCAGGAGTCAAAATAATAAGATCTGCTCCGTCTTCAATGACGCCATCGATGGCGCTCCCCCAGACATCTGCGAGCATGACCATTCCAGCACCGCCTCCATAAGGAGCATCGTCAACTGTGTGATGGATATCGGTTGTATGTGATCTAAGGTCATGAACTTGAATTGATAAGAGTCCGCTTTCTTGGGCTTTACCTAGGAGCGAGAGCTGCAATGGTGCAAAATATTCTGGGAATATGGTGATCGCATCAATCTTCACTGCACTCTCCCATCAATAATTGGTGGAATTACTATCAGTTTCTTATTTGAAATATCTACTTCAGGAACAAGGGCCCTGACGAAGGGAATTAGAATTTCAGAAGGCCCACCTGCCACAACAAGGACATCCTGGCCTGGAAGGTTGAGTACATCGGTGATATCCCCGACCAGTGAACCATCTTCTAAATAGGCCTTACATCCGACAAGTTGAAGCACGTGATAGTCATCCTCATCCTCGCCAGGTGCGTTGATGTCAATATCGGCATAGAGCAACGCATCGCGAAGTTTTTCGACCGCATTGCGATCAGAGTAACCTTCAAATGAAAGTAGCAAGATGCCGTTATGGACCCGAACAGATTCGACAGTTAAATCTCCGTGGTCATCTGTTTCTAGGCGAGCGCCTAAAGCAAAACGAGTTGCCGCATCATCGGTACGAACCTCGATTGTCGCCTCACCCAAGATTCCATGGGCACGACCAATGCGCCCAACATTTAGGCGCATGACATCAGTTTTCTTAACGAGCCTCGTCTGTATCGATGAGATCAACGCG
>JBILRA010000090.1:0-4320 GCA_044372915.1 Candidatus Planktophila sp.
TTCTTGGAAAAATTGCTCAAGGAATTTCATGCGATGGAATGGAATCCCTAGTTCCGATGCTCATCGATGAACTTGAGACGATTACTTCGCGCATGCCTGTAAAGAGTGAAGTAATTTTTATTGATGACGAACGAATCAAATCGCGTACCGCAGACCTTATTGCCACAAATGATGAGTTCTTTCAGGCCGCTTGGTCGAGTGCATCAATAGGCGCTACTGCGCCTCTTCCAGTTGAAGCCACAACATATCTTGATTGGGATGAACTGCACGCAGTTATTGCAGAAGCGGGCCTCACCGTCAGATCACTTAACAGCTTTGGTAGCGACCTTGATACAGGTGCCACATTCTTAGATTTCGTTGCGATAGAACCTATGCGGGGCGATAGTGATCAGGTCATCGAGTTACTGCGTACAGGGCTTTCAACGCAGCAGAGCGTTATCTTCTCAGCATCAGGACATGGCATGATCGAACGATTTGCAGGCGTATTCCGCGCTGCAGATTTGCCAGTCAAGGTTATGCAGACACTTAATGAGATTCCGGCTACAGGTGCGATACATCTCTGCCAATCAACAATCGCTTATGGCTTCTCATCTGAAGACTCTGGAATTCTCTATGTCACAGAGCGCGATCTCTCGGGCAGCAAATCAAGTGGGCGCGATAGCGCAAAGATGCCATCAAAGCGTAAGCAGGCAGTTGATCCACTTGAACTCAAGGCCGGAGATTTTATAGTTCACGAACAACATGGAATCGGTCGTTATATTGAAATGACTGCGCGCACTGTCAATACCGTGACACGTGAATATCTTGTAATTGAGTATGCATCGGCAAAGCGTGGACAACCAGGGGACCGCATCTTTGTTCCGACCGATTCACTTGAACAGGTGAGTAAGTACATCGGCGGCGAATCTCCAACAGTTCATCGGATTGGTAGCGGTGAATGGCAGAAGGCAAAGGGGCGTGCACGTAAGGCTGTAAAGGCAATTGCTGGTGAACTCATTAGATTGTATGCAGCGCGTACAAGTGCTCCAGGGTTTGCCTTCTCACCTGATACGCCATGGCAGCGAGAGCTAGAAGATGCCTTCTCTTACATTGAAACTCCTGATCAGCTCTCCACTATTGAAGATGTGAAACAGGATATGGAACGCCCTTACCCCATGGATCGCATCATCTGCGGTGATGTTGGATATGGAAAGACTGAGATTGCAATTCGAGCGGCCTTTAAGGCGGTACAAGATGGAAAACAAGTTGCAGTTCTAGTTCCCACAACACTTCTTGTTCAGCAACATACAAAGACTTTTGCAGAACGTTATGCAGGATTCCCAATCAAAGTCGCAGGCCTATCGCGCTTCAATAGTGCGAAAGAGACGAAGTCGATCCTTGATGAAACTCTCAACGGCAGCGCTGATGTCATCATCGGAACACACCGTTTACTTTCACAGGATGTGGTCTTTAAAGATCTCGGTCTTGTTATTGTCGATGAAGAGCAACGTTTTGGCGTTGAGCAGAAAGAATCCCTAAAGAAATTACGAACGACTGTCGATGTATTGGCGATGTCTGCAACGCCTATTCCACGCACACTTGAGATGGCCGTAACAGGTATCAGAGAGATGTCAACGATCACTACACCACCTGAAGAGCGCCATCCGATTTTGACCTATGTAGGGCCTGCAGATGATGCACAAATCAAAGCAGCAATTCATCGAGAACTTTTGCGAGATGGCCAAATTTTCTACCTACATAATCGTGTCGAGTCAATTGATCGCGCCGCTTCGAAAATTCAAGAACTTGTTCCAGAAGCTCGGATTCGTGTTGCACATGGACAAATGAGCGAAGGAGCTCTAGAAGATGTGATTCTTGCATTCTGGAATCGCGATTTTGATGTGCTGGTCTGTACAACAATTGTTGAGAGCGGTTTGGATATTGCTAATGCAAATACTCTCATTGTTGAACGTGCTGATAACTTTGGTCTCTCCCAGCTTCATCAATTGCGCGGAAGAGTTGGCCGTGGACGTGAGCGCGCGTATGCATACTTTCTTTACCCGGCAGATCAACCACTTTCTGAGGTCGCACTCGATCGACTAAAGACAATTGCAACGAATACAGATTTAGGCGCAGGAATGCGAGTCGCCCTTAAAGATCTAGAGATTCGTGGTGCAGGAAATCTTTTAGGCGGTGAGCAGTCTGGTCACATTGCAGATGTGGGATTTGATCTCTATATGCGTATGGTGGGTGAGGCTGTACATGATTACAAAGCAGGAATCATTGCAACTGATGAGAAGAACCACGAGTGCAAGGTGGAGTTACCAGTCAACGCCCACCTCTCATCTGAATATGTTCCAGGCGAGCGACTTCGCTTAGATCTATATCGCCGACTTGCAGATGTTGCTACGCAATCAGATGTTGATGCAATCGAGGGAGAGCTTGTTGATCGATTCGGCGCGCTACCCGAAGAAGCACAGGTCTTGCTCAAAGTTGCAGCCTTACGCGCCCAAGCTAAGGCACTGGGTGTCACCGAATTGGTCTCCACCGGTAAGTTCCTGCGCATCACCCCGTTAGCCCTTCCCGAATCTAAGCAGTTGCGATTAACCCGCCTCTACCCAGGCTCGCTCTATAAAAGCGCGATGGCTAGCGTGATGGTCACCATTCCTAAACCCAGCGGCTGGAGTCCGTCCAATCTCTCTCCGCAGATGGGGGATACTTCTCTTCTGGCTTGGATATCCACGGCCCTTGATGAGTTATCAACGAAAGAGAGAAAACCGTGAAAAAACTTCTGACTGCCCTGGCAATCACAACTGCACTTGTCCTCACGGGTTGCTCAAACGTAGATACCGCTCTCACACTTGGCGATGTAAAGATCACGACCACGGAACTCACTGCAAAGATAGACACAATTCTTACTGAACGGGCAAAGGTGGACACATCACAGATGCAGTTAGAGACGGGCGAAACTCTGCTCCGTAGCCAACTACAGACAATACTCTTCATGGAAGGATTTAGTGCACTTGCGGAAGAGCTAAAGATTGAAGTTTCTAACTCTGAAGTTGCAGCGCGCCGCGGCCAGATCCTCGAGCAGATCGGTGGAGAAGACTTACTCCCACAAGCTCTTGTATCAGCATCGGTTGCTCCGGAAGATTTAGATCCTTACCTTCGCTCATTAATAATTACAGAAAAAGTCGGGCAGGCACTCATTCAAGCAGGTGTTGCTGAAAATGAAGTTCAATTACGCCTAGAAGCGTTGTTTGTAGCGAAGATCAATTCACTCAAGATTGAGATAAATCCACGTTATGGCAAGTGGGATCCAGAAACGGGTCAGATCATCCCTGAGATTGTTGCTAGCGACGCAGTAACTCCATCGACTGAATAATTCAGATCGAATAGTTAAACATGTCTGAACTTCTGCGCCTTGCCGAAGTCATGGATCGACTTCGCTCGCCTGGGGGCTGCCCTTGGGATGCTGAGCAGACACACGAGTCACTCGTAAAGTACTTACTCGAAGAATCCTACGAATTCATTGATGCACTCGGTGCTGATGATCGAACCGGTATGCGAGAAGAGCTCGGCGACGTGTTGCTGCAAGTTTATTTTCATTCTCGTATGGCACAGGATCATCCAACTGATCCATTTTCCATAGAAGATGTTGCCAAGCTGATCGCAGATAAATTGATCCGTCGCCACCCACATGTCTTTGAAGGCCTTGAAGTTGAGGATATGGATGAAGTGATTGAAAACTGGGAGGCGATTAAGGCAAAGGAGAAGGGGCGCACATCAAGTCTTGATGGAATTGCGATGGCCCAGCCAGCGCTACCCCTGGTTGAAAAACTCATTTACCGTGCAGAGAAATACAAGGTTGACCTGCCCATGACCGATATCGATACTGCAGTCGAGCATGTGCAACAGTCCCCAACCGAAGCCACAATCGGCGAAGCATTGGCTGCGATCATTGCATTAGCGCATCAGCACAATATTGATCCTGAGAGTGCGCTACGTGGACAGGCGCGCGAGATGATCGAGAAGATCCGCCAATCTGAGGCAGGGTAGGATTAGCCACAGCACAATCGTTCATCGTTGAGCGCAGATTGTGAATTTTTAACTTACTCTTTTAAGGAGTCCTCCTATGGCAATTATTGAAGCAATCGGCGCTCGTGAAATTCTTGACTCCCGTGGAAACCCAACGGTTGAAGTCGAAGTTCTCCTAGAAGATGGCGCATTTGCTCGCGCTGGCGTTCCAAGCGGAGCATCAACAGGCGCATTCGAAGCATCAGAGTTACGTGATGGCGGCAAGCGCTATCTTGGCAAGGGTGTTGAAAAAGCAGTTGCATT
>JBILRA010000027.1:0-15871 GCA_044372915.1 Candidatus Planktophila sp.
CGGACAACGTTGCGGCAGGCATCAAGATCTTCGGTAGGAGATTCACATCGAACCAGTGCTTCTAGGGCTGCCAACATAGGAGTAAGTCTGCCGTATTCGGCTGAGTTCTGGCTTGTCATAGCGATGCCACCCCCGTAATTCGAGCAATTCTAAAGGTGGTGATCTCACCAGTTGCATGATCTCGGGCAAGAAGTGTGCCGGCCGAGAGTTTGAGTGGATCGATGATGCGGTGTGAAATCAGGCCATTGTTATCGGCATATCCAATCGAGAGAGATTTATCGGCCGAATGTGTCAGATGGTGAGAGAGTAGTTCTAAGGTTTCATTTGCAGTTGTTCGTGGCAATTCGCCCAGCGCTGAGGAAGAAATATTACGCAGAGTGCTTTGACGATGGCTGGATTTTTCACCGGTACGTAATACACGCACGGCACCCTCTAAGACAATATCTGTCGGTGTATCAATTTCACCGACGATACGCGGAGGTCTGGCTTTACTCTGCGAACGCATGATCCGAGCACCACTCAATAGAATTCCTTTTGAATCTTCAACGGCCGGAAGATAGCCAGCATTTCGTAGAACGTTTACAGCATCATCAACTTCTAAATCACTGATTAATACCTCAGCAGCAATCTTTCTAAATCCCATGCCATCGAGTTTTTTGTCGCTGAGGATCGCAACGATTACTGATTGATCTTCACAGCGAATAAATGATGTAGTTGAACCAACGCGCAGCTTTCCATGTTTTTTAGCAACATCGGCAATCAAATACTCGAGTGGCTGTGGCATGGGAGTTTTTGAAGTTGCCTTGAGAAATTTCGTAATCTCATCGCCCGTCTTTCCGTGGTCGAGCGCCCTGCGAATTGTGGAATCAGTAAATCTAAAGACTGTCGCGCCACCTCTGGATTCAACATCTGCCAGTAGCGCCATCTCTTGTGCAACCTCTTGTGCCAGTGGCCCAGGAGCAATTGCGGTGTTATCACTCTGAATCAGAATATGGTCAACATCTTCAGGTAGATCACTATCTATCTGCTCGAGTGAGCTCTGCTCAATAAGAGCCAGACCGTAGTCAGAGATCACACCTTGGCCTGTTACTCCTAACCATTCGCTTTCACGCAGGGTAAAGAGAATGTGAGATGGATGAATTCCACCGATACGTTTTGATGGGCGGTGCCACGATGCAATTGCAACCATTGAATCTGGAGTAATTGCGCCCTCGCGATGATCGCGTAGTAGCGAGAGAACAAGAGAGCGCACGGATGCGGCATTTACGCGATCAAGTTCGGGTCCTAAAGGAGCTACGTTCTTTGAATCCTCGTTGCCCACTAGTCCACTCACGCGAGAAGTCGATAGCCAGGCAGATGCAAGTGTCAGCCATTTATTAGATGGCCGTTGTGTGAGCCAGATATCAAAATTAGTTGTTGGCAAGATTCGATCATCCGGATCGATAGTAAGCAGAGCGCTGATGTAGCAAAGTTCTGCAACGAAGGCGGCGCAACTTTCATCAACACCAATGTGTAGCGCTAGCGCTTTGAGATCGCGGACTCCTAGACCCCCTGAGCGAAGAGCTGTTGGAGGATCCTGGGCCCAAAAATTAAGAACTTCTTCCACCCAACGCAAGAAGGTTGTGACGTTAGCGATCGCGGCGCTATTGATATTTTTTCTATCTTTAGCGGTAAATGTGTATGACGCATCGGGGGAATTAACCCGTTGCTCCTTATGTACTTTTCCACCTCGTAGTGCAATTGCCACTTCGCGAGGCATGACAACTATTGTTTGGCTATATGGAATGAGAAAACCTTCTTCTAGGCACCATTGAACACCTGCCCCAGGTTTTTTGATATCTGCAACAGTGCCACGAGGAGGACCCCACACCATCGCCTCAAGAATTTTCTTCGCACTTGGCGGGGCGTCACTTAACTTCTTAAGGTTGAGTTTTGCCATTGAATGAGGGCCAAGCTGGGCAACTTCATTTCCGAGTAATTCGCGGAGAGTTGTAGGCATTCTTAATCCATCATCTGCCGGATAAATCAGCCCGCGTTCGATTAATCCCGGAATAACAAAGATTGCAGGCTTATCGGTAAGAGTTGCAACAATCTTTTCTGAAAAGGGTTCACTCGCGACAGCACACGCTTCGAGAACTTGAAACTGCCACGCGTTCAACGCATCAATTGCACGCGCGAGAGATGGGGCAGAGGATGCGCGTACAGCAAGGCTTGCCATATCTGGCGGTACTGGGGAAATTAAATCCGCGCGATGAGTAAAGAGGCGCAAAAGGGCAGCATCATCTAACCCACGCAGGTAATCGGCGAATGAACGAATTTCCATAACCTGCCTACATTAATGCAGAAACTGTAAATCTGTTACATCGAGAGTTAGCGACGATGACCTCTGGGCTTAATCAAGGCTCCGATTGAAGCAAGACGCGAAATAGCGGGCCCAAGGAATCGGTTGATTTCGCGAGCACGGCGAAAGTCGTGAATCGGCCAGCGTTCTCGTGTTGCCCAAATACGTAACTTGGCGTCAGGATTAATCGTTGATGGCAGGCCTACAGTTTCTAGCAGCGGAAGATCGTTATAGCTATCTGAGTATGCAAAGCAGTGCGTCAAATCAAAGTTTCTTTCTTCGGCAATTTTTTTAACTGCAATGGCTTTCTCGCGACCATGCAGAAGAGGACCGTTCATCTCGCCGGTATAGACCCCATCTTCGATTGCTGCCTTACTACCCAGTGCTCCTGTAAACCCAAGTCGTTTTGCAATAAGTGTTGCCATATCTTCTGGCGCTGCTGTGACGAGCCACACTTCAACACCGTCAGATAAGTGATTTTGGGCAATTTCAATTGTTCCTAACCAGAGCGCGGGAGATACATATTCGTCGTAAATTTCTTGCGCAAGATTTTGGATCTCTTGGACATTATGTCCACCGATGAAACTTGTTGCTGCGTTTTGGAACTTCTCTATCTCTTCACGTTTTTCAGTCCCGGTCAGGCGAAATCGCAAGTTGGCTAAAACAAAGCGAGAGATATCAGATTTAGTGAAATATCCACGCTGATACATTCCTCGACCCAGGAAGTAGAGAGTGGAACCACGGATAAGAGTGTTATCTACATCAAAGAACGCAGCCCTGTTCTCTCCGACTGCCATGGCCTAACCATAGCGAAGTAGAGCCCAAACGCCTTTATAGCCAAACGCCTTTATAGCCAAGCGCCTTTATAGTTAGGGTTATGAGCAATAGCGTCCACGTGGTCCGACATGGCGAGGTCCATAACCCAGAGAAAATTCTTTATGGTCGCCAACCCGGTTGGAGACTCTCAGACCGAGGCCAAGCGATGGCTGCGGTGCTGGGTGCATGGTCGACAACAGTTGATGTAGGCGCTCTTCACGTTTCCCCTCTTCAGCGCGCGCAAGAAACCGCTGGACCAATTGCCGCTGCGAACAAGTTGTCAATCACCACTGATGAACGACTCATCGAAGCGGCAAATATCTTTGAGGGCAAGCCATTTGGAATTGGGGATGGAGTTCTGCGCCATCCGTCAGCATGGAAGCATTTATGGAATCCCTGGAAACCATCGTGGGGAGAACCCTATGTCGAGCAGATCAATCGCATGCTCGCTGCAGTTTTTGCAGCGCACAAGGCAGCAGGCGGTAAGGATGCAATTTGTGTTTCACACCAATTACCCATTTGGATATTGCGAAGCGCAATTGAAGGTCGTCGACTACTTCACGATCCACGTAAACGTGAATGTACTTTGGCATCGGTGACAAGTATTCACTTTGACAAAAATGGTGAAATTGAAGGTACTTCATATCTTGAGCCAGCAGCGCATCTATTACCTGAGAAGAACTAATGCAGAGAAAAATACTAAATCTCCTCCTGGTTGGAGGACTTTTAATCTTTTCTGGGTGCTCTGGTGGCGGTAGTTCTATTGCTGAGGAAAGTTTTGTTGTAGGCAGTGGAGTGCAAACCTATATTAAGGAAGGATCTCGGCAGAAGGCTCCTGAATTAAGTGGCATGACATTAACTGGAGTGAATTACACAATGCCGAAAGGCACAGTTGCCGTTGTCAACGTTTGGGCCTCGTGGTGTTCACCCTGCAGAGCAGAAGCTCCCGCACTAGTTGCCGTTGCTGAGAAGTACCCTGACGTGGCTTTTGTCGGAATTCTAACCAGAGATAACCTCGTGAATGCTGAAGCATTCGTGCGAAGTAAGAAAATCACTTATCCAACACTTATCGATGACGCATTGCTTGTTGGATTTAAAGGTTCGCTTCCCGCAAATGCAATTCCATCAACAATTGTTATTGATAGCCAAGGTAATGTCGCAGCGCGCGTTTCAGGCATTGTTACTATCGGCTCTTTAAGTGCCTTGATTGAAAAGGTTAAAGGCTAATGACTGAATTTTTTGTGAATAATCTCTTTGACGGATTTATTCTCTTTGCGATACCTCTTTCAATACTTGCAGGTCTTGTCTCATTTCTATCTCCATGTGTATTGCCGCTGGTTCCGGGTTATCTTTCATTTGCTGCCGGATACTCACAGGCGAGAGGCAGAATATTTCTAGGCTCACTTCTCTTTGTGCTTGGATTCTCTGCGCTCTTTATTTCGTATGGACTTCTATTTGGCAGTATTGGCGCTCAGATTTCAGCACACGAAGAGATAATCACCCAACTCCTTGGAGTCTTCACAATAATCCTTGGGGTAATTTTTGCAGGTGCATTTCCCATGATGCCAACAATTCGCCCACGCATTTCAACTACCGGCGGGTTAATTGGTGCACCTGTCTTGGGTTTCCTCTTCGGAATTGGATGGACGCCTTGTATTGGACCAGCTCTTGCAACTGTTCAAGCTTTAGCTTTCACTGAATCAAG
The DNA here is from genome assembly GCA_044372915.1 of Candidatus Planktophila sp. Taxonomy (GTDB): domain Bacteria; phylum Actinomycetota; class Actinomycetes; order Nanopelagicales; family Nanopelagicaceae; genus Planktophila. Next base: position 4,863 of record JBILRA010000027.1, read on the forward strand.
TGCCTTCCGCGGAGCACTACTTTCATTTGGATACTGCATTGGATTAGGTCTGCCTTTTATCGCAACTGGTCTTTTCTTTGATAAATCCGAGAGTTTACGAAAATTTCTCATGCGCAATGGTCAAGCAATTTCCATCTTTGGGGGAGTTCTGCTCATTCTCATCGGTTTACTACAAGTAACTGGTGTCTGGAATTCTTTGATGATAGATCTCCGCTCAACAATTAGTGAATTTACACCGGTGATTTAATGTCTACAGAGAGAGAAGTGGAGCTTCCAGAAATTGGCGCACGAGGTCTAGCCCGTTTCGCCTGGCGCCAATTAACAAGTATGCGCACAGCATTAATCCTGCTTATGCTTTTAGCGATTGCATCAATTCCGGGCTCACTGTTGCCACAGCGCAATCAAAACCCTATGGCAGTAAGAGAGTACTTTGCTAACGATCCAACACTTGCAAAGTGGATAGATCGTCTCAGCGGCTTTGATGTTTTCTCTGCGCCATGGTTTAGCGCGATCTACATCCTGCTCTTTATATCTCTTATTGGCTGCGTACTGCCTAGAACTTTTGAACATCTCAAGCTGGTTCGAGCAAAACCACCACTTACGCCAAAGAATTTGCAGAAACTACAGGGATACACCACTTTAAATGGTGGTGGTGGCGAGTTAGCACGTGCGCATGAATTCTTTAAGAAAAATCATTTCCGTATTCGCGAGCAAGAAGGATCGATCTCGGCAGAGAAAGGTTATTTGCGCGAAACAGGAAACCTGCTTTTTCATCTCTCTCTTATCCTCATTTTAGTTGGCGTAAGTATTGGCTCTCTGTTTGGAATGAGAGGTGACGCGATTATTGTCACTGGTGAGAGATTTATTAATCTCGCAACCACCTACGACTCGATTACCTACGGAAAGCTCACTGATGAGAGATCACTAAACACGTTTTCGGTCCGACTTAATAAATTTGTTGCCCAGTATGACCCCGTGACAAACACGCCATTGGATTACTCCGCATTTGTAACGACCGAAGATGAATTTGGACAAACGCTTGAACAGGTTATCAAAGTAAATAGTCCTCTTACCTTTGGTTCGTCACGTGTGTATTTGCAGGCAAATGGGTATGCACCTGTCGTTACCGTTCGAGATGAAATTGGAAATGTTAACTTTCAGGGACCAGTAACTTTCTTGCCGCAAGATTCAAATTTACGCTCGATTGGTTCGATTAAAGTACCGGAAGCTTCACCCCAATTAGGATTTGTTTCTTCTTTTGTGCCGACCTATCAGCGAGATCCACAAGCGGGTGCAGTTTCGGTTTATCCAGAGTTGCTTAAGCCTCGATTGCTATTCTCCATATGGGAAGGTGATCTAGGTCTCGATACAGGGGTTCCTCAATCGATTTATACAATTGATACGACCTCCATGACACGTATTGCGCTGGATTCACTATCACCAGGTGAAAGATATGACTTCGATGGCGGAAGCATTACTTTTGAAAAAGTTGAACCGTGGATTAACCTCGCAATTGTCCGGGATCCTGGGAAGAGCTATTCACTTATCGGCGGTATTCTTGCTCTAGCAGGATTACTTGCTTCACTCTTTGGTTTCCGCAGACGTATCTGGATTCGAGTTCGTGCAGATGGTCAGGTCGAGATCGCAGGTCTAGCAAAGAATAATTCAGCGGCACTTGATCTTCAGCTAACTAGTTTTGTGAGTGTTGTAAAGGGAGAGAATTGATGCAGACAACTTGGGCTTACCTCTCCAACAACTTTATCTACAGCGCGATGGGTGTATTCGCTCTCTCGTTTCTCGTTCACGCCTTCGAGACGGCATGGGCGGTAAAAGTACCTGCAGGTGGAGTAGATGCTCAGAAGATGGATTACAGCAAGGCTGAGAAAGCGGCTCGTATCGGCACCTCGCTCATGATCTTGGCATTCATTTTGCTATTTGCCGGGGTAATTGCACGTGGAATGGCAAATGGTCACGTCCCATGGGGAAATATGTATGAGTTCTCAATTACTGGAGCGCTCGCTTTTACTGGCGCATATCTAGTTGCCCTACGAAAGCATGACCTCAGGTGGCTTGGTTTGTTTATCTCACTTGCCGCGCTACTTACACTCGGAACTGCAATCACCTTGCTCTATCGCGATAGTGCGCCACTTGTGCCTGCCCTTAAATCAACATGGTTGATCATTCATGTTGTCGCAGCGATTATTTCTGGCGGAGTATTTTTGTTATCAAATGTGATTGCCGGTGCATACCTGTACTTGGATTCTCGAGAAAGAGGATCGGGTCGTCCTGCATGGGCCACACGACTTCCATCGCTAGAAGTTCTTGATCAACTTTCATATCGCTTAGTCGCATTTGTTTTTCCACTTTGGACATTTTCTGTCATCGCAGGAGCGATTTGGGCTGAAAGTGCGTGGGGACGTTACTGGGGCTGGGATCCTAAAGAGACGTGGGCCTTTATTACCTGGGTTGCTTATGCTGCATATTTGCACGCTCGCGTAACCATTGGCTGGAAGGGACGCCGAGCAGCATGGCTCTGTCTATTTGCGGGCTCAACCTTTTTGTTTAATTATGTTTATGTAAATGTATGGGGCACTGGAAAGCACACGTACTCTGGTCTTTAAAATTTAGAGTTTGCGAAGGAAATCTGGATCATCATCTGGTGGAAGGATCCGACGCTGAGGTCCTTTCTTTTTTCCAGGACCACCGCCACGAGGCTTTCTTCCAGCGACGAAGTAAGCAATCGCACCAATTGCTTGAAAAAAGAAAATAATGAGCAGCCATCCCCATTTTGGGAGTCGTTTAATGAGGGAATCCTCGCGCATCGCGCAATCAATAAATGCGTACAACTGAAACGCAGCTAGCGCGATCGTAAGGAAGATAAGGCCTTTAACCATGAACTTATACTAGCCGCTGCAGAATGAGTGCGAGAGATAGGGCTAGGCAGAAGAGAATCTGAAGTTCGCCAGTCTTAGCCAGTAATGGAATAAGCGTTCGTCCCAAGGCCCCGGTCCATAGGGTGCGCAGAATTGAAACCACCTTTGGCAGGGTGAGCAAAGTCAGGAGCGTCCAGGGGGTGCCAAACCCTGCGGTGAGAAAAAATGGGCTGACCACCAACGTGCTGTAGAGAAGTCGGGAGTTGCGATCACCGATACGCACTGCCAAAGTTTTCTTGCCAGATTCAGTATCTAGGACGCGATCGCGAATGTTATTGATGACAAGAATGGCGCAGGCTAAGAAACCGACAATAGTTCCGGCCAAAAGTGCAGACCCTGTAATCGCATCGGCTTGCACATAGAAAGTTCCAACAGTTGCCACAAGGCCGAAGAAGATAAATACAAAAATCTCACCAAGGCCCTTGTAGCCATAAGGATTCTTACCGCCTGTGTAGCCCCAAGCTGAAGCGATTGAAAGAACTCCAACAAGAATCATCCACCACGTACTCATCGCTGAAAGTGCCAGTCCGGCGATAGATGCAATAAAGAATGAGATAACGGCGGCACGTTTGACCGCTGCGGGGGATGCGAGACCACCGGCAGTAATGCGCACTGGACCGACGCGCTTATCGTCACTGCCGCGAACACCATCTGAGTAATCATTTGCGTAATTCACACCTACTTGAAGACTCAGGCTCACAAGGAGAGCTAGAGATGCAGGAAGAAGGTGAAAGTCATCGCCAGCCAGAGCACTACCAACTGCTACGGGCGCAATCGCTGCTGGCAATGTACGAAGGCGAGCACCAATAATCCACACATTATTCACTGGATTAGCCATTAAATTCTTCCTCTGCTCGTTTTCTTACTGCAAGGCGATCAATCTTACCGATACCAATCAGCGGAAAAGTTTCAAAAGTTAAGTACTGCTTTGGTTTGGCAGCACTTCCCAATTCACCTCCCAGTAGAGATGCAATCTCTTCTTGTGTAGGCGGATTCTTGCCAGCGACTGCGATAACAAGTCGCTGACCCCATTTGAGATCATCGAGGGCTAAGGCAAACCAATTGTTCTGCGAATATCTCTCTTCAAGTTTTTTCGTTACTTCAGCAAGAGAAACTTTCTCTCCACCAGATATATAGAGATCATCGCCACGTCCGAGGATTGAAAGTAAGCCAGAGCTATCAATCTGACCTAGATCTGATGTTCTGAACCATCCTTCATAAAAACTTGCAGACCACGTTGCAGGATCTTGGATATAACCAGATGCAATTGTTGGACCAGCAATTTCGATAAATCCATCTTCTGAAATTCGCACTTGCGTCTCACCCAGCGGCTTGCCTTCATAGACACAACCACCTGAGGTCTCAGACATTCCATATGTACGAGCAATTAAAATTCCGGCACTTACTGCACTTTGATAAAGCTCGTCAGTAAGGGCAGCGCCACCAACAAGTACTTTCTTGGCAGATTGCAGGTGAGTCAATAATTCTTGATCGCCGTTGAGCGCGCTAAAAATCTGGGTCGGAACAACGGCAGTAAAATCTACATCTGTATAATTCTTGCTTTCACGTAAATCAATCGGAGTAGTTCCAAGTTCGAGACTGCGCACTAAAACATTTATCCCAGCGATATGGTGTAAGGGCAAAAGAAGCGACCAGAGATCACCAGGGGACGCATCAAGATATTCAAGTGATAGTCGAGCCGATGTAATAAGTGCCGATCTGCTTAAGCCCACATACTTTGGCGCTCCAGAAGATCCCGTTGTCTGCACAATCACTGAGACATCAGCCGGTACCGATTCAATGGTGTGATCGGTGAAATTTAAGGCTGATCCCCGCCCAGCCAACCCTTCGGCCAGCATCACCATCACCTGATTAATAGGTGTGAGGGGATCGATCGCGACCACAGGACGAGGTCGGGTATCTGAGTTCGGCGACATATCCATAGCCCGCGTAGGCTATCGCCTGAAGAGAAAAGTTGGAGGAATCGTGAGTAAGCCAATCAAGCGTGAGTTCGGAGATCGCACTATCCCAGCGTGGGTACCCGCAAAAGGTGGATCTGAGTTTGTCGATGTGAAGTACGAAGTCGGAGATGGAATCGCGAAGATCACCATTAACCGCCCAGAAGTACGTAACGCATTTAGACCTCAGACAATCATCGAATTACAACAGGCATTCTCACTCGCCCGTGATAACTCTGAGGTCGGCGTCATCATTTTGACCGGCGAAGGTAGTGAAGCATTTTGCTCTGGCGGAGATATCAGCGTTCGCGGAGATGATGGATATCTCGGTGATGATGAATTAGCAAGGAGTGGTGTCGGCCGCCTCAATGTTTTAGATCTACAAATTCAAATTCGTAGAACACCTAAACCAGTTATCGCAATGGTCGCCGGATGGGCCATCGGAGGCGGACATGTTCTCCACGTTGTCTGCGATCTTACGATTGCAGCAGAAAATGCAAAATTTGGTCAGACCGGCCCCATGGTTGGGTCTTTCGATGGTGGTTACGGTTCAGGGCTACTTGCAGCAAGTGTTGGCCAGAAGAAGGCTCGCGAGATTTGGTTTATGACACGTCAATACGATGCGCAAGAGGCGCTCGCCATGGGACTGATCAACACTGTTGTTCCGGTTGATCAACTAGAGGCTGAAACAGTTTCATGGTGTCGTGAAATGCTCCGCAACTCTCCAATGGCACTTCGTCTACTTAAATCAAGTATGAATGCAGCAGATGATGGATTAGCTGGAGTGCAACAACTTGCTGGCGATGCCACATTGCTCTTCTACCTAAGCGAAGAAGGACAAGAGGGTCGCGATGCTTACAAAGAAAAGCGCGCTCCTGACTTCGGTAAATTCCCTAAGCGCCCTTAACCTTTATGCTCGATGACCTCCTTGCAACACTTCGGGTAATCACTCTTCCTACGCGCACCAATTTTCGCGGTGTTACCTATCGCGAAGTTGCACTGATGCAAGGCCCACAAGGATGGGGCGAGTTCTCACCATTTCTGGAATACGACGATAACGAGTGCCGACCATGGCTTGCTAGCGCGATAGAGGCAGCGACAGTTGCTCGTCCAACACGTTTTCGAGATGCCATTGCAATCAACGGCACAATTCCAGAGCTCAACGATAAAAAAGAGATCGAAGCCCTGATGCGTACCTACTCAGGTGCAAAGACTTTCAAAGTAAAGGTGGGAAGTAATCTCACCGACGATGTCATTCGAGTTGCTCGAGTTTTTTCCAATGCGCCAAAGGCTGCAATCCGCGTTGATGTTAATGGACTCTGGTCTGTAGATGAAGCTCTTACCAATCTATACGCATATTACGAAGAGATCGGCCCGCTTCAATATGTTGAGCAACCTTGTGCAACGATCGAAGAATTACGCGAACTCAAGCGCAGGATAAAGATTCCACTTCGCATCGCAGCCGATGAAATCATTCGTAAGGCTCACGATCCATTTAAAATCGATCTCACCGATGGTGCAGATATTGTGATGCTTAAAGTTCAACCACTAGGTGGCATTCAACGCTCACTTGATATTGCAGCCCACCATGGACTTCCGGTAGTCGTGTCGAGCGCGCTAGAAAGTGCTATCGGAATCGAATATGGACTCGATCTCGCTGCATCCATTAGCGATCTCACCTTTGATTGCGGTTTAGCTACAGGCTCTCTTCTGGCACACGATGTTGCAAATCATATAATTCTTGACGGGAAAATCACATTGGGTCAAATATCGTCAAAGTTAGACGGCCTTGATGTGTCACCAGATCGCTTTGAATGGTGGAAGAATCGCATCATGAGAGTCGGGGCGTTACTTACATGAGTGAAGCAACTACCCTGGCTCGCGTTATCGTTCGACAAATTATTGAATCCGGAATAACTGATGCAGTCCTTTCACCTGGCTCACGTAATGCTCCGCTTTCAATTGCATTCTATGAAGCCCATAAACGAGGATTGATAAATCTGCATGTAAAAATCGACGAACGAGGTGCTGCCTTCTTCGCGCTTGGACTTACTAAATCTACTGGTCGCGCAGTGCCTGTTATTTGCACAAGTGGTACTGCCGCTGCAAACTATCACCCAGCAGTTCTTGAGAGTTCGCATTCCAACTCACCATTACTAGTTCTTACTGCCGATCGCCCAGCACGATTAAGGCGAACAGGTGCAAACCAAACGACCGAACAGGCTCGTATCTTCGGCAAAGCTGTTCGATATTTTGCCGATGTTTCTGGTGCAGCCTTTCCCATGGAACTTGTCTTTAACGCTCTGCAGTCCGGGCCTGTCCACCTTAATCTTCAATTTGAAGAGCCACTCTTAGATCCAGCCGATGACACTCAATGGCTGGATCAGATATCTACAAATCCACCAAAGACATTTTCTCGAAAAACACCGGGAACTCTCCATACAAAATCCACAAGAGGATTGTTGGTAATCGGTCACGATCGTGCTGGTCTCACGCAAGAAAGCGTCAAACAATTTGCTAACGATCTTGGGTGGCCTGTAATCGCCGAGGACCCACTCTCCTTTCACAATGCGATCTCCCATGCAAGCATCTTTCTCAACTCATCAAAAATACGAAGTGAGGTGAAGCCAGATACAGTTATTGTTATAGGGCGTACAACTCTCTCTCGTAGTATTAATGCGCTGATTTCAACAGCTCGAAAAACAATTGTTATTGATCCTCGTATGGCAACGGTTGATTCAGATCGTTCTGCAGATCAAAAGTTTTTTGCTCTTCCAATACTTCAAGTGCCAGCTGTCGATGATGAGTGGTTTGCTCAATGGAAGAAGTTGGCAGAGCGCAGCGCCAAGGTTATTGCAGATCTTGATTTATGGTCTGAAGAGATTTTTGCTCGCGAGCTAGGCAAGGCAATTCCAGCAGGATCATCACTTTTTGTCGCATCCTCTCGTCCAATTAGAGATCTTGAAGGTTTTGCTTTGCCGCGTGAAGGAGTGAGTGTTTACGCAAATCGTGGACTAGCTGGCATCGATGGAAATATCTCGACAGCACTTGGAATTGCATCTGGGGCTAATCAGACATACGCCGTCCTGGGAGATCTAGCATTTCTGCATGATGTAAGCACTCTTGCTCATACAACTGATACGCGATTGCGATTATTTGTTGTTGATAATAACGGCGGTGGAATCTTTTCAACTTTGCCACAAGCCGGTGTTGATGGATTTGAGACAATCTTCGGAACACCGCACAATCAAGATATTGCTGCAATTGCATCTGGTTTTGGAGTGAAAACTTCCACCATTTCTTCAGTCAATGAGCTCCACGAAAGCCTAGATACCCCATTGTCAGGCTTTGAAATTGCGGTCGTGAAGGTTCCTTCACGAGAGAAGAATGCTGAGTTTTTAAGATCTATATATTTAAAGATGGAGTCACTGTAGAGCGTTTCTCATTGGAGCAAATTTAGCGTTGCTCTCATTGAGTTCTTTCTCTGGATTTGATCCAGAGACAATTCCACATCCTGCAAAGATTCGAATCGTGGCACCGTTGACTTCTCCGCATCGCAGCGCGATGCCAAGCTCACCATCACCTTGCGCATCGATCCAGCCAACAGGGCCTGCATATCGCCCACGATTCATTCCCTCGAGTGAAGCAATCACTTTCATAGCCATGTGGGTCGGAGTTCCACATACTGCAGCCGAAGGATGCAGACGCGACAGGAGAGAAAAAGCATCGACATCAATCTTTGATTCGATCAAGGCACCAGTGACATCGGTTGCAAGGTGCATAACATTGGCAAGGTGTAAGACAAATGGTGATTCAGGAACATTTGTCGAGGTGCAAAATGGTTCTAGCGCATCAGCAACAGAGCGCACGGCATACTCATGTTCTTCTAAATCCTTTGACGATCGCGCAAGGGAAGCCGCGAGGGCTAAATCTTTCTCGTCATCACCAGTTTTACTAATTGTTCCCGCAAGAACTCGTGAGGTTACCATTCCTCGCGTCAGACGAAGCAATAGCTCAGGAGTTGCTCCAACCAAGTTATCCACTGCAAAAATCCAGGTAGACGGATAGTTTTGACTCAGATTATTGAGTAAAGGGCGAGCGTCAATATCTTTATCAGTCACTGCGATTAAATCGCGCGCTAAGACAACTTTTTCAAGTTCCCCAATCTCAATCTCGCCGATGGCAGTTGCAACTCGTGACATCCATTCATTTGGAGTCAACGAGCCATCTCTCCATGTAAATTCAGGTTGGCTTAAATCAGGAGCTTTCTTCGGAAGATAAGGCTGTGCTTTATCACCAATCCACGTCATCCAAGAAACTCCCGCACGAGAACCCACGACAATTTCAGGAATAATAAGCACCGAGTCTTCATTTTCATCAAATGTGAAAGATGTAAAAAGAATAGGTCCAGTTCCACTGATATTTAGGGTGTTTGTCACACTCAGTGTTGCTAGTTGGCTCTGCCACCATTGACGCGCATCTCGAAATCGATGCGGACCGCGCACGGTGGTCTTTGAGTAGACACCCCATCCGACTAAACCTTGACCGCCGCGAACCCAAGATAGCGCGCCACTTTCAGGAAGTAGATCAAGTAAAGGAAGGTGGGAGGAAACCTTTGAAGTCGTTACAGGGATGAGGGAAGTCATAGATAGTTAGGCTGCGAGGCGTCGCGAAATTCTCTTCCAGATAAGTGGAAGTGCGGTTGCAGTAATAGCAATTTTGATTGACTCACCTACGATAAAGGGAGCGAACCCAACAGAGAGGGTTTGTGACCAGCTCATATCCAAACTGTAGTGGAGCCAAGTTAGTCCAAAGGAAAAGATGATCACGCTTCCAAGAATAAGCATTGGAAATGATGTACGAAATTTCTGATCTGCTTTTCTCTGGGCAAGATAACCAATAACAAAAGTGGCAACTAACATTCCGATGAGATATCCACCTGTTGCACTCGTGATCCGCGCGAGACCGTGGCTTGGAAGTGTTGCCGAAGGTGCAAAGAGGGGAGCGCCAGCAATTGCAGCCAATAAATATGTAGCAAAAGTTGTAGTGGCTAACCGTGCTCCATAAGTGGTTGCAATAAGGAAGACACCAAGGGTCTGGCCCGTGACTGGAACAGGTGAACCGGGAACAGGAATTGCGATCTGAGCGAGCGCGGTGAGGAAAGCGACTCCAGCGAGGACGAAGAGAGTCTGAGTCATCGTTGTAGATACGGGAACAACTGCAGTGCGCAACGTCTGTGATTGCACTCGACTTGAAGCCATCTCACGCGTCCCATCCATGCATTGAAGTTGTGGTTAAGCCTACCTTCAGCGAGAATAAGCGCATGTCGCGAGCGAATATGGATAAGAATCCGCAGGAAGTAGCTGCGATGTTCGATGGGGTCGCTCGTCGCTATGACATCGTCAACGACATTGTGAGCCTTGGGCGCACCAAGGCTTGGCGCAAGGCCGCTACCAAGGTGATCGCACCAGCCCCAGGGGTGAAGATCCTGGATATGGCTGCCGGGACCGGATCCAGCTCGGCCCCACTGGCTGCCGCAGGGGCAGAAGTGACCGCCGCTGATTTCTCAGAAGGGATGATCGCAGCCGGCAAAAAAGCCCGCCCAGATCTGACCTTTATCAAGGCCGATGCCCTCAACCTGCCCTTTGAAGATAACGCCTTCGACCTCTTTACTATCTCTTTCGGCCTGCGCAATACGCAAAACACCGCCAAAGCGCTGACCGAAGCTCGCCGAGTAGTCAAATCAGGTGGGCGTTTGGTCGTGGTCGAATTCTCCAGCCCCACCTTTGCACCATTTAGGGCGATCTATATGAACTATTTGATGCGCGCCCTGCCCTTTATCGCCCGCAAGACCTCATCTAATCCCGATGCCTATATCTATCTGGCGGATTCGATCAGGGCCTGGCCCGACCAAAAAGCGCTCGCAGCGCAGATCGTTGATGCCGGGTGGAGCCAGGTCGGCTGGAAAAACCTGACTGGCGGAGTTGTGGCAATTCACATGGCCGTGGCCCCTTAGCCGTTCTGCTGCACCCATTGCCACCGCCTAGACTTACGCCCCGTGAGCGCTAATCCATATGTACCAATCCTCATCCTCTTTGCCATCGGCTTTGGCTTTGCC
>JBILRA010000028.1:0-15735 GCA_044372915.1 Candidatus Planktophila sp.
CGGTTCGCATAACTTTTTGACCATGCTCATCGGTGCCAGTGAGAAACCAGACAGATTCGCCGCGCTGGCGATGCCATCTAGTGAGTACATCTCCTGCAACTGTTGTGTATGCATGCCCAATGTGGGGGGCATCATTGACATAGTAAATCGGGGTTGTCAGGTAGAAGGATTTCACGTGCGCCATCTTATTACGACTTACTCGCATCAACGACAGCGGCATAGACGACCTTCTTGGGAAGTTCGCACTCTTTTGCAACCGTTGAGATGGCATCTTTGCGATCCATTCCCGCGCTTTCATATTCGCGCACTCGATCAACTAATTCCTGCGCTGTCTTTGCCTCGGTTCCTTCTGGAACTCCCGAAATCACAATAGTGATCTCACCCAAAATCTCTTTTGATTCAGACCACGTAATCAGCTCACCGAGTGATCCGCGAACCGTTTCTTCATACGTTTTAGTCATTTCGCGGCAGATCGCTGCCTGGCGATCGTCACCGAAAATTTGCGCGGCATCTTTCAGTGAATCTGAAATGCGATGTGGGGCCTCAAATAAAACCATTGTGCGTTCTTCAAATCGAAGAGTTTCGAGGTGAGCCACGCGTGCCCCAGAACTGCGAGGAAGGAAACCTTCAAATGTGAATCGATCTGTTGCAAGACCAGAGAGTGCTAGCGCCATTGTGGGAGCACTCGGACCTGGTATGACTACAACGTTGATTCCAAGAGCAATCGCATCACGTGTGAGTCGGAATCCCGGGTCGCTTATAGTTGGCATTCCAGCATCAGATACAACAAGAACTTTTTTGCCACTTTGAAGAAGTCCAAGAACTTCCTCAGTGCGCGTAGTTTCATTTCCATCAAAGAAAGAAATTATTCGCGCCGTAAATGTAACTCCAAGATCTGCAGCCAATCGGTGAAAACGTCGGGAATCTTCTGCCGCAATTACTTCTGCGTCGGCAATCGCATCCTTTAAGCGTGGACTGGCATCTCCTGGATTCCCAAGCGGGGTAGCAGCCAACGTTAAGGTCATAGGCATATCTTCTCAGGAATTACTCCACTTTACTTACGGATGCGCATACCCTAGCGCTGTGACCCACCTTGGCATCTATCTCATTGCAGGCCTTGGATTCCTTCTGCGAATCATTAATTTAGGGGTACCAAAAGGTCTGGTCTTTGATGAACTCTATTACGTTGATGCTGCTCGTGATTATCTCAACTTCGGCGTCGAGGTTTCAGATGGTGATGCAGAATTTGTAGTCCACCCTCCTCTTGGCAAATGGTTTATCGCCGCAGGAATCCGAGTATTTGGAGATAACGAGTTTGGATGGAGATTTTCAACAGCGGTTGCGGGAACAGTTGCGATTGTATTAATTGGGTTGATTGCCCATCGGTTGTTCCGTTCAAATTACCTTACTTTATTTGCAACATTTTTAGCTGCTGTTGATGGTTTAGCTCTGGTGCACTCTCGCACCTCTCTCCTTGATAATTTTCTGACTGTCCTTATCCTCACCGCAACCTATTTCTTTATACGGAAAAACTATTTTGTCACTGGGATTTTTTTGGGGTTAGCGTTAGGTACTAAATGGAGCGCGCTCTACTTCATAGCCATCTTTGGTGCCATTGCAATCTATCGAGCCTTTACCCATCACACGGGAAGAAATCTCATTCGCCCCAGCATCGAACGAATTCTTTCATTTGGATTAATCCCACTGAGTGTTTATCTGTTTACGTGGACGGGTTGGTTTCTCTCAGATCGTGGTTGGGGAAGAGACTCAGGTTCCAATGCACTCACTTCTTTTGTTAAGTATCACGAGCAAATGCTCTCTTTCCATACGGGACTCAGCGAAAAACATGTCTATCAAGCACATCCATGGACATGGCTCATTCAGTCGCGGCCGACTTCTTTCTTCTACGAATCACCAAAGACTTGTGGTGCAGCATCGTGCTCACAAGAAGTTCTGGCGATGGGAACACCGTTTCTCTGGTGGGCTGGTGCGATTGCAATTTTTGTGGTTTTCGGCTTCTGGATTAAATCAGTTATTCATCGACGAATGGAGCCTGCATCAACAATAATTATTGTAGGTATGGCTGCAGGTTATCTTCCGTGGTTCGCATTTAGCGAACGCACAGTCTTCTCTTTCTATTCAATCATATTTCAACCATTTATGATTCTTGCAATTGTCTACTGCGCCCGTTGGTTTATCTCACATAACCATAAATGGGGAATTCTTGCTTCGAGTGCATTTGCTCTCTTGGTCTTCTTTAACTTTCTCTATTTTCTCCCGATTTTTCTTGGAGAAGTCATCACATACGATGCTTGGTATTCACGAATGTGGCTACCAAGCTGGATTTAATGCGTCTTACTCTCCAGCTGCGCGATTTTCACGAAGTCGAGTTACTGCCTCTTCAGCTAATTGTTGATCAAAGATTTGGTCGCGCGAAGGTGCGGCGGCGGCCAGCGCTTCTCTCTCAAGACGCTCCTGCTCTTCGCTCCACTTTCCAGGTTCAGTTAAATCAATAACTCTTTGAGACGTAACTGCCTTTGCAGCGTGAACGTATGTTGGAACTGGGATGCTGTGTGGATCCCATTCACTTGCTGCTTGCTGGCTGCCTTTTGGCAAAATTGTTACACCAGTAATTTCACGTTCAGATAAAGGAATCCAATGTTCATTCACAGTATGAGGTGTGACAACTTCCGCAAAGTTAGTTGTTGAGATACCAGCATTCGTGCGATGGAGTTCATCGCGACGTCGTCTTGCGATTTTTTCTGCATTCACACTATGTCGAACATGTGCAAGATAGAAGATAAATCCTGCGACTGGTAATAGTAAAAGAGTCCAAGTTACTGTTTGCATAATCGCACCAATCAAAGTCAGTAAGAAAGAAGTAACGATTAATGCGAAGAAAAGTCTTCTGCGCATCAATCTCATTTGATGAGCCCTAATCCGATCCACTTCTGAGAGTGGGCTTAGATTTCCAGCAACGACTTCCAGTGCGCTCCTGTATCTCTGCGCGCTCTTTCCTGTGAATTCATTTCGACTATCAATCCAACGTGGCAGAAAATAGGCAACCCACATGCCAACAATCGCTAGATAGATAATCCCGGAAGCCATGGTGGGTAAAGATTACGCGGTGGCTCCCTCACTTCTCTGGATTTGCACCCTACTCTTGCGCACTATTTTTATACGCAATTAATTACTCGACTTTTGAGTTTTCCTTCACAAAAGTTATGTGGTCTCTCCACTGTCCATCTATGTGTAGATAACGAGCGCGGCTTCCCTCGAGGGTATAGCCGGCCTTCTCAGCAACTCTTTGCGAAGGGCCATTTTCAGGGCGGACATTAATTTCAATTCGATGCAGGCCTAGTTGATCAAAACCGAAGCGAGTCACTAGTTCCACGGCCTGGGTGGTAAATCCACGATTGGCATGGTTGTGATCAATCCAGTACCCGATATGAGCACCCCGTAAGGCGCCATAAATCACATTTCCCAACGATATTTGGCCGATGAGTTCACTGCCCCGCCACATAACAAATGAATATGTGCGGCCATGACGGGCTTCGCGATTAAAAGTTCTCACCATCGTTGAATAAGAAGGAAGTTGGGGCTGTCCATGCGTTGCCGAGGGGCCTGAGGTGACGTGTGGAAGTGTTGCCTCCCATTGCCCTAGCCAATCTCGATTCAGACTACGCACACGATTCCACTTGATGCGATCCCTTAGGCGAAGGGGGCGCAACTCAATTTCACCATCACTGAGAAGAATTGGCCAGTGTTGAGATGACATGGGGCTTAAATATAACGACGCTCGAGGACTACAACGGTGACTTCAGCACCGGGCTCAAGTGTGCTCGTTCCTTCTGGGATGGCGATAAATGCATTCGCATCCGAGAGTGTGGTCTGTTCATCCTGTGCTGAAGAGTTACCTTTACCAAGAGGGGAGATTGAGTTCCCATCTTCAGAAAGAACCCCTCGAACATAGGATCGAAGTTCTTGCGGTGATGTAATCGCTTTATCAAGCTTAGCTTTAACTGATGGGCGATGAATTGTTGCTGCACCCAACATTGTTCGGATCATTGGGCGAAGGAAAAGCTCGAAGGATATGTATGCTGCAATTGGATCTCCCGGAAGTGTGACGACAGGAGTTTTATCTGGCCCAATAGTTCCATAGTTGTGGCGCCCGCTTGATTCGATTGCCAGATCAATTGTGGTGATCTCACCAATCCCTGCAAGGGTCCTTGTGATCAAATCAAAAGAATCATCATTGCGTTCACCGCTGATGATGATGAGATCGGCTCGTACCAATTGATCTTCGATGACATTTTTTAACTCTTCGTCGTTATTTGGGATCGTATGAACGCGATATGCCACGGCCCCTGTTTCACGAACAGCGGTAGTAAGAAGCCATGAGTTCGTTTCGTACTCTTCCCCTGCACCAAGACTCTGGCCCGGCTCCACTAAATCAGGGCCAGCCGAGAGAACCACTACTCGTGGATGGGGGCGCGTGAGGAGATGATCGCGTCCGATTGATGCAGCAAGCCCGATCTGAGTTGAACGGATTCGACTTCCCTCTTTCAAAACTAAACGCTCACCCGCATAGACATCAGCCGCCAAGGTTGCACCGTGGGCATCGAGAAGTGGCATATCGAATGGTTCAAGAGGGCGACAAAGAGCAAGGAGGGATGAGAGGAACTCATCAACTTTTACATGCTCTGCCATAATCTCACCATACTTGTCCGAGCGACTGAAATAGGGGATTGACGTGAACTTTGCTGAGCAAAAGTCTTATCTTCGAAATCAATGCCGCCAAAAACGTAGAGATTATGCCGATACATTTGCATATACATACCTGATGGATTCTCCCGAATTTCAAAGTGCGAGAGTGATAGCTAGTTACATCTCTTATGGTGATGAACCCAACACAACAGATCTCAATTTAGCAATTCTTGATTCTGGAAAAAAATTACTTCTTCCTCGGATCAATTCCCAATTGGGAGAGCCTTCTTTGGATTGGGTCCAGTGGCGCGGTGATTCTTCGCAATTGGTGAGTCGACGCAAAATTATGGAGCCTACTGGTGATGTGGAAAATAGAAGCGACCTCATTGATGTTGTCATCACCCCTGCACTGCAGATTGATTCCCAAGGTTTTCGACTCGGTCAAGGCGGTGGTTACTATGATCGTGCGCTCAGACAAGTAAGTGCATGGAAAATTGCCTTAATCTATCCTCAGGAATTTTCGACAGAGCTACTCCCCCACGAAGATCATGATGTACCAGTTAACGCATACGCAACTCATGAGAAGATTTCTCGGATTAATTAAGGAAGATTTCGTGCCATCACAATGCGTTGCACTTGGTTAGTACCCTCGTAGATCTGCGTGAGTTTGGCATCGCGCATCATTCTTTCAACAGGATAATCAGATACATATCCATATCCACCGAGCACCTGCACCGCATCTGTTGTTACTTTCATTGCAACATCACTGGCATATGCCTTGCTCGCTGCTGAGAAAAACTTTAAATCCTTATCATTACGTTCACTTTTGGCAGCGGCGGCATATGTCAGCTGGCGTGCAGCCTCGATGGTCATTGCCATATCGGCCAGGATAAATTGGATCGCTTGGAATTCGAAAATTTCCTTACCGAATTGCTTACGCTCATGAGAGTACTTCTCTGCCGCATCGAGCGCACCCTGTGCGATTCCCAGAGCTTGGGATGCAATTGTGATGCGGGTGTGGTCGAGCGTATCCATTGCGATCGCAAAACCTTTACCTACTTCACCAATTCGTCGATCATCTGAAATTTCAACATTGTCAAAGTAAACTTCACGTGTAGGAGATCCTCGAAATCCCATCTTCTTCTCGGGTGCACCGAATGAAATACCCGGATCAGACTTTTCTACAATGAATGCCGTGATGCCTTTTGATCCTTTACTTGGATCTGTTTGTGCAATTACTGTATAAAATTCAGAGACGCCAGCATTCGAAATCCATTTTTTACTTCCGTTGAGTAACCAGCCTGCAGATGTACGTTCAGCCTTTGTCTTAAGAGCTGCTGCATCCGAACCCGCCTCTGACTCAGAGAGACAGTATGAAAATCCCTTACCTTTAGCTAACTCAGGTAGCCAGCGCTTCTTCTGCTCTTCGTTTCCACCCAATATCAATGGAAGCGAACCTAACTTGTTCACGGCAGGAATCAGAGATGAGGATGCGCATACACGGGCAACTTCCTCAATAATGATGGCAACAGCAAGGGCATCAGCACCTTCGCCACCAAATTCAACAGGGACATGTGCTGCATGAAGATTGGCTTTGATGAGAGCATCTGAGGCTTCTTGTGGAAAGCGGTGATCTTCGTCGACGGCATGTGCATGCGGTGCGATCTCTTTCTCTGCAAGTGCACGCACGCTAACTCGGAGGTCCCGATACTCGGTCGGTAAATTAAATAGATCAGTTGTCATTTAACTCTCTTTTCTCGAGCTGAGGGACTTCAAGTATGCGTTGTACTGGGCTAGTTCATCTTCTTCACCCAATGCAGCCATACGTTCTTCATTTCGATCGATACGACGCGTCTCCTTGGCATCTTCGCGCATCCATTGGATAAACGTCGCAACCAAGGCAAGAATAATTGGAATCTCACCCATTGCCCAACTTACGCTTCCCCCTGCTCGTTGGTCTGCAAGGAAGTCACCTAAAAGCCAAGGAGCCCCCTGCGAGGCGTAGAAGCCCTTATCAACCAGAGTCGTTGATGCAAGAAGTGCGATGGAGAAAAAGGCATGAATTGCCATCGTCGCAAAGAGGATAACGATACGAAGAAGGTGATGCACTTTGCGAGGATTAGGGTCTATACCGACAATAATCATGAAGAATAGAAATCCAACTCCAATAAAGTGAAGGTTCATTAACAAATGCCCCGCATGTGAGGCCATCAGTGTTCCAAACAAGTCGGTGAAGTAGAGAACAAAAAGTGAGCCGTCAAACAAAATCAGTGCAACAACAGGGAATGTAATTACCATCGCATAGCGAGAATGAAGTAGCGCAAGAAGAATCCCGCGTGGCCCGCGTTCTTCCTTAGTTCTCCCTTGCGGCAGCGTCCGCAAAGCCAAAGTAATTGGAGCGCCAAGCACTAATCCAATCGGAGCAATCATTCCTAGGGTCATGTGTGCAACCATGTGGTATTCGAATGAATACATTGCATACACACCGAGCCCGCCACTTGTTGCAAAATCTATTGCTGCAATTCCACATGCAAATGCAACTGTGCGACCTATCGGCCATGAATCACCACGCCTTTTCAGGATAGCGACACCCTTGATGTAAAGCGCAACTGCCAAAACGAGAAGGCCGATGAAGAACAAATCTGGTTCGTAGGCAAAGAGAATGCGACTCAGGGTTGGCTCTTCCGGAATCGCTGAAACGACTGTGCGATCTGGGCTGGCATTAAGTGAGAGCCACACGCCTATTGCTGTTATCGCAGCCATGAGTGCAACTTCAAAACCAATCAGGCGAATAAGTATCACCCAATTAATCGTCTCCTTTGTTGCAAGATTTTTGCGATGAAGGTAGCCGATAAAGATAAGTGAGCCAGTCAAGAACGTTTTTAAAATAATCACTCGGGCATAGGCCGAGTCCCACGCTTCGACAAAATTTAAACGAGCCCAGGCGTTAACTATGCCGCTAAGTACAACAACAATTGCAGCCCATAGAGCCATCACACTGAAGCGCTCAATAGCGATTTTTCGATCGTCGGTTGGTATAAATGTGATCGCAAAGAGACCGCCAACCCAGAGCGATAATCCGATAACGTGTAAAAGCATTGAACCAGTTGCTAAAGCATGTGATCCACCTGAAACGGAGTGACTTTCAAGTGCGGGTAAAGCAATGGCAACGATGGAGATCAGAAGCAAGACCGTTACTGAATTAACTTTACGCGCTCTCAGAATCAAGTACCCAACTAGGAATGCTGCCAGGGTTTGGATAAATAGATAGCGACCGAGAGTGGATTGTGAGACAAAGGAACGCAGTGATGTTGTATCCAGGGCATCAAGAAAGGATGAGTCCAAAATATTGGCAAAAGTGGTAATCAAAAATACTGCGCTAGAAACCAACCAGGTAAGGGCTAGGAGTGAGGCCACACGCCTAAGTTTTAGTGCCACTTCTTTTAGCGAACCTTCATGGTTGATCAAGAAGAAGGCTATGGAAAGCAAAATACCTACGACTGCAAAACTAGAGAGATAGGTGAGGTACTTACTGCCCAAAAGCAGAAGCTCAATCTGCATACTTATCTCTCTTTAAAGATCTTGCGTGCGTAGGCACCCATTCCGATTAAGACAAGAATTGATAGACCAAGAAGGAAAATAACAAAGAGGTTGGTAGCAAAATTACTTCCAGTTGGTTGGGTTGGCGTCGAAGTTGTGGGTTCAGGGATAGCAGATGCTGACGGAGTCGACAGAGCTATGGCTGAGTAATTAAAAGTAAACGAGCCCTCTAGCGGTAGGTCTGCTTCAGCAAGAAGCAGATAGGTCACGGTGTAAATTCCAGATGTAACAAGTGGTTTCATCTCTGCAACAGCATCATTGCCAAGAACTGTCAGAATTCCAGTGTCAACTCTCTTGCCACTTGGGTCTGTGACAATAATGTCATTTCCTTCTTCAATCAAAGGAAGTTCAGTTGTAATTGTTACGGCACTGGGGCCCGCCTTGAGTGTTGATCCAGCAACTGGGCTGGTTGCAACAAGTGTGTTGGCATGTGCCATCGGGATATTGAAAAGAGCCGCAACGAGAGCGAGTCCCGCGATTGTTCTACCCACGCTCTTCACATGATCTCCTTCTTCAATTTATCTGGACCTAAGAAGTGACTTAATTCGCTTCTATAGTCTCACTTCCTTAGACTATGCACCTAACCTTGAGCGAACCTCATTTTACCCTCACGGCCCGCTAAGTGAAAGGAATGTGACGATGCCTACATATCAATATGCCTGTACAGCCTGCGATCACGCCTTTGAAACGGTGCAATCATTCTCAGACGATGCTCTCACCGTGTGCCCTGTATGTAAGGGCGAAATTCGAAAAGTTTATTCCAGTGTTGGAGTGGTCTTTAAAGGATCTGGCTTTTACAAAACGGATTCAGCTAAGCCGGCGCCTTCAACAAGTTCTGAGTAAGTAGTAGCCCCTCAGTTATCGTGATGAGGCGGTTTATCCGCTTTGATATCTTCATCACGTTTTACATCAATGTCCTCACGAGGATCTCGTTCATCCTCGGTCGTTACGGGAAATAAATCGCTCATAAGAATCCCATAGTACATACTTGCCCTATGTTTATGCGACTTGGGTCATTTATCGTTCGCCGCCGAAAGAGTGTGTTGATCACTTACATCATCTCAATTCTCATCGCAGGCGCAATCGGATCACTTTCATTCAGCCGCCTTGATTCTGGTGGATATTCAGATCTCAACTCAGAATCTGCCATAGCCGCTGGCTACATCACCGATACATTTAAAGTCCAAGATCCTGTCGCAATACTTGTCGTTGATGCAGGTTCACGTTCTGTCGATGACCCTACCGTAATGAGTGAAGCAGCAGCCTTGGAGAAAGAAGTTGCTGCGACAAAAGGAATTAGTCGGACACTCTCTTACTGGTCAACAGGTGGGGCACCGAACTTAGCTTCTGCCGATCGTAAAGCCGCTTTCCTTTTTATCTATGCGGATATCGAAAATTTCGACTTTGAAGGATATGGGGCGGTGGGCAAAACCATCTCCGAAAACTACGATGGTGAATACAAATCACTTGAGGTCTATGCCGGCGGTGGTGCAGTTGTCACCAATGCAATTAACTCCAAGATTAAGACAGATCTTCTTCTCGCTGAAGGAATTGCAATTCCGCTGACCTTTATCTTGCTTGCATTTGTCTTTGGCGCACTTGTTGCATCAGCAATGCCACTTGTTGTTGGTGTTGGCGCAATTCTCGGGTCTTTCTTCCTTACCTACCTTCTTACCCACGTAACCGATGTGAGCGTATTTGCCCTTAATCTCATTACAGGGTTGGGCTTAGGTCTCGGTATTGATTATGCGCTTCTGATCGTCAATCGTTTCCGAGAAGAGATGCACAATGGAAAGAGCGTCGAAGAGAGCGCAATTATCACTGTTGGGACGGCTGGCAAGACAGTCTTCTACTCAGGTCTGACCGTTATGGTCACACTCAGTGCACTTTTACTCTTCCCGTTGAACTTCCTTAAATCCTTCGGCTATGCCGGTGTAATCGTCACACTCTTTGCAATCTTGGGTGCACTCATTCCGCTTCCCGCACTCTTGGCAATCTTGGGTAAGCGAGTTGATAAAGGCGTGATCCGTAAAGGTGGCCTTGCGCCAAAAGAAGATGGCCGTTGGGCAAAAACTGCACGCACTGTTATGGCGCGTCCGATACCAGTAGTGATTGGCTCACTTGCACTACTCATTGTCATGGCTATGCCGATTGTCAATATTTCCTTCGCGCAAGTTGATTCCCGAGTGCTTCCAGCATCTGATCGCGCAGCAATTAGCTCGCAGGTGATTGAAGATCGCTTCGCAAGTTTTGAAGGAAGCCCTATCGAAGTAATTCTCCCCGATGGCGCTGGTCGCGAAAGCTCTCTTAACTCATTTTTAGCTCAAGTTAAAACTGTCGAAGGCATCACGCGCGTCGGCACACTCGAATACTCTGGAAACGACATTCGCGTGCAGGTTATTCCTGGAACAAGTTCACGTTCACTCGATGCAGAAAGACTCATTAAAGAGCTACGGGCACTTGATAAGCCAGAGGGCTTACTTGTAGGTGGAGTTGCAGCCGATTTCACAGACTCACAAGGTGGCATCGCAAGAACATTACCTTGGGCACTTGGCTGGATCGGCATTGCCGTCTTCATACTGATTTTTGTATTTACTGGATCAATTATCTTGCCCATCAAGGCGGTTCTTCTCAATGGTTTATCTCTGGTTGCCACACTCGGGGTAATCACATGGATCTTTATCGATGGCAATCTCAAGTGGCTCGTTGGTGACTTCACAGTTACGGGCACGCTAGATACAGGCTCAGTAATCTTGGTTGCAGTTGTTGTCTTTGGTCTCTCCATGGATTACGAGCTTTTCTTACTTTCACGAATCCGTGAAGAGCACCTAGCCGGTAAATCAAATGTCGAAGCAGTTGCAGTTGGGCTTCAGCGCTCTGCGCGAATTATTACTGCAGCTGCACTCTTGCTCGCTGTTGTCTTCGCAGCATTTATGACCAGTGGAGTTACCTCGATCAAGATGCTCGGCTTCGGCGTTGCCTTTGCAGTTCTTCTCGATGCAACACTTATCCGCGCACTTCTAGTCCCTGCGTTGATGCGTTTATTTGGCGAGCGTAATTGGTGGGCTCCAAAGAGTCTTCGTAGATTTACTCTCACTCACTAAGAGGGCTTACCCTTAGGCCATGGATCTCATCGCCAGCCTGCAATGTGCTGATCAACCCGGCATTGTTCATGCGATGACGAGTGCGGTCTTGGCGTGCGGTGGCAACATCATCGAAAACCAGCAGTTCACAGATGAGCCAACCAACACATTTGTTATGCGCACTCGATTTGAAACCTCACAAGGCTTAGATGCGGCGCAGAAAAGTTTGAATGAAGGCCTAAGTGAATTCAACCCAGATCTGCATATTCGTCCGACCGATGAAAAGCCACGGGCACTTGTCCTTGTGACGAAAGAAAGTCACTGCTTACGAGATTTGCTATATCTTCTTGAACTTGGTGAGCTTCCGATAGAAATTCCATTAATTGTCTCAAATCACGAAGATCTCCGCACCCTCGTTGAATCCCACGGCTTTGTCTTTAAACATCTCCCAGTCAACGCATCAACCAAGGCTGAGCAAGAGAAGGCTCTACTTGCAATCATCAAAGAGCACTCGATCGACTTTGTAGTTCTTGCTCGCTATATGCAAGTTCTCTCTAATGAATTTTGTGCAGCCCTCCCTGGGCGAATCATTAATATTCACCATTCATTCTTGCCAGGATTTAAAGGTGCCAAGCCTTATCACCAGGCACATGCTCGTGGCGTCAAAATCATTGGAGCAACCGCTCACTTTGTAACCTCAGATCTTGATGAGGGCCCAATCATCGAACAAGATATTGCACACGTTTCGCACACATCCACACCGGATGATTTAATTGCACTTGGTCGTGATATCGAGCGTCGTGTGCTTGCTAAGGCTGTGCGCCTCTATGCCCAAGATCGAATCTTTATCGTTGGCCAACGCACCGTTGTTTTTTCTTAATTTATTAAATCTGAATTGAAGAATTTGGTGTCCCCGGCGGGAGTTGAACCTGCGACCTACCGCTTAGGAGGCGGTTGCTCTATCCACTGAGCTACGGGGACTAGATATATGTGCGTACTTGGCAAAGGTTATCGTTACGACTAACCTAGCCTCAACACGCTCATTTCGGAGCGTGAAACGAACTATATGAAAGGCCACCCATGAAAGCGCTCGTTATCGGCGCAGGCGGAGTTGGCAGTGCAATCGCAAATATCGCATCCCGTAGACCATTTATTAAGCAGATGGTCCTTGCCGATCGCAACCTGTCACGAGCCGAAGCCGTAATAACAAAGGTAAAGGATTCACGATTCTCCGCGGCGGAGGTGAATGCTGCAGAACTTGAGGACATACGAGCTCTTATTCGTAAGGCTAAGCCAGATATTGTCATTAACGCAGTTGACCCGCGATTTGTTATGCCGATCTTTTTGGCATGTGAAATCGAAAATACAAACTATATGGATATGGCGATGTCACTATCTCGCCCGCATCCTCATTACCCAAACTCTGAAACTGGTGTAAAGCTGGGTGACGAGCAATTTGCTCGTGACTGGAACTGGGGTGAACGCGGTATTTATGCCCTTGTTGGCATGGGAATCGAACCTGGCATGAGTGACATCTTTGCGCGTTATGCCTCCGATGAACTCTTTTCACGACTTGATGAAGTGACTATCTTCGACGGTTCAAATCTCACTGTTGAAGGTGCTGACTTCGCTCCATCGTTTTCAATCTGGACAACAATCGAAGAGTGCCTAAACCCACCATTGGTATGGGAAGACGGTCGTGGTTGGTACACCACTGAACCATTTAGTGAACTTGAGGTATTTGATTTCCCTGAAGGAATCGGCCCTGTTGAGTGCGTGAACGTTGAGCACGAAGAGGTCGTTCTTATTCCACAGAAAGTCGATGCGAAGAAGGTTCGCTTTAAGTACGGACTCGGCTCTGAATTCATCTCAACGCTGAAGACAATTCATATGCTCGGCATGGATAGTAAAGACTCGATCAACGTGCAAGGCGTTCAGGTTTCACCACGAGATCTACTTGCAGCAGCACTTCCTGATCCTGCAACTCTCGGTTCACGTATGCGCGGAAAGACATGTGCGGGCACGTTGGTAAAGGGCCTTGATAAACAAGGGAAACCAAAGGCTGTCTATATCTATAACGTTGTAGATAATGCGTGGTCGATGGAGAATTACGGTGATCAGGCTGTTGTTTGGCAGACCGCAATCAACCCCGTCATGGCTATGGAACTTATCCATAAAGGCATCTGGAAACCTGAAGGCGTGAATGGTCCTGAATGGTTTGCGCCGAAGCCTTTCCTTGATCTGCTTGCAGAGTATGGAAGCAGTTGGCATATTAGAGAAGAAGATACGACTGGAATAGAGGTATAAGAATGTCGAAGTGGGCACTTGTCACGGGAGCAACAGCAGGTATTGGTGAAAGTTTTACTCGGATGCTTGCATCCAAGGGATTCAATATCGCTCTTGTCGCCCGTGACGAGGCCCGTCTCCATGAACGTGCTGCAGCGCTGCGAGAGAAGTACGGGGTGCAAACATTTGTGCTTCCGGCAGATCTTGCTACCGATCAGGGCTGTGGCGCGGTGGAGGATTACCTCAATGAGTTTGAGATTGAAGTTCTGATTAATAACGCTGGTTTTGGCATTAATAAACCATTTACTGCTAGCGCTCTAGATGCGGAACAGAATTTGCTTGACGTGCTTGTGAGAACGCCGATGCGGCTTATGCATGTAGTTCTTCCGCAGATGAAGGCTCGCAACAGCGGAACAGTGATTAATGTTTCATCCGTTGCTAGCTTTATTGCCGGGGGAACATATAGCGCCTCTAAGTCCTACCTCACAGTCTTGTCAGAATCCCTGCACACTGAATTGCGTGGTAGTGAAGTAAAAATCAGCGCGCTCTGCCCAGGTTTCACCCGAACCGAGTTTCACGAGCGTGGGCGAATGAAGATGAAGGGGTTGCCAGATTTTATGTGGCTTGATTCTGACCAGTTAGTCGCTCAGTCGTGGTCTGATGCGCAGGGTGGAAAGGCTGTAAGTATCCCTGGGTGGCAGTACAAACTTTTGGTCGGTTTTATCTCAATTCTCCCTCGGCGCATCGTTCGCACAATAGGAATGAATTTACGCAAACGCCAACGGTAGGTACACAGGAATTTCACTGATTTAAGGGCTATCTTCGTTATCATTAGGCCATTAACTACGGAGGTTTTCATGTTTCGCAAAGTCATCGCTACGGCTACCGCTTCACTCCTTATAGCACTCGCCTTTGG
Organism: Candidatus Planktophila sp.; assembly: GCA_044372915.1. Lineage (GTDB taxonomy): Bacteria > Actinomycetota > Actinomycetes > Nanopelagicales > Nanopelagicaceae > Planktophila. The sequence continues at coordinate 14,593 of JBILRA010000028.1, forward strand.
CGCTGCTCCTGCAAGTGCAGCAACCGTTAAGAATGGCACACCTTGCTCTAAGGCAGGAGCCACAACCAGATCAGGTGGCGAGACTTTCCGTTGCGTAAAGTATGCCCTCCAAAAGAATGCCAAACTTACATGGCGCAGTAATGACTGTACTAAAACAGTCAATGCCTATCAGAAGACCAATGCATCTGTAATCGCAGCACGAGCAGAGACAAAAAAGACTGTTGCCGAGATTGATACAGCAATTGCAACCCTGAACGAGTCAATCACCGTACTCACACCAATCGTTGCAGCTGATGTGAAGGTAGAACAAGACCGGATCGCTGCCATTAAGGTAAAACTTGATGCAATGAAGGCAGATACTGTAAATCTGACAAAGAATGCAAAGAACATCAAAGATTATGAGACGGCTATTTCATGGCGTGAAATCACAGTACGACGCCTGAACACTCAACTCACTGCCTTCACTTCTCAGATTAAGAAGTTAAATAATGAGAAGACTGCCGCCAATAACAATTTGTCGCTTATCGCATCCTCTGCGAGCACAGCGCTAACAACCGCAAGGACAATCTGCGGCTAATTAACCAATAGTTACCACTGAAGCAGTTGCCTTAACGGGTAACTGCTTCAGTGCTTTTGAGGCTGGGCCTACTAGATTTTTCCCAGCCAATGTAAAGGTCGCCTGATGTTCCTGACATTGCCATTGATTGCCTGTCTGTACCAGCTCGCCACCTTGGTGAGTGCACAATAAATTTACAGCAACATAGGCTTTAGCTGAGGTGCGAACCAAAGCGATGGAACGCCCCTTAACATCATCGATGCGGACAACACCGCCCACTTTTCTTAGCGCAGGATTTGATTTGAGTGTGACTTGAACTTTGCCTGATGGCAAAATCTTTATACCCGTTGCTGCTGTCGCAGTTTCAGGCGAAGAGAAAATTCCAACACTCACAAGTGATAACGCGCAGAGCGCACCTCGGCGGGTAATCCCGGCAGTCTCATCAATATCGCTCATCTGTGGCTTCCCCTATTTCGCAACACTGCTCTCCATGCAAGAGTTTCGTGGGTGCGAACTTACCCGATCACAAGGTATGGCGCACTAGGAGTTTTTTCTCTTCATCTAGCCCTTCGCACGCTTCTAAACGG
>JBILRA010000091.1:0-4243 GCA_044372915.1 Candidatus Planktophila sp.
TCTTGCGCCTCGGGGCGTAGCGTAGTGGCTAGCGCGCCTGCTTTGGGAGCAGGAGATCGGGAGTTCGAATCTCCCCGCCCCGACCAGTTTGTTTAGGTCAGTTCCATCAATACATCCTTATATCGATGATCAGGGAGCACAGTGAAGAGCACAGTCGAGACACTTTCACCTACTCGAGTAAAGCTTGATGTAGAAGTTACATTTGCAGAGCTTGCTCCTCATATCGATGCTGCTTACAAGAAAATTGCGAAGCAGGTAAACATTCCCGGTTTTCGTAAAGGACACGTTCCGGCTGCAATGATTGATCAGCGCGTTGGACGTGGAAGCGTTCTTGACGAGGCGATCAACGCAGCGCTCCCAGAGTTTTACTCACAGGCAGCTCGCGAACATGACGTACTGGTCATCGGTCGTCCCGAAGTTGATATCAAAGAGTTTGTTGATAAAGAGAAGCTGGTCTTTGTCGTTGAGGTTGACGTTCGCCCAGAGGTCAAGCTTCCAGACTTTGCAAAGATTGAAATTACCGTTGATGATGTCACAGTCGAAGATAAAGATGTCGAAGAGCAGCTCGATGGATTACGCGCTCGCTTTGGAACACTTCATACTGTTGAGCGCGCTGCTAAAGATGGAGATTTTGTCACTATCGATCTCACTGCTCGCATTGATGGAGCAGAAGTTGATGGTGGAAAAGCTAATGAGATTTCATATGAAGTGGGCTCAGATCGCATGATTGATGGCCTTGATGCAGCGCTCGTTGGAATGGCTATCGGAGATACAAAGACATTTACAACACAACTCGTTGGTCAAAAAGATGACGAAAAGGGCGATGTTGAAATCGTCGTAAAGGCAGTCAAGGAACGCGAGCTTCCAGAAGCTGATGATGCATTTGCAAAGCTTGCATCTGAGTTCGACACAATCGCAGAGCTTCGTGCGGACTTTGTTGAACGACTTGGTCGCGTAAAGAAGATGGAGCAGGGTGCCCAGGCACGCGACCTTCTTCTTGAAAAGCTCCTTGCCGATCTCGAGATTCCAGTGCCAGAGAAGATGGTTGAGGCAGAGGTCAATGATCATCTTGATGGTGAAGGCCGTCAGGAAGATGCTGAGCACCGTGCCGAAGTTGATGGACAGGTTCGTTCTTCACTTCGCTCTGATTTCTTACTCGATGCAATTATCAAGAGCGAACAAGTTGAGATTACTGAAATGGAACTCACCGAGTATCTCGTGCGCACATCTCAGCGCTACGGAATGGCTCCTGAACAGTTTGCACAAGAACTTCAGAAGGCTGGCCAGATCGGTCAACTCGTTGCTGAGGTTTCACGCGCCAAGGCTTTGGCTGTGGTTCTAGAACGCGTAAAGGTCTCAGATAAATCTGGAAACGCGATCAATCTGGAAGAACTTCGCCCTAAGGCTCCAGAAGTACCTACTGCCGAATAGGTTTCATATGCCCTGAGCGAACAGGGACAGATTCACGCATATTCTGGCGCAAATGGGGAAGCATTTTCACGCCGGAATTGTTAAGGTCAATACATATAACAATTCAGGAGGATGAAGTGGATTATCTCAACCCGGAAGCGGCGCAGATTTTAGCCCGTGCACCACTCTCAGCATCAGGTGGACTAGACGATCAGGTCTACAACCGTTTGCTCCGTGAACGAATCATCTTCCTAGGTTCAGTCGTTGAAGATTCAATGGCTAATGCGATCGCGGCGCAGATTCTTCTGCTTGCCGCCGAAGATCCAAAGAAAGATATTTTTCTCTACATCAACTCACCTGGCGGTTCCGTAACTGCCGGTATGGCTATCTATGACACGATGCAATACGTGCAGAACGATGTTGCAACCGTTGGAATGGGTCTTGCTGCATCGATGGGTCAGTTCCTTCTCTGTTCAGGTGCTGCAGGAAAGCGTTACGCGCTTCCACATGCTCGCGTCATGATGCACCAACCATCATCAGGAATCGGTGGAACAGCAACTGATATCAAAATTCAGGCAGAGCAGATTGGCTTCACAAAGCGAAAGATGGCAGAGCTGATCGCCCATCACACAGGACAGACAATCGAGACAATTACTGCAGATTCAGATCGTGATCGCTGGTTTACAGCAGATGAAGCCAAGGAATACGGTTTTGTTGATCACGTCGTTCGCTCTGCAGGCCAGGTTCTAGGTAGCGGAGGAACAGCCCAATGATGAACGAATTTGATCGCGCACAAGAGATAGTTTCACGTTACGTACTCCCAGTCTTTGAAGAGAAGACCGCTAACGGATACAAGCGCCACGATCCATACACAAAGCTCTTTGAAGAGCGCATTATTTTCTTGGGTCAGCCAATTGATGACACCGTGGCAAACGATGTAATGGCTCAGTTGCTCACACTTGAATCGATGGATTCAGATCGTGACATCATTATTTATATCAACTCACCAGGTGGCTCATTTACCGCTCTGACCGCAATTTATGACACGATGCAATTTGTTCGCCCAGATGTGATGACAATCTGTCTTGGTCAAGCGGCCTCCGCTGCAGCGATAATTCTTGCTGGTGGTGCAAAGGGAAAGCGTTACGCCCTAGAGCACTCACGCATCTTGATTCACCAACCTTCATCAGAAGGTGGGGGACAGGCATCAGATATCGAGATTCAAGCACGAGAGATCATGCGTATGCGTGAACTTCTAGAGCACATGCTCTCGAAGCACACCACTCGCACTCCAGAGCAGATCGCGCAAGATATCGAACGCGACAAGATTCTTACCGCAGCTGAAGCTGTCGAGTACGGACTTATCGATCAAGTTCTAGCTAGTCGAAAGGCTAAGCCAACCTGGTAACTCCCAGGGATAAATTCTTTTACTGTGAAACTATTTGAGGCGGGCTCCCTTTGGTCATACAAAGGGTTCCGTCTCTTTTGGTTTTCAAACACAATATTTGTAATCGGATCAGGGGCGTTTCCAGTCGCACTTGCAGTTGCAGTTCTAGATAGCAACGGAAATGATCCTAAATCACTCGGTTTTATTCTAGGTGCACGCGTTCTGGCAGCAGTGCTTTTCTCACCAGTGACGGGTGTGTGGTCTGATCGATTCCCGCGCGTACAAGTAATGATTACCGCTGATGTTTTCCGTGCGTTACTTGTCTTCTCGCTAGTTTTCTTAGCCCAACCAGGAACTCCTTATTGGATCCTGGCGCTGGTTGTTTTCTTGATGGGAATGGGTGATGCGCTCGGTGCACCAGCATCTCAAGCGATCCTTCCAAGTCTCTTGCCTCCAGATAAATTAAATGCTGGAAATGTTGCTCGAAGCATTGTGGTGCGTACAGCCCACATCGTTGGCCCTGGAGTTGGCGCAGGAGCGATTTTGCTATTTGGTGCTAGATACACCTTTATCTTCACCGGTGTTTTCTTTATTTTAGGTACATCACTCATGTTCTTCATCGAAGAAGACTTTAAGCCGATTGCTCAAGAAGATAAACAGACTTTCATTGTTGACCTCAAAGAAGGTGTGCGCACTGTCTGGCACATCAAGTGGATATTTGCCCTGATCGCAACAACATCATTCCAACTCATGTTTATCGTTGGTGTTGAAAGCGTTCTGTTACCGGTGATCACAAGACGAGAGTTTGAGACTAACAATGTATTTGCTGTCTCTGCCTCTGTTTTTTCTCTGGGTGCAATTATTGGCGCTTTGATTTCTCTGCGCCTAAAGATTAAGCATCAAGGACAGTTCTGCATCCTTGTATTCGCCCTTCTAGGCGCAACAACGTTGGCGCTGGCATTTCCATTTTCACCGTACATCATCATTGGTGCGTATTTCTTGGCCGGTTTATCTGTTGGTCCATGGGAAGCGTTTTGGGCTGCTGCGGTACAGAAAGAAGTGCCGCAGGAGTTACAAGGCCGTGTATTTAGCGTTGATCACATGGGATCAACGGCTCTCATTCCATTGGGAATGGTCTTGGTTGGTCCAGCGGCCGAATTCTTCGGGGAGAAACCGATGCTGATCGGAGTTTCGATTATGCATGTGCTCATTAGCCTTTCGGTGTTGAAGGTGACGGGCGTTCGTGATCTAAAGATGCCCGCATCATTCTGGAATTCTTCTCAGGGCGAACAGCTCAGACGGTAAATACGCCCGCATTTTTCATTGATTAAATCTACGATTGACCTACTTCCCCTCACATTAGGAGCACCATGACACGCATCGGCGAGACTAGCGATCTGCTGAAATGTTCTTTCTGCGGCAAGACGCAGAAGCAGGTAAAGAAAT
>JBILRA010000094.1:0-4186 GCA_044372915.1 Candidatus Planktophila sp.
TCTGTATATTGCAACATATTTCCAATTTTGATTACGATATCCACTAACCTAAAACCTGCAACCCAAAAATCTGCAATACATATTTTTTCTGCACTAAAGTTTGGGTGGAATACAACATCGCCTCCCGCTGTTCGAGCCAGTGGCGGTAATCTGGGGTATCCGGCGGGAAGTTCGAGATCAACAACTGTCTGGTTAACCAACATAGGTTGGCCACTTTGGTTCTGGCGAAGTGATGGAACATCTACATAAGCGATTCGATACTTATCAAAAGGCGCGGTACCTAGGGGCATGATTTTTACCCGAGGGTCTCCGTCAAATGCTTCACGGAGCTCTCGATAATCGTTCTCTAATCTGCGGGCGTTTCCTGACATATTTGCTCCTCTCTACTCCTTAGGCCCGGCTGGGCATCCGAACTGCGAACAACCACCATTTTCTTGCCAACAATCCAAGTGATGAGCCGAAGAACACTCGGGGCAGCGTGGTCCGCGATTTTCATCGACATCACCATGGCAATACAAACACGAAATCATGGCCAGGTTCATCCAATCGACAATCTCAGAGACCAGTCATCTGCTTCAAACTCTTCTCTTGTTTTTGTGATCTCTCCTCGTCGCCCGCTCGCCAACGAGTATGTGTAAATACTTCCATCTGCCGGGATGTTATAAAAAGTAGCGTTAAATTCACATCCTAAGTATGTTGTATCACCGTAGCTTGGAAACGATGCATATCCTAAAGTTGCACCGTCTACTGCTAACTCAATATCCGCACTTGGAATATCAAAATATCCCCAACTGATGTCATAACATTCTTCATCTATGAGTGTAAGTGCAATATCAACAGAGACTGGCTCTGGCGGCCTTGTAAAAACAAACAAGCCCGCGATCATTACGATGGCGAGCGTTCCTCCAGCAATTGAAAAAATGAATGTATTTTTATTTTTTGGTACCTCTGGTGCAGGAGTGAGAAATGGTGGCTCTTGCGATTGAGGGAGTTGTGAGAAATGTTGGGTTGGCGCTACATCTGCGGGCGCACCCGTTGTAAGGGAAACACCACATGCTGTACAGAAGCGAAGCCCGGTCAACTTTGAATGATCGAGATGACAAGACATGGCCCAAGAGTAGAGGGGCTAGTAAGCCTTTTCAAGAATGCTCTCAACGCATTCCTATGACTAGTCACCCAATAGGGTTACTCTTTCTTCGCCTTACCGGTTGCTGCCTTCTTGGCAGCTTTTTTCTTTGCAGCTTTTTTCACAGTGTTCTTCGTCAGCGATGGAGCAGTGTCGCCAACCTTCACCTTTGCAGCCTTCTTACGTGACTTCTTTGGAGATGGACCGTTCTCGGCCTCCCATGCACGGCGTCCAGCTAATAGTTCGAGTGCGCGATCCATTGTGAGCGCTTCAAGAGTGTCACCACGGCGCAGCGTTGCATTTGTTTCGCCATCGGTGACATACATTCCGAAGCGACCATCTTTAACAATAACTTCTTTACCTGTGGCAGGGTCTGGACCAAGTTCTTTAAGCGGTGGCTTTGCAACACCGCGACGGCGCTCTTTTGGCTTTGAGTAAATCTCAAGCGCTTCATCGAGGGTGAGTGAGAAGAGTTGTTCTTCTGATGTGAGCGTTCTGGAATCAACGCCAGCTTTGAGATAAGGACCATAGCGACCATTTTGAATCGTAATATCTTCACCGGATGAATTGGTGCCAAGGATGCGCGGTAGCGAGAGCAACTTGAGTGCATCATCAAGTGTGATGGTATCGAGCGTCATCGTTGAAAGAAGAGATGCCGTCTTTGGCTTTGGCGCATCTTTTTTCTTACGCTTCTTCTTTGGTTCACCCTTATCGTTAAGTTCGACAGGTTCCTCCGGAAAGATTTCGGTGATGTAAGGACCAAAGCGACCTGACTTTGCAATCACTTCAAAGCCAGTTGTTGGATCAAGGCCTAGTTCGCGCTCACCTGATGGGGCAGCTAATAACTCAATTGCTTTGGCAAGTGTGAGTTCATCGGGTGCTAAGCCCTCTGGAATATTTGCAAGTTTGCGATCTTCATCTGGCAAGTTCTGTTGCAGGTATGGGCCATAACGGCCAACACGGATTTCAATATCTGCCGAAAGATTCATGGTGTTTGTTGCGCGCGCATCAATCACGCCAAGATCTGCGGCAAGTACTTCAAGGCCTGGCTCGCCATCGTGTCCATAATAGAAATCGCGGAGCCAATCGATACGGGTGGCCTCACCGGATGCGATCTTGTCTAGATCTTCCTCCATACTGGCGGTGAATTCATAATCAACTAACTTTGTAAAATGCATTTCGAGAAGACCGGTAACTGAAAATGCTAAGAAGGTTGGAACAAGTGCGCGGCCGCGCTTATAAACATAACCACGATCTTGAACGGTCTGCAAGATAGATGCAAACGTTGAAGGGCGACCGATACCGAGTTCTTCTAATTTTTTAACAAGAGTTGGCTCTGTGTAACGTGCAGGTGGTTTTGTATCGTGGCCTTCGCAAGAGTATTCGCTCACCTTTACAGATTGACCCATTGTCATTGCCGGTAAGCGCTTATCGCTCGCCTCTTCATCAACCTTGGCGTTCTCATCTGGAATATCGTCATAGGCGGCTAAGAATCCAGGGAAGGTGATCACGCTTCCGTTAGCGCGGAAAATTGCATCCTGCTTATCTGAAGTGGTGACATCAAAGTCAACGCGCATCTGCATCTTTTTAGCATCTGCCATTTGGGAAGCAACGGTGCGCTTCCAGATCAAGTCATAGAGTGCAAACTCATCACGTGAAAGCTCTGGCGCTAACTCACCTGGAGTCTTAAAGGAGTCTCCCGCTGGACGGATCGCTTCGTGCGCTTCTTGAGCGTTCTTTGTTTTACCTTGATAGACGCGTGGCTCTGATGCGACATGGTCGGCCCCATACAACGACTTTGCGGCGGCACGTGCTGCTGAAATTGCCTGTGCCGATAAGTTAACAGAGTCGGTACGCATGTAGGTGATGTAGCCGTTTTCATATAAACGTTGTGCAATACGCATGGTGATTTGTGCACCCCAGCCAAGGCGTGATCCTGCATCTTGCTGCATTGTTGATGTTGTAAACGGTGGCTTTGGTCGTTCAGTGCGTGGAGATTCCTCCATCGATTTAACAACGAGTGGTTGGCCTTTAAGTGAATCAACGAGCGCGCGGGCACTTGTCTCATCAAGTAAAAGGATGTTTTCAAGTGATTTTTCTTTTACCGCACCATCTGCGCCAAAATCACTCGTGGCAGCAACCTTCTTACCTTCAACACTAAGTAAGCGCGCAGTGAAACCAAGTTCGCAGGTAGCGTTGAGATCCCACCAACTGCTTGAGATAAAGGCCATACGTTCACGTTCTTTTTCAACAATGAGTTTTGTTGCGACCGATTGCACACGACCCGCTGAAATGCGTGGCATGACTTTCTTCCACAGCACCGGAGATAAACGGTACCCATAGAGACGATCAAGCACGCGACGAGTCTCTTGTGCATCAATCAGGTGGTAATCAAGATCGCGAGTGTTTTCTACCGCTTCTTGAATTGCTTCCTTTGTAATTTCATTAAAGACCATTCGCTTAATCGGAATCTTTGGTTGCAAGACTTCAACTAAGTGCCAGGCGATTGCTTCGCCTTCGCGGTCTTCGTCCGTTGCCAGAATGAGTTCGTCTGCGCCCTTCATCAACTCTTTAAGTTCAGCAACTTTCGCCTTCTTATCAGGGTTGATGACATATAAAGGGGCGAAATCATTTTCAATATCGACGCCCTCTTTGGACCAAGGAAACTTCTTTACCTCTTTAGGAATATCAGCAGCGCGCTGTGGCAGATCTCGAATATGGCCGACGCTAGCCTCGACGATGTACTCATCGCCAAGGTAGCCGCCAATTTTGCGCGCCTTCGCTGGTGATTCAACGATGACGAGCTTTTTAAGATCTTTTGCCATGAATACCTAAGTGGGGAAGCCTTTTCTAGAGGTTCTTAGTACTCGATAGAGGTTGATTGACGGCGGTTGCGAATCAGAGCGGCAACAATAAATGCTGTCGCAATGAGTGCAATTACAGTCGACATAGATGATTGTGTTGGTAGTGCGAATCCAACAATCGCTGGAGTAATCAAGAGACCAACAAGGTTCATCACCTTAATCAATGGGTTAATAGCTGGACCTGCTGTGTCTTTAA
>JBILRA010000095.1:0-4180 GCA_044372915.1 Candidatus Planktophila sp.
CTTCTACCTGACAACCCCGATTTACTATGTCAATGATGCCCCCCACATTGGGCATGCATACACAACAGTTGCAGGAGATGTACTCACTAGATGGCATCGCCAGCGCGGCGAATCTGTCTGGTTTCTTACTGGCACCGATGAGCATGGTCAAAAAGTTATGCGAACCGCAGAGCAAAATGGTGTCGCACCTCAAGAGTGGGTTGATCGCCTTGTTGCTGATGCGTGGAAGCCCAATTGGAGCGCGCTAAATATCGCAAATGATGATTTTATTCGTACGACCGAACCGCGACATACAGAGCGAGTGCAGAAATTTCTCCAATCACTTAAAGATTCAGGGCACATTTATGCGGGCAAATATGAAGGCCCATATTGTGTAGGTTGTGAAGAATTCAAATTGCCAGGCGATCTCATCGATGCAGATGGAGAGAAACTCTGTCCGATTCACAGCAAGCCTATTGAGATCGTTAATGAAAACAATTGGTTCTTCAAGCTTTCCGCATTTGCTCAACCTCTTATCGATCTGTATAAAAACAATCCAGATGCATGCCAACCCGAAAGTGCGCGCAATGAAGTCATCTCTTTCCTAGAAGGCGGAGTTTCAGATCTATCCATTAGTCGATCAACATTTGATTGGGGAATCCCCGTTCCCTGGGATACCGATCAGGTTGTTTACGTTTGGTTTGATGCCCTACTTAATTATGCAACCGCAGTTGGACTCACTGATGATCCAGATTCAGAAGGTGGGAAGAAGTTTGCGCAGACGTGGCCGGCTGATGTTCATCTTGTAGGAAAAGATATCCTGCGCTTTCACGCCGTCATTTGGCCTGCAATGTTGATGGCCGCTGGATTAGCAACACCACATAAAGTATTTGCACATGGATGGCTCTTAGTTGGCGGCGAAAAAATGAGTAAGTCAAAACTCACAGGAATCGCTCCATCAGACATCACAGACCATTTCGGTGTTGATGCCTTCAGATATTACTTCTTGCGCGCAATTCCCTTTGGTAGCGACGGATCTTTCTCCTGGGAAGATATGAGTGCGCGTTACACATCAGAGCTCGCAAATGACTTTGGAAACCTCGCTTCACGCCTTGCAGCGATGATTGAAAAGTATTGTGAAGGCGTTATCCCTGCCCCACACCATGATGATTCACTTGTGCAAGCCCTCAAGGCAACGGTCGAGACAGCTGATAAAGCGATGGTCGCTCTTGATTTCCAAACAGGAATCGTTGCGACTATGGATTTCTGTAAAAAAGTTAACGGATATGTGACTGAAAAAGAGCCATGGATTTTGGCGAAAGATCCTGCAAATAAAGCTGAGTTAGAGCAAGTTCTTTATAACACCGCTGAATCTCTACGAGCACTCGCTGTTCTTTTACACCCTGTTATGCCAGCCACCACTGAAATTCTCTGGAACTCACTCGGTGCGCAAGAAACACTTGGCCCAATCGGTGCCCAGAAGGTGAGTGATATTGCGCAATGGGGGCAACTGCCACAAGGCGCTGTTGTAACAAAGAGCCCAGTTCTCTTTCCACGACTTGAGATTAAAGAGTAATTTTCAGATGGCAGATCGCCACAATCGCGATATTGATCGCCAACTTGCGCCAGCACCAGAGCCGCTACCTGTTCCTTGTGTAGATGCACACGCCCACATTGAGATTGTCACAAATACAGCTGTTGATTCACCTGAAGTAAAACAAGTACTCGATGATGCCGCGAAGGCTGGGATTGATCGAATAGTTCAGGTTGGATATTCAGCAGAGCAATCACAATGGGGAGTTGATCTTGCCGCACTCTATGAGAACCAAGTTCTTGCAGCGGTAGCCCTTCACCCTAATGAAGCACCAGTTGTGGCAGATCTTGAAAAGGATTTAGCGATCATTGAAAAATTGGCAGAACATCCACGAGTACGAGCAATTGGCGAGACAGGGCTTGATTACTTTCGCACACCACCAGAACTGCGCCCTCGTCAACAAGATTCATTTAAGTGGCATATTGAACTGGCCAAGCGAAGTAAGAAAGCGCTAGTAATTCACGATCGCGACTCACACGATGATGTCTTATCTATTCTTGAAGAAGTCGGTGCACCTGAAAAGACTGTCTTTCATTGCTTTTCTGGCGATGTAGAGATGGCTAAGAAGTGCATTGAACGTGGATATATTCTCTCGTTCGCTGGGACAGTTACTTTTAAAAATGCTCCTGCGCTACGTGAAGCACTTTCAATCACACCCATCGATCAGATTTTAGTTGAAACTGATGCACCGTTTTTGGCCCCGATGCCACATCGTGGATCACTGAATTCACCGGCACAAATTGCAACCATTGTGAGAGCAATGGCTGATGAACGTAACGCTGAACTCGCTGAGTTTGCGACAGCGATTTCAAACAATGCCGAGAGAATATTTGGATCATTTGCCTCTGGGTCATTCAACACAGGAACATCGCTGTGAGCCTTCTAGGAGCGGCAGAGATTAGAGAGCTTGCCGCCCTCCTTGATCTCAAACCATCTAAATCACTTGGTCAAAACTTTGTTATTGATGCAAATGTGTGTCGAAAAATTGTTCGAGTTGCCGATGTTCGTAGCGATGATGTCGCACTTGAAATTGGCCCCGGCCTTGGATCTTTGACGCTCGCCCTTTTAGAAGAAGCAGCATCTGTGGTTGCAATTGAAATTGACTCTCGTTTGGCCAGACAACTCCCAATCACGGCTGCAAAACATAGCCAGCGATCAGAACAGTTAACAGTTCACACAAGTGATGCGCTGGCAGTCACATCACTAGATGTCCAACCCACCGTATTGGTTGCTAACTTGCCTTATAACGTTTCAGTCCCCGTCTTTCTGCATCTCCTTGAGCATTTCCCAACGCTGCGAAGTGGTGTTGTCATGGTGCAGGCTGAAGTTGCTGATCGTTTAGCAGCGAAACCAAATAGCAAGGAGTATGGAATTCCAAGTGTGAAGGCGGCATGGTGGGCAGATGTAACAGGCGCTGGCTCAGTTTCGCGTTCAATTTTCTGGCCAGCTCCGAATGTAGATTCTAAGTTAGTAGCCTTTTCGCGCCATGCCCCATTAGGTGATGAAGTGCTACGAAAGAAGGTCTTTTCAATCATCGATTTAGCATTCGCTCAGCGCAGAAAAATGCTCCGTTCAACCTTGTCATCTATCTATGGTGGTTCGGCAGCCGCCGAAGCGCACCTTGCATCGGTGGGAATTGATGGCACGTTGCGTGGTGAAGCGCTGACCATTCAAGATTTCTGCACAATTGCTCGATAAGTAATAAGGTCTACGGGTGGCAAAAGATTCAGTAACGGTGCGCGTACCTGCAAAGGTCAATTTGCAGTTATCAGTTGGCCCACGTGAGTCAGATGGATATCACAACCTAGTCTCTGTCTTTCAGGCTATTTCGATTTTCGATGATGTGACAGTCACCAAGAGCGCACCCGGTTCAGGAATCACCATTTCAATTGTGGGCGATCACACCCATGGGGTGCCAGCGGATCAGACAAATTTGGCGGTGAAGGCTGCGCAGTTAATTGCATCTGAATACGACATCACTATCGATGCTCATATCGAAGTGAAGAAGAGCATCCCAGTTGCAGGTGGTATGGCCGGTGGAAGCGCCGACGCTGCTGCAATGATCGTTGCAATTGATCACCTTTATGAATTAGCCATGACTCGTGAAGAACAACATGATTTCGCCGCATCTCTTGGTAGCGATGTTCCATTTATGCTCACTGGTGGCACCGCAATTGGACAAGGCCATGGTGACCAACTGACATCAGCACTTTCGCGCGGCACCTATCACTGGGTCTTAGCCCTTTCAAGTGTCGGTCTTTCAACACCAGCTGTATATGCAGAGTGTGATCGATTGCGTGCAGAGTTAGATATTGCAGAGCCACGAATTAGTGATCAGTTAATGCAGGCACTTCTTTCAGGTGATGCAAAGGCTGTCGGTGCATCATTAAGTAACGATCTGCAGAGCGCTGCCTGCACGTTGCGCCCTGCGTTGTCATTAGTTCTCGATGTTGGCCAGGAATATGGAGCACTTGGTGCGATAGTTTCAGGCTCTGGCCCCACTGTTGCATTTCTCGTTGCAGATGTTGAAGCAGGCTTGGATTTAGCGGTCGCCCTGACCTCAAGTGGAGTAGTCGGAAGCGTTGCTCGGGCCTTTGGTCCTGTGCA
>JBILRA010000096.1:0-4147 GCA_044372915.1 Candidatus Planktophila sp.
TAGATTCCACCTCAAGGCGGGAGATAGAATTGTCGTTTCGCAGATGGAACACCACGCAAACCTGATCCCTTGGCAGCAGTTAGCAGCTCGCACTGGGGCTGAGTTGGTCTGGTTTGATGTCACGCCCGAAGGACGATTAGATCTCTCTCAGATCCCAACTCTCATCACTGCTTCAACCAAAGTTGTTGCACTTACTCACCAATCTAATGTTTTGGGAACAATCAATCCTTTGGATGAGATAGTTAAGGCAGCGCACAATGTAGGCGCAGTTGTGGTCCTTGATGCATGTCAATCAGTGCCGCACATGAGCGTTGATGTAAAGAAATTAGGGATCGATTTCCTTGCCTTCTCAGGCCACAAGGCTGTTGGTCCAACGGGTGTGGGGATTATGTGGGGACGCCGTGAGCTCCTTGAAGAGCTTCCACCGTTTCTCACCGGTGGTTCGATGATTGCAGATGTCACCATGACGTCAGCGACGTGGGCACCAGCACCAGCAAAATTTGAATCTGGAGTGCCGAATATGGCTCAGGTTATTGGACTTGGTGTTGCCGTTGATTATCTCTCTGCGATCGGTATGGATTCGATCGCAGCGCACGAACATGTACTGACTTCTGATCTCCTTACCAAATTGTTATCTGTCGAAGAGATCAAAGTGGTAGGTCCACACACTATGGATAGCCGTGGGGGAGCGCTCTCATTTACCGTTGAGGGAATTCATCCACACGACCTTGGACAATTCCTCGATAGTCAGGGAATTGCTGTGCGAACTGGACATCATTGCGCGTGGCCACTGACTCGCTCTCTGGGAGTACCGGCAACTACACGTGCCTCGCTTTATCTGTACAACACTATTGAAGATAATGATGCCTTGATGACCGGCATTCATTCTGCGATGAAATATTTCGGCAAATGAACTTAGATAACTTATATCAAGAAGTAATTCTTGATCACTACAAGAACCCACTCAATAAATCTTTAGCTAAAGATTATGATGTTCAGGTCCATCACATCAATCCAAGCTGTGGTGACGAGATCACTCTCAACATCACTCTGACAGGCAATGTGATTAGTAAAATTACATGGGATGGGGTCGGTTGCTCAATCTCGCAGGCGAGTGTCTCAATCGCGAGTGATCTTCTCGTTGGAAAGACCCTAGATGTTTCTGAATCGATCACTGAAGAGTTTATGGATCTGATGCAGAGCAAGGGTAAGAAATCCGGTAATGAACTAGTTTTGGAAGACGCTGTCGCCCTGGCTGGTGTTTCACAGTATCCAGCGCGGATTAAATGTGCCCTGCTGGGGTGGATGGCGATAAAGGATGCCTCGATGCAGGCATCGAACAAGTAGGTAAGGCTCACAAGAACGACCCAGTAGGGATAGAATTCCAATCCGAGGAAAGGTAAGTCAATGAGTGCAAAAGTTGAAGATGTAACCGAGGCCATGAAGGATGTTGTTGATCCTGAGCTCGGGATCAATGTTGTAGACCTCGGACTTATCTACGATGTAATGGTTGATGAAAGTAATATTGCAATTCTCAATATGACGCTTACCTCGGCTGCTTGCCCACTTCAAGATGTTATTGAAGATCAGACTCGTCAAGCGTTGGCACCACTGACTAGCGATGTGAAAATTAATTGGGTATGGATGCCACCTTGGGGTCCGGATAAAATCTCTGATGATGGTCGTGAGCAGTTAAGAGCTCTTGGCTTTACTGTTTAACTCGTGTCCCAACACGCAATGTGGATGACCTTTAGGTCAATCACAGCAGATCCTTCGGTCAAAGAGAGAAAACTTAAGCCAGGTACAGTCAAACGGATTCTCTCCTATGGTCGTGCCTATCGACGTTATCTAATTTTCTTTTTAGCAACAGTTGTTGTTGATGCATTTCTTATCGTTTCGACACCGCTTCTCCTGCGAAAGCTCATTGATGATGGGGTCTTACCTAAGGATCCAGGGCTTGTAACAACTTTGGCCCTCATCGTTGGTTTGCTCGCGATTCTTGATGCAATCATGAATGTGATTGGCCGGTGGTTCTCTGCTCGCATTGGTGAAGGTCTGATTTATGACCTTCGCTCTGAAGTCTTTGCTCATGTACAGAAACAATCAATCGCCTTCTTCACTCGCACCCAGACGGGTGCGTTGATCTCTCGAATCAACTCCGATGTGATGGGAGCACAGCAAGCATTTACTGCAACCCTTTCTGGGATTGTAAGTAATGTGATCAGTCTGACGCTGGTGACAATCGCAATGCTCTTCCTCTCGTGGCAAATCACGCTTTTCTCACTGGCTTTACTTCCAATCTTTCTTTTGCCAACAAAGTGGGTGGGGCGCAAGATTCAGTCCCTGACCCGCGAATCATTCGAAGTAAACGCTCAAATGTCGAGCACTATGACAGAACGCTTTAACGTTTCAGGTGCGCTACTCGTTGCTCTATACGGAAAACAATCGAGTGAGAAAGAGTTCTTCCGCTCACGCGCGCGCAAGGTTGCAGATATTGGAATTCAATTAGCCCTGCTCAATCGTCTCTTCTTTATCGCTCTCACTAGCGTTGCTGCTATTGCGACAGCCTTTGCATACGGCATCGGTGGACATCTGGCTATTTCTGGAACAATCACAGTAGGAACCATGATTGCGATCACTGCACTTTTGGCACGACTCTACGGCCCTCTCACCGCACTCTCGAATATTCGAATTGATGTGATGACAGCGCTAGTTTCATTCGAGCGAGTCTTTGAAGTCCTTGATCTCAAGCCAATGGTGGAGAGCAAGGTTGATGCACCTCATATGCCCGCATCTAAGCCACGGGTTGAGTTCAAGAATGTTTTCTTCTCTTATCCGAAGGCGGATGAAATCTCACTTGCATCGCTAGAAGGAATCGCTACTCGTGAGGTGGTTGACTCTGGGGAGATTCTCAAAGGTTTATCGTTTGCGGTCGAACCAGGAACGATGACCGCGTTGGTGGGTCCCTCAGGGGCTGGAAAGACAACTATAAGTGCGCTGATTCCACGTCTCTACGATGTGACGGACGGATCGATTGAGATCAATGGAAATGACATTAGAGAGTACGAACTTGAGAGTCTAAGAAACAGTATTGGCGTCGTGATGCAAGATGCGCATCTCTTCCACGAGACAATTGAAGAAAACCTCAGGTATGCAAAGCATGATGCCACTCTGGAAGAGATGCAGAGCGCCTGTACCGCTGCTCAGATTTGGCCGCTCATCGCTTCACTTCCACAAGGTTTATCAACAATGGTCGGAGAGCGCGGGCATCGCCTCAGTGGTGGAGAGAAGCAACGTCTTGCGATTGCACGACTTTTGCTCAAGTCGCCATCCCTGGTGATACTTGATGAGGCCACTGCGCACTTGGACTCTGAGAATGAAGACCTTGTTCAGATCGCTTTGAAGAACGCTCTCAAAGGACGAACAAGCATTGTCATCGCACATCGCTTGAGCACAGTAATGGATGCGGATCAGATTCTTGTGATTAAAGATGGAAGAGTAGCCGAGCGGGGCCGTCATGAAGAGTTGATCAGCGCTGGCGGAATTTACTCAGACCTCTTCAGTCGTCAGGACCTGACCACTCGTTAAATCCATTTTTCGAATTAAGTAACGCCCATATACGACAAGAGCTGCAAAGAGAATCCATTGCACAGCGTATGCAAGGTGTGGCCCGTCACTGAGAGTGGGAATAAGGGTCGGTGTAGTTGGTGACAAATCCGGTGTAGATCCAGAAATCAGGTCGAGATAAAAGTTTTCAGAGGTGAGCCCTGATTGTGCGTTCAGTTTTGAAATAAGTCCCTGCTCACCGCTGGTTGGTAGAGCGAAGAAAGAACCTGTCGGAAGCGATGAATCAAGTCGAAGCCTGGCAACAATTGAGACATCGCCGAGTGGAACTGCAGGCGTCTGCGGAATCTCCGTTGCGCTAGATCCAGCCTGCACCCAACCTCGATCTACCCACATAGTTTTTCCTTGAACGGAAGTAAATCTAGTGAGGACGCCATAACCATATTTACCTTCGTAATATCTGTTACGAATAAGAATTTGGTTCTCTGGGTCAAAACTTCCGGAAACCCTCGTTGTTCGCCATTCGCTCGCCTCGACATTAGTGATCAGATTTTCTAAGTCATCGATGGGTTGAGCAATTCTT
>JBILRA010000097.1:0-4122 GCA_044372915.1 Candidatus Planktophila sp.
ACTGGAGAGCCTGCCTACTACCCATGGGTGATTGATGATGCTCCAGAATCTGGAGAAGGATTCGAAGCAGCTGTTGCATACGCTGTTGCAACTCAACTTGGATTCTCAAAGGATGAGGTCAAGTGGGTTCGCACAACATTCGATAGCGCTGTAACTCCAGGCGAGAAGAACTTCGACTTTAACTTGCAACAGTTCTCAATTACAGAAGAGCGCAAGGCTGCAGTTGATTTCTCATCTCCTTACTACACAGCACCACAAGCAATCGTTTCGTTTAAGGGAAGCAAGATTGATGGAAAGTCATCCATTGCTGAACTCGCGGGTGCAAAGCTTGGCGCAGCTGTCGGTACAACCTCACTTGATGCAATCGAGAACCAGCTTGGCCTCAAGGCGAGCGTATTCAACGACAATGCAGCAGGTGTGTCAGCACTTAAGAATAAGCAGATTGATGGTCTCGTTGTAGATCTACCAACAGCCTTCTATCTTTCAGGTGTTGAAGTTGAGAACGGAATCATTGTTGGACAACTTGCTCCAAGTGGTTCAGGTGATCAATTCGGACTTCTTCTTACAAAGGGAAGCCCGTTGACATCATGTGTATCTGGTGCAGTAGATGCCATCACAACTGATGGAACTCTTGCCAGCATCACAGATACATGGCTTGCAACCAATACCGGTTCACCAGTATTGAAGCCATAAGCGTTACAGATTAAGCAGTGAATTCATTCGCACTCGGTGGCCATGGTGAGTAATACAACGCCATGGTCACCGAGCGCGCGTGAACGCGAAAGAGAGAGCTATCGCAAGAATTTGCAGGCTCGCAAAAGAGTAATCGCACTGATTTCAACGGTGCTTGTCCTTGGAACATTCTCAGCAATTCTTCTCACATCACCTGGCTGGGATTCCGTAAAAGCCACCTTCTTTGATCTGGACTATGGCAGAGAAGTATTTCCCACAGTTATTCGTGGCCTTGTCGTCAATATTCAATTGACGCTCATTGGCGGTGTTGCAATTGGAATCATCGCCCTCGCCCTTGCGCTCCTGAAAACTACGAAGTCACCAGCGTTAACACCCTTTAGATTTATCGCAACGGCTTACATTGATATTTTCCGCGGCGCTCCGTTGATCTTGATTATCTTGCTTGTCGGATTTGGAGTTCCCGCCCTTCGTATTCAGGGTCTTACAAATAACGTCATTGTTCTTGGAACTATCGCTGTTGTGCTTACTTACTCAGCCTATGTCGCTGAAGTAATCCGCAGCGGAATCTTGTCTGTTCATCAATCACAGCGAGCTGCTGCGCGATCATTAGGTCTGACTTCGCACCAGACGATGCGATATGTGGTCTTGCCACAAGCAATTCGCCGAGTGATCCCACCACTACTTAATGATTTTGTTTCGCTACTTAAAGACACCGGTCTTGTCTCAATTTTGGGCGTTACCGACGCGGTGCGAGCGGCGCAGATCAACGCCAGCCGAACATTTAATTACACGCCATATGTTGTGGCAGCGATCCTTTTCCTGCTGATAACAATTCCGCTTACCCGTTTCATTGATCGCCAAATCCGCTTGCGATCAGAGAAGCAGAATTCGGATGGTCTGGCATGAGTACCCCAGTTCTAGAATTAGTTGATCTTCGCAAATCATTTGATCAGAACCTTGTTCTCCATGATGTGAATCTGGTTGTTCCAGAACACACTGCGACTGTTCTTATTGGTGCATCAGGCTCTGGAAAGTCCACCTTATTGCGCTGCATCAATTTACTTGAGCCTATTGATGATGGACTTATTCTTCTGGATGGTGAAGAGATCAGTGATCCGGCAATCGATGTTGATCTGATCCGCCGAAAGCTCGGCATCGTATTTCAATCATTTAACCTCTTTCCGCATATGACAATTAGAGAGAACATCACGTTAGCGCCGATCAAGGTGCAGCGAAAGAGTCGTGGTGAAGCCAATGAACTTGCAGATGGGTTACTCAAGCGCTTTGATCTTCTTGAAAAGGCAGATGAATATCCTGATCGCCTCAGTGGGGGACAGCAACAACGTGCTGCCATTATTCGTTCGATCGCCGTGAATCCACGACTTCTCTTACTTGATGAAGTCACATCAGCACTTGACCCCGTCTTGGTCAACGAAGTCTTAAGTATTGTCCGCGACCTTAAATCTGATGGAATGACTATGGTTCTTGCAACTCATGAGATGGGCTTTGCCACTCAGGTTGCCGACCAAGTCTGTTTCCTTGAATCTGGGCTCATTCTTGAGCGAGGCACTCCTGAAGAAGTTCTACGCAACCCAACTCATCCAAAGACCAAGGAATTTCTTAAGCGCGTACATGAAGCTGGACGACTTTAAAGTCAGCACCACAGTAATATTGATCTCATGAGCGCAATTAACGAAGATGAACTCAAGGCACGGCTAGATCCTTTGTCATATGAGGTCTTGCGCAATGGCGCGACAGAACGTCCTTTTACTGGCGAATACACCGATACCGACAAGGTCGGAAGTTATCGCTGCAAGGCATGTAATTCAGAGCTCTTTAAGAGCGAGACAAAGTTTCACTCTGGTTGCGGTTGGCCATCGTTTTATGCACCGACTGCAGATGATGCAGTGAAATTAATTGAAGATAGATCACTGGCACCACGTATTCGCACTGAGGTTCGTTGTGCCAACTGTGACTCACACCTTGGCCATGTCTTTGAGGGTGAAGGTTATGACGTGCCGACAGATCAGCGTTGGTGCATCAATTCGGTCTCGCTCATTCTTGAGGAGAAATAACACTCTTTAATCTGTCGTACTCGACCTTGATGCAAAGATCCATAACAACGTCAAGACCGGCATCGACTGCGCGCGCTGCACTTGCATCATCGACAAGTCCTAGCTGAATCCAAATAGATGATGCACTTATTTCAATTGCCTCGTCAACGACGGCAGGAATGTCACTGACTTTACGGAAGATATCGACCATATCGATATTGACTGGAATATCTCGAAGAGATGGATAGCAAGGCTTGCCCAACACGGTAGTGAGTGCTGGGTTAACAAAGTAGAGATCAAGGTGAGAGTGGGCGAGAAGCCATCTGCTGACACCGTTACTTGGTCGGTCATCTTTATCTGAAATACCAACGACAGCCACGCGCTTTGTCTTGGATAGCAACTCCGCTATTTCATTATCGCTAGTGATAACTTTGCTCATATCGCCATCGTACTAGGTGGGGCCTTTAACTAGCCGTCAGGAGCGCATTGCCATGATGAAAGCAATTCAAATTACCGAATTCGGTGGCCCAGAGAAGATGGCGCTGATTGATCTTGAAATTCCAACTCCTGGCCCTGATGAAGTTTTACTGGATGTGTTAAGTATCGGCATCAATTACGCAGATACCCATCAAGTTGAAAATAGTTACCTTTCTCAGCAAATACTTCCGCTCATTCCAGGCATAGAAGTTGTGGGGCGTACGCCAGATGGAACTCGGGTATTAGCGCTGGTTTCATCCGGTGGATATGCACAGAAAGCGACTGCGCATAAAGCTGCGATGATAAAGATTCCAGATGCTGTGAGTGATGAAGATGCACTCACTATGTTGGTGCAGGGATCAACTGCATGGCACGTCCTAAAAACAATGGCACATCAAAAGCCGGGGGAGAGTGTTGTCGTTCATGCCGCAGCAGGTGGTGTGGGTGTGATCGCAATTCAATTGGCAAAGATGTGGGGTGCAAAGGTAATCGCAGTGGCATCAACACAAGAAAAACGTGATCTTGCACTTTCACTTGGTGCAGATGTTGCAATTGATGCTAATGATCCAGATCTTAAGAGTGCGATCATTGCAGCAAATGGTGGCAAGAAAGTTGATGTCATTCTTGAAATGGTGGGCGGGCCAACTTTTGATAAGAGCCTTGAGTCATTGGCCCACTTTGGTCGCTTGATTACATATGGAATGGCATCGCGAGTTGCGCCAACTTCTGTGGCACCTGGTGCGTTAATGGCTGGCACAAAAACTGTCAGCGGGTTTTGGTTGGCACATTGCTTTGGAAAGAAAGAGTTATTTCATGATGTGATCACAGAGCTCTTTGAATTAATCGCTGCCGGGACTCTGCGGCCCGTGATTGGATCACGCTTTGGATTGAGCCAAGC
>JBILRA010000098.1:0-4111 GCA_044372915.1 Candidatus Planktophila sp.
TAGTCACTGGAACAGGGCAGATTCGCTCATAAGCCATTCTTTTTATAGACTGCACGCATGAGCAGTCTTTCTCGCGACGATGTAGCAAAGCTGGCAGCCCTAGCCCGCATTGAAATGAGCGAGGAAGAACTTGTCAGCCTCTCTTCACAATTTGGAATGATCCTTGACGCGGTCGCTCGCGTACAAGAGGTAAATCTTGATGGGGTTATCGCAACATCACATCCTCAGCCGATCCAGAATGTTTTCCGTGAAGATGAAGTACATCCAAGCCTTACTCCAGAGCAAGCGCTCTCAGGTGCACCAGCACAAGAAGAGCAACGTTTTCGCGTCCCACAGATTCTTGGTGAAGCAGAGTGATTACCCAGAGCGCTGCAGCAATGTCAGAGGCCCTTGTAAAGGGTGAAGTGACATCGACTCAATTAACTCAGGCACATCTTGATCGCATCAATGATGTTGACTCTTCAGTAAAAGCATTTCTACACATTGATGCCGAAGGTGCACTGGCACAGGCCTCACGCGTTGATACTGATCGCAGCGCTGGAAAGAAATTGCATCCTCTCGCTGGAATCCCTTTGGCGCTCAAGGATGTCTTGGTGCAAGAAGGAATTCCAACAACGGCAGGGTCAAAAATACTTCAAGGGTGGAAGCCACAATATGACTCCACTGTTGTCTCAAAGATTAAAGAGGCAGGAATCGTCATTCTTGGAAAGACAAATATGGATGAATTCGCAATGGGTTCATCTACTGAAAATTCTGCGTATGGCCCCACATTTAATCCTTGGGACCTATCCCGCACTCCCGGTGGCTCAAGCGGAGGATCTGCTGCTGCCGTAAGTGCATATGAAGCACCACTTGCTATTGGTTCAGATACAGGCGGATCAATTAGACAACCTGCTGCGTTGACAGGCATCGTCGGTGTGCGTCCAACATATGGTGCAGTATCGCGTTACGGTCTTATTGCATACTCATCAAGCCTTGACCAGGCAGGCCCATTTGGTCGCACAGTTCTAGATACTGCTCTTTTGCATGATGTGATGGCTGGCCATGATTCTAAAGATGCAACAAGCATTAACGGTGCATTCCCTGACGTAGTTGCTGCAGCGCGCAAGGGCGATGTCAAAGGTATGAAGATTGGTGTGATCAAACAATTACAAGGAGAGGGTTATCAAACTGGCGTGCAGGCACGTTTTGATGAATCACTTCAGGTGTTGGCTTCTCTTGGTGCGCAGATCGTTGAAGTTGATTGCCCAAGTTTTGAGTACGCACTTGCCGCTTACTATTTAATTGCTCCATCTGAATGCTCTTCAAACCTAGCTCGCTTTGATGCGATGCGTTATGGCTTACGAGTTGGCGATAGCGATGGAGCATCTGCTGAGTCAGTGATGAACGCTACCCGCAACGCTGGCTTTGGCCACGAGGTAAAGCGCCGCATCATTCTTGGCGCTTACGCTCTCTCATCTGGTTATTACGATGCCTACTACGGAAGTGCGCAGAAGATTCGCACATTGATTATTCAAGATTATGCCAAGGCATTTGCTCAGGCAGATGTTCTGGTCTCACCAACTGCTCCAACAACTGCATTTAAAATCGGCGAGAAATCAAATGATCCAATTGCTATGTATCTTGGTGATGTTGCGACAATCCCAGTTAACCTCGCCGGTATCTGTGGCATGAGCCTTCCTGCAGGGCTAGCCGATGAGGATGGATTGCCAGTTGGTTTCCAAATCATGGCACCTGCCATGCAAGACGCGCGCCTCTACCAAGTGGGATCAGCTCTCGAAGCAGCCCTTGTTTCACAGTGGGGCGGACATTTAATTTCAAAGGCTCCAGCGTTGGGAGGTAGCAAGTAATGGCTATCTCATACGATGATGTCGTTGCAAAGTACGATCCAGTACTGGGTCTTGAAGTACACGTTGAACTCAATACAGAGTCAAAGATGTTCTGCTCATGCAGCACGGTATTTGGTGGCGAACCAAATACTCAAACGTGTCCAGTCTGCTTAGCACTTCCTGGTGCTCTGCCAGTGGTTAACGCCCGTGCGATTGAATCTACGATCAAAATTGGTTTGGCCCTGAACTGCTCTATCGCACCGTATAGCCGCTTTGCTCGCAAGAATTACTTCTATCCAGATATGCCGAAGAACTTTCAGATTTCTCAATACGATGAACCCATCTGTTTTGATGGCTATGTTGACGTTGAGATTGAGACTGATGAAGGTCCAAAAGAATTCCGCATCGAAGTCGAGCGTGTGCATATGGAAGAAGACACAGGAAAGTCTCTCCATGTCGGTGGGGCAACAGGTCGTATCCATGGAGCGGATTACTCACTCCTTGATTACAACCGTGCCGGAATCCCTCTCGTTGAAATTGTTACGAAGATTGTTCCCGGTACAGGCAAGTACGCACCAGAAGTTGCACGCGCCTACGTTGCAGAACTCCGCGATATCTTGCGTGGACTCGGTGTCTCTGATGTGAAGATGGAGCAAGGTTCACTGCGCTGTGATGCCAACGTATCGCTCAAGCCGATGGGATCAGATGTTCTTGGTACGCGTTCTGAGACAAAGAATGTGAACTCACTCCGTTCAGTCGAACGCGCTATCCGCGGTGAAATGATTCGCCATGCTGAACTTCTTGATGCAGGAAAGAAGGTCAAGCAAGAGACTCGTCACTTCCAAGAGGATACTGGGCTAACCCGTTCTGGTCGCTCTAAGGAGCAAGCGGAGGATTATCGCTATTTCCCAGAACCAGATCTTGTCCCTGTCGCACCAGATGCTGCATGGATCGAAGAGCTACGTAAAGCGCTTCCTGAGCGACCATCCTTGCGCCGCAAACGTTTGAAGCAAGAGTGGAACGTCCCGGATAAAGAGATGGCGGCGATGCTGACGTTCTCGATATCGTGGAAGCAACTGTTCTGCTCGGTGCTGATCCAACTAAGGCGCGTTCATGGTGGCTTGGTGAAATTTCTCGAATTGCCAACGATAAAGAAGTTTCTGTCACAGAACTTGCGATTACACCTGCAGATGTTGCAGAGATTGTTGCTCTTGTTAATAAAGGTGAACTCACCGACAAACTCGCACGCCAAGTTGTTGAAGGCGTCATTGCGGGGGAGGGAACTCCGGCGCAGGTTGTGGCAAAGCGCGGAATCAAGGTTGTTAATGATGATGGCGCACTCATGGCGGCGATTGAAAAAGTCTGTTCTGAACAAGCTGAGACTGCTCAGAAAGTTCGGGATGGGCATATTCCTGCAGCTGGCGCTTTGATTGGTGCAGTCATGAAAGAGACAAAGGGCCAAGCAGATGCCGCGCGAGTACGCGAACTTCTACTTGGCCACCTAGGTCAAAATAGTTAACTATTAATGAAGGCCAGCGCCTTCAGTTTCAACAAGTGAATCTTTACCAATATTGATAAAGAAGAAGAGAACGACTGCTCCGGCAAATAAAAGAGCAGCGCTCACATTAAATGCCACGGTGTATCCATGTGTCGCACCGTATGGATAGAACTTATCTGCGAGGCCTGGGATCACTAGTCCGACCTCTTTATTTGCAGCGATATGTGTGATGGCGGCAGTCGTCGCCACTGTATTCAAAAGTGCTGTTCCGAGTGATCCACCAACTTGCTGACTGGTATTGATCATCGCACTTGCAACTCCTGTGTCTCGATTACCAACTCCATGCAGCGCTGTGGATGTCAATGGAATAAAGACAAGAGCCATGCCTGAGCTCATAATCAATAGTGAAGGAAGTACATAACCCGTATAAGAAGTTTCAGGCGTGATTCGGTTGAGCATTAAGAGTCCAATACCTGCAAAGACAAGTCCAGGAACCATCAACGGCTTGGGACCAAACTTTGGAAGCAGTTGCGATGCAACGCCGGCAAAGATAATGATTCCGAATGTGAATGGTAAGAATGCAAAACCAGATTTCAAAGGTGAATACCCCAAGACGAGCTGCAGATAGAGACCAAGAAAGAGGAACATTGAGAATAAGCCCGCACCGACGATGAGTGAACCAAGATATGAACCACCGCGGTTGCGCTCTGTCACAACCCGCAGAGGCATCATTGGGTTAGCAACCTTTGACTCAATAAAGACAAAGGCAACCAAGAGAACGACT
>JBILRA010000029.1:0-14908 GCA_044372915.1 Candidatus Planktophila sp.
GATTGATATCGTGACCCCGCTTATGAAGTACACCTCGTCCGGGTGGCGGAATTGGCAGACGCGCTAGCTTGAGGTGCTAGTGCCCGCAAGGGCTTCGGGGTTCAAGTCCCCGTTCGGACACGATCAAATCTCTTGAGAAAACTCACAAAGTAGGCGGTGTGCGTGTGAATGTTGATGATGCACTGCAACTGATTCGCTTTATCCCAGACTATCCGCAACCGGGAGTTCTCTTTCAAGACATCACCCCCGTCTTAGCCAACGCGGATGCTTTTAAAGCGGTTGTAAGTGCGATGGCTAAAGTTGATCCAGAGAGCACTGTTGTAGCGGGCATTGAAGCAAGAGGTTTCATCTTTGCCAGTGCAATCGCGATTGCTAAGAATTGTGGCTTTGTTCCAATTCGCAAAAAGGGGAAACTGCCCCACCAAACATTTTCGCAACAATATGGACTTGAGTACGGTGTTGATGAGATAGAAATCCATATCGATGCATTCGCACCGGGATCTCGTGTACTTCTCGTTGATGATGTCTTAGCTACCGGAGGAACTCTCGTTGCCGCTATCGATCTCGTGTGTCGAGGGGGTGGAGTCGTGACAGATATCGCAGTTCTCAGTGAGATAGGAATCTTAGGTGGTCGCGCCAGGATCCAAGAGCACTCACCTGAAATCCGAATTCACGCATTGAAGAGCGATTAATTCCTACACTTTGTGGCAAGATCTGATCTATGGCTGAGTTGATTTACTACTGCGGAACGATGGATAGCGGAAAATCTACCCTCGCCTTGCAAACTGCCCATAACCATCAACAGCGTGGTCGTGGTGGTTTGATCTTCACCTCACAAGATCGTGCAGGCGCCGGAAAAATTTCTTCACGTTTAGGTTTAACAAGTCCGGCGATCGAAGTTCTCCCTGGTTTTGATATTCATAAGTTTGTCGTGGAGAAGTTATCGATGGGCGAGAGAATTGACTATGTCATCTGCGATGAGGCTCAATTTTACCAACCAGAGCAGATTGAACAGTTGGCTCGAATTGTTGATGGATTAGGGATTGAAGTCTATGCATTTGGCATCCTTGCTGACTTTCGCACAAAACTATTTCCTGGCTCTGCCCGTTTAGTCGAACTGGCCGACCGTGTGAGCACCCTACAAGTCGAAGCGTTATGTTGGTGTGGATCTCGGGCAACACATAATGCCCGTACAGTCGGTGGAGCAATGGTGACCGAAGGTGAACAAGTCGTTGTCGCAGATGTTGACTCAAGCGCTGAGGTTGCCTACGAGGTACTCTGTCGTCGCCATCACATGCGTGGAGTAACCGCTCGAAATTCTAGAGCTGGTCATGTATCGCATGATGCACTCCCTTTTAATCAGATGTAATCAGAGAGAATGATCATCAAACAAATTCATGAAGCAGACCGACAATAATTGGCGCTAGCGCCAATGCTGGAAGCAGATTACCAATTGCAATAGTTTTAATCTTAAGAAGTCCGAGACCAATAGAAAGTAACATCAATCCACCGACAATCGTCATGGCATCTATTTGGTAGTCAGCGAGAATGCTTCCTAGCGCAAATCCTGCAAGTGTCCACAGGCCTTGATAGATCCCCACCGGGATCGCCGAAGCGGCAACACCCCAACCTAAACTGGCGGCGAATGCCATAGCTGCGAAAAAGTCGAGAGAAGATTTAAGAATCAACTGATCGGTTCCCGTACCCATTCCATCGCTTATTGAACCAAGAATCGCGAGAGGTCCGATAACAAAGAGCAACGAAGAAGCGAGAAAACCTTCTACAAAGGTTCCATCTTTCTCTGCCTTAAATCGCCTACGTAAGTAGTGGCCGAACCCTTCTAATTTACCCTCAAGATCCAGTGCGCTACCAATGACGCCACCGATCAGAAGCGATGCAAGGATTGCAAGTAATGGCCAACCCTGAGGAAGGGAATCAATGTATCTCTCGGATGCTATCGGCGCTAAGGCCGTTGCTGCTCCGAGAATTGTAATCAGACCCAAGATATCGGTGATGAGCGCCCGCATTCGTTCAGGCATACGACCACCGATAACGACACCGAGTCCGGCTCCCCCAATGATTGTCAATACATTAATTACTGTTCCCGAACCGATAAACATTCCTCAATGATACTCACCGATCTGTCACAGAAGATATGATCACTAGATGAAATCGAACCGGTTCGTTGCATTCTTTAAGCCTCATCGAACAGTTCCGGTGGTTCCGTGGACGGCTACAGGTCGATGGGATCTCTCAATACAACGTGTCTTAATACTCTTCTTTGGTCTTGCAATCTTCGGTCTTGGCGATGCCTTGATCATCCAATCCGGTCTTGGAAACGCTCCATGGTCTGTTCTCGCACAAGGGATCTCATTAAAGACTGGGCTAACGATCGGCACATCAACTCTCACTATTGGTGCTGCAGTACTCCTCATTTGGATTCCGCTACGTGAGCGCCCGGGATTTGGAACACTAGCAAACATTCTCATCATCTCTCTCTTTATTGAAATTGGTACTCGAATTTTCCCCGCGCAAGAGTCAGTAGTGATCGGTCTGATCTTCGTCGTTGCTGGAATCGCATTAATTGGTATCGGTTCAGCCCTCTACATCACCTGTGGCTTAGGTCCAGGACCACGTGATGGAGCGATGACAGGGTTACATAATCGGACAGGGGTGAGAGTGGGCAGGGTACGACTCGTTCTCGAAGTCATAGTCTCCATTCTCGGCGCTTCTCTTGGCGGAACTCTAGGTTTGGGTACGCTTCTCTTTGCCCTCTTCATCGGTCAATCTGTTGCAATTTCTTTCGGGGCTCTTGCGCGTCTAACATCTAAGTAACACCGCGGGTCAGATATTTTGACCCCATCAAAGCCTTCCCCAGCTCTGATCGGTCTGTGGGCCGTCATTTCACACGGGGTCGCAACCACCCCCGATAACAAAATGAGGAAGGTAGAACATGCTCGATAGTTACTTCAAAATCACTGAGCGCGGATCCACCATTGGACAAGAAATTCGTGGCGGCTTCGTCACATTCTTTGCAATGGCATACATCATCGCGCTCAATCCGCTCATACTCGGTGGAAAAGAAGATGGCACAGGAAAAATGCTTGACATGGCGGCAATCGCCGCAGGAACGGCTCTCGTAGCCGGCGTTCTCACACTTCTTATGGGAGTTGTTTCTAATTTCCCATTGGCGATAGCAACTGGTTTAGGTCTTAACACCTTCGTTGCTGTGAGTATTGCCGCACTTCCAAAGATGACATGGGCAGACGCAATGGGTCTTGTAGTCCTTGAAGGTCTCATCATCATCTTCTTGGTTCTCACCGGCTTTAGAAAAGCCGTCTTCTCAGCCGTTCCCACTCAATTAAAGATTGCAATCTCAGTTGGAATTGGTCTCTTCATCGCCCTCATCGGCCTCGTTGATGCTGGCTTTGTCCGTAGGGCACTTGATGGACCTGTTCCCGTGAAATTTGGTGATGGTACAAGCCTCATCGGCTGGCCAATCATTGTCTTTATCTTTGGACTATTCCTCTCAATCGGATTAATCGTGAAGAAGGTGAAGGGTGCGCTCCTCATTGGAATCACTCTCTCCACTGTTCTCGCAATTGTTCTGGAGCGGGTTTACACCATCGGAGAAAACTACGCGCCAAAGGCTGTTGTTGACAATTTTTGGGGTGGAAAGATACCTGAAGGCTATCGAGGTTTCATTGACGAGAGCACAGGCAACTACATCAATGGTTCTGGCTGGGGACTTAACGTTCCGAAGGTACCTACTGATGTAGTCGCAAGCCCAGACTTTAGTCTTTTAGGTCAGTTCAATTTACTCGGTTCATTCCAGGCGATCGGCATTGTTGCCGCATCACTACTTGTCTTCTCACTTCTACTTGCCGACTTCTTCGACACAATGGGAACGATGACTGCAGTAGGACATGAAGCTGGATTAATCGACAAGGATGGAAATGTACCTAATGCCCAGCGCATTCTGCTTGTTGACTCAATTGCAGCAGCAGCTGGTGGTGCCGCTGGTGTCTCATCAAATACTAGCTATATCGAGTCTGCTGCTGGTGTTGGCGAGGGTGCGCGAACAGGTCTTGCATCTGTTGTCACCGGAGTCCTATTCCTGCTATCAACTCTCATTGCACCGGTAGTAAAGGTGATTCCTTATGAAGCGGCTGCTCCTGCTCTGATCATCGTTGGCTTCTTGATGATGACTCAGATTAAGGGAATTGATTGGGCCGATATTGGAATCGCTCTTCCTGCATTCTTTATGATTATTCTGATGCCATTTACCTACAGCATCGCTGTTGGAATTGGTGCAGGGTTTGTAACCCACGTAGTCATTAGATTGATTCAGGGTCGAATGAAGGAAGTTCATTCTCTGCTTTGGATCATCTCAGGTCTATTTATGATCTACTTCCTGCAATCTCCAATTAACGCTCTCTTTGTTAACTATTAAAAACCAGTAAAAAAGGGGCGCCCACATTGGGTGCGCGCCCGTTTCGTTTCACAAAATTATCTTCACCAAAGTATCGGGATAAGCCCTCGACTGATCAATACTTCGTTTGCCCGTGAAAATGGGCGAGAACCGAAGAACCCCCGATAAGCGCTCAGTGGACTGGGATGCGCACTCTTGATCACAGAAGACTCGTCAAAAAGATCTGCAAGTTGGTGGGCATTTCCACCCCACAGGATTCCAACAACACCGCGAGATGCGACCTCACCGATTATCGAAGCAGTGATTTCAAGCCAACCACTTCTTTGATGTGCGTGTGACTCCCCCGGCGTAGTTGTGAGAGTACGGTTGATGAGCATGACACCTTGCGCACTCCACCGTTCTAAATTCCCAGAAGACGGTAGCGCTGTGCCGAGATCACTCTCTAGCTCTTTGAATATGTTGATCAGTGATGCGGGAAATGGTGCCACTTCTTCTCTCACGCTGAAGGCAAATCCATCCGCGTACTCTGGATTTGGATAGGGATCTTGTCCCACGATTACTACCTTGATTTCATCTAGAGGATAGTGAAGTGGTGCCAGGATACGATCTGTCTTCGGGATGAAATCACTTTGACTTACTGATTCATAAATCCCGATGATTGACTCATTGAGCGGTTCGAGAACCTCATTCCATGAAGGGTGAACACCTGCAAATATCGGATGGCTCATTCTTGCGCACGAGCAGAGAATCTCGATCCATCAAAGTGTACGTTGATACTCACCCCGAAGACCGCGCTGATATGTTCACTAGTTACAACCTGTTGTATTGGACCACTCACAGCGATCACACCGTCCTTAAGGAGAAGGGCATGTGTTGTTCCAGATGGAATCTCTTCTATGTGATGGGTAACAATCACTGTGGCTGGCGCAGTCGCATCACTTGCGAAATGTGAAAATCTGCGAAGAAGATCCTCTCGGCCACCTACATCTAATCCTGCCGTTGGTTCATCTAGGAGTAAAAGTTCAGGATCAGCCATTAACGCGCGAGAAATTTGTACCCGTTTCTTCTCGCCTTCACTCAAAGTGCCGTAGAGGCGATCGGATAATTCACGAACTCCGAAAGTGGTCAGGAGCGCGACAGCGCGTGATTCATCCCATAAATCGTAATCCTCGTTCCACCGACCAAGGACAGCGTAGGCGGCGGTCACCACTACATCGCGAACCTTCTCTTCGTAAGGAATATCCTCAGAGATTCCAACACCAGCAAGCCCAATTCGTGTACGCAATTCGAAGACATCCACCTTGCCCATCTCCTTCTCAAGTACGAGAACTTTTCCACTCGATGGGAAGGCTCTAGTGGCTAGAAGGTTGAGAAGAGTTGATTTACCAGCGCCATTGGGTCCCAAAATCACCCAGCGCTCTCCTGGGGAGATGGCAAATGTTATTGGACCAAGAATTGTGCGAGGTCCACGACGAACGCTGACATCAGATACTCGCAGAACCTCAGGCATGCTCACGGGTCAAAAGATAGTACTTATCCGCGATGATTACTCGTAAATGTGAAGAAGCGACGCTGTGATTCACGATAATCTTCACACATGGATATGCAGAGTGCGCAGTACACAGGCTTGGTTCTGGTCTCTGGCGAGGATCGACCAGGGATTACTGAGGCGCTCTTCAGCACCCTTGCCCCGTTCTCACTCTCTATCGTAGATGTTGAGCAAGTCGTGATTCGATCACGGTTGATTCTTACTATTCTCATTACTCTCAACAAGGCGCATGCTCAGGCTGTCGAAGATGATCTCAATGCGCAGGCGGAATCTCTAGGTTTGGATATCGCAATTGCATTCTCTGAACAGAAGAGTGAAAGTATCGCCGCTAAATCTGGTCTTACCCATGTGGTCGTGCTCTCGCAGGATTTGAAACCTTCTGCTATTGCCGGGCTAGCTTCTGCTATTGCAGATGTAGGTGGAAATATCGAGAGAATTCACAGAACTGCTAGCTATCCGGTGACGGCCATTGAGTTTCTTGTCAGCGGTGTGGCGACTGCATCCCTTAAAGGTCCGCTGACTGCGCTATCAGGTGAGCTTGATGTAGATATTGCCGTCTCACCCGGTGGATTAATGCGCTGGGCTAAGAAATTGGTCATCATGGACGTTGACTCCACTCTGATCTCTCAAGAAGTAATTGAACTGCTGGGCGCAAAGGCTGGGGTGGAAGAACAGATTCGCGGTATCACCGAACGTGCAATGGCTGGAGAGATTGACTTCGAAGCAAGTCTGCGTGAGCGCGTTGCACTTCTGAAAGGGCTTCCTCTCTCTGTTGTCGATGAAGTTCGCAGCGAGATAACACTTACTCCAGGAGCGAAGACCCTCGTTTCGACTTTGCAAAAACTCGGACACACTGTCGCAGCCGTCTCTGGCGGCTTTATCAATGTCATCGAACCGATTCTCGCTACGCTAAAAATTGAGCACTACCGAGGAAATACTCTAGAGAGTAAGGATGGTCTCCTCACGGGAGGATTGGTTGGACCAATTATTGATCGAGCAGCAAAGGCAACGGCTCTACGCGACTTTGCGGCGATCGAGAAGGTTGATATTGAACAGACCGTAGCAATCGGTGATGGAGCAAACGATCTCGACATGATCGCACTGGCCGGACTCGGAATCGCTTTCAATGCAAAACCTGCAGTCAAAGCAGCAGCCGATAGCGCGGTGAGCGCCCCTTATCTTGATAGCGTTCTATATCTACTTGGAATCACGCGCGAAGATGTCGAAGACTCTGGCGAAAGTGTTCGAAAATAAATCGTTAGAGCCGGCAGGCGTGTATATCGGTGACAAGAATTCCTCGAGCACCGAGCGCCCACAATCGATCCATAATGAGATTCGTCTGTGTTCGTAGCACCATCGCACGAACTGCTACCCAATCCTCTTTCTGCAGAGGCGAAATTGTTGGAGATTCAAGCCCTGGGGTGATCAGACATGCTTCCTCAAGATCAACTTTCTTTACATCGTAATCCAGCAATACGTAGCGACGTGCGGTCACTACGCCCTGCAAGCGTCGAATAAGAATTTCGACCTCTGGAGCGATCTCCACACCAGTGCGAGATATGACCACCGCTTCACTTGTCAGAATTGGGTCTCCAAAGATTTCAAGACCAGCTTGGCGGAGAGTATTTCCGGTGCTGACAACATCGGCAATAACATCTGCAACGCCAAGTCGAACACTACTTTCTACCGCGCCATCAAGTCGGACAATATCGGCGGTGATGCCAAGAGATGCGAGATGTTGAGCAACGAGGCCTGGATACGCGGTAGCGACTCGCTTTCCCCCGATATCTTGCAAAGAGTACTTGGCACTTGATGGACCAGCAAAACGAAACGTTGAGGCACCAAAGTTCAACGGCAAAATCTCTGTTGCTGGCGCACCCGAATCGATAAGAAGATCTCGACCAGTAACACCCACTTCAAGCTCACCAGATCCTACGTAGATCGCAATATCTCTAGGACGAAGATAATAAAACTCAACACCGCCATCAGAATCAATAAGAACAAGATCACGCGAATCTGTTCTCTGCCTATAGCCCGCCTCTTTGAAAATGGCGATTGACTCATCAGCTAGAGAACCTTTATTTGGAATCGCAACTCTCAACATTGTATGGTCTGCCTTCCCTAGAGAAACTTGTAAATATCTTGTGGCGTGAGGCCTCGTGCCAACATGAGCGTTTGAAGGTGGTAAATCAGTTGGCTGATCTCCTCCGCCAGCGCTTCATCACTTTCGTGTTCAGCCGCGAGCCAGACTTCGCCCGCCTCTTCGATAATCTTCTTTCCGATTGCGTGAACTCCCGAATCAAGAGCGGAGACGGTGGCAGAGCCCATAGGTCTATCAACAGCCTTCTGTGCAAGCTCTATCCATAGCTCATCGAATGATTTCATAGCACTACTTTACTTGATTGAGAGTTATTCGGGGCAGATAATTAAAATTCGGCCAGTGAACGTAATTTTTCGATCATCTCTGCCGGGTCTGCCGAGTTAAAGACAGCGCTGCCAGCGACGAAGGTATCGGCACCAGCATCGCGTGCAATCTCAATCGTCTCAAGTGAGATTCCGCCATCCACCTGGAGCCATATGGGGCGATCCCCAATAATTGATTTAGTCGCTCGAACCTTGTCCATCATCGCATGCATAAACTTCTGACCGCCAAATCCTGGCTCCACCGTCATGATGAGGAACATATCTACAGAATCAATACAATCTTCATAATCTTCAATACGCGATCCTGGCTTGAGTGCAAGACCTGCACGTGCACCTTCACTCCGGATCGCCGCAAGAGTGCGCGATGGATGTGAGGACGCTTCTGCGTGAATTGTCACACTTGCACTCCCTGCGTGAGCGTAAGCAGGGCCTAGAGTGTCAACATCTTCAATCATAAGATGAGAATCAACTGGAATTGGCGACCTTGAGATAATCGAGACGGCTGTCTCAAAATCAAATGTGAAGTTTGGAACAAAGAGATTATCCATCACATCAAGATGTAAAAGATCAGAGACCGGTGCGATCTTCGCTATCTCTGAGTCAAGATTATTAAAATCTGCATTGAGAATACTTGGCGTGATTCGAATTCCCATATAACGATCCTACCTCAGCGTGTTTTTCTAAAGAGTGCGAGAAACATGGAGTCCGTGTTATGTCTTTGTGTCCAGAGCGCCATCGCGCCTGCGCGAACAGCGTCAATGAGATTTTCTGGCAATAGGGGCGTGACATCAATCTGTTCTAGGTTGGGATTCCTCTTCAATATGTCAGCCACCGCAATACTCGTTTCAGCCATATGGGGAGAGCATGTCGCATACCCAAAGACTCCCCCTACGTTGAGAACCGAAATCGCAGCATCTGAAATCTCACTCTGCAAGGAGATCAGAGAGCGAAGATCGCCCACCGTTCTTCTCCAGCGTACTTCTGGTCTTCGTCTGAGTGCTCCAAGACCAGTGCATGGAACATCGGCCAAAATGGCATCGAACATTTCATTCTTTGATGCAATCTCTCTGGCATCACCGACCCAGACCTGTGAACCACCAACAACGCGCGAGACAAGCTCTGCTCGTACCTCAGAAATTTCATTAGCAATGAACGAATGGTTTCCTTCACGGGCAATCGATGAGAGTAGAGCTGCCTTTCCACCTGGGCCAGCACAGATATCTAGCCAACTTGCAGCATCTTCGGCTGCTCGTGCAAAAATCATTGCGACGAGTTGCGAGCCCTCATCCTGTACGCCAGCACGACGATGACGAATCGCCTCGATCGATGATGGTGTTACATCTGCAGTAAACCCATATGGTGAATACCTAGTAGCCGTGGCTTTTATCTCCGAGAATTCATCAATGGACGAGCGCCCGGGCCAGGTAACAAAAGTTGGTTTCGCAGGGAGGTTATTGATCTCCAGTAGTTGCTCAACCTCTGCGAAATCTTTTAGGAGATCAAAATATGCACTCACAATCCATTCAGGGTGCGAGTAGATGATTGAAAGTCGCGCAACATCATCTTTAAGTGCATAGGCAGGTTCGAGCCAGCTCTCCAACGGAGCGGCGCTGACTTTACGTAGCAGCGCATTAACAAAGCTCGCCTTCGATTCACCGAGAACCTTACGTGCGAGTTCAACCGTTTCAGAGACAGCGGCGTGCATCGGTACCCGCATCTCAAAGATCTGTTGCAGTCCGAGGCGCGTGACGTCAACGATCCCAGAATCGACCTCACTCCATGGACGATCACTGACTTGAGAGAGAATGTAATCGTGGCGTCCTTGCATCCGCAAAGTGCCATAGAGAAGTTCGGTAGCAAATGCCCTATCGCGCTGATCAAATTCGCTATTTTCTAAAGCCCTAGGAAGTAAGAGGTTGGAATAGCCATCGCGCCGATTCACTTCGGTCATCACATCAAAGACCAACAATCGAACAGGATCGGCTTTAGGTTTTTTGAACGTGTTCCTTCTCGCCTCAACCACAGCGTTCACCCGGCTCGACGCGCACTCCGCGCGCCCAATCGGAAGCACCCATTTCACTCTTGCCTTGAGGGATAACCGAGAGAATTTCTAGTGAACCATCTGATGTGCCAATAAAGAGTGAGCTCTTAGTACTGGAAACCTGACCCGGTGCGAGTTGATGAACAGAATCAACAGCAGCCCGTGCCCGCGTGATCTTGAGAACATCTCCACGAAAGATTGTTCGGGCTATCGGATTTGGATAGAAAGCCAGTACCTTCTGCTGGATCACGCGTGCGGTTTCGTCCCAATTGATTAACGCTTCATCCTTGCTGAGTTTTCGAGCAGTACTGGCGCCAACGACATTCTGCACAGTCGGAGCGACAGATGATTCAATGTCTTTAAGTGTTGTGGCAATAAGTGACACACCTTGACCAGCTAAAAAATCTAACGCCTCTGAAGAACGCATCTCGGGATCACGCTCAAAGAGCTCAGTGCGATAGATAGGACCTGTATCCATTCCGGCATCGAGAGAAAAGACTGTTGCCCCTAGATGGGCATCACCATTCTCGATTGCTCGCTGAACCGGCGCTGCGCCTCTCCATCGTGGAAGGGCGGAAAAATGGAGATTAATGAATCCGTACCGTGGGATGTCAAGAAGGTTCTGTGGCAAAAGTATTCCAAAAGCGATAACGACAACGCAGTCAAGATCTTCGAGGAACGAAGTGAAGTCAGAAATACTGGATATTTCTATGCACGTTACCTTCTTCTCTTCGCACCATTGCGCGACATCACTTCTCGTCATTCGTGCGCCACGGCCCGATGGTTTAGGCGCAGTCGTAAAGACTCGAACAAGATCGTGTTCGCTCTGCAGGAGCCAATCTAAAGTGGGAATAGCAAGATGCGGCGTTGCTGCAACAGCTATGCGCACTAGTTTCCTCGACCGAAAAGAGTATGTGGTGAAACCTTTATCGTTGGATTGAGCCCCTGATTCTGCGCAGCTGCAAACCACTCAGCGTTGCGAATCTCTTTCATCGCAGCCTTGCGATCACTCTTTGAGAGCCTATCGATGAAGACAATTCCGTCTAAGTGATCCGTCTCGTGCTGAAGAGCGCGCGCGAGAAATTCACTGCCATCAACAGAGATTGGTTCGCCATGCATATTAAATCCTTCTGCCACTGCTCTCATAGCCCTAGGGGTCTCATAGCGAATCTCAGGAAAGGACAAACATCCTTCATCGCCTTCCTGCATCTCTTTACTCAGAGTGAGCGTTGGGTTCACAAGGTGGCCTAATTGATCATCGACATACCAGGTGAATACACGCAGTGGAACGCCAATCTGTGGAGCTGCCAGTCCAGCACCCGGTGAATCCATCATCGTATCGATGAGATCAGCGACCAGAGTGCGAAGCTCTTTATCAAAGTCAACGACCATTGATGCGGGGGTGACAAGGACAGGATCGCCAAATAAACGAATCTCCTGAATAGCCATGTCTAAATCTTAACTCAATGAATACGGATCTACGCGCATCGTAAGGGCTGGCTTCTTCGCTAACGCTCTCTTTTTACGATATGTGTCAAGAAAATCAACGAGATCTTCTCCTTCATCGAGCGGAACGGTGATGATCACTCGAGAATTCTCATCCGATATTTTCGTCGGCCCCAAAATTCGAGTAGATGGGGAGATTCTCCCTTCTGCGGCCGATTTTTCTATTCCCGCAAGAAACGAAGAGCACTCGCCATGAGCCACTTCGATCGTTATTGCATGAACTACTGGCGGAAGATGCGTTTGCGAACGTTCACTCAGCTCTCGCATCAACAATGGCGCAAGGTTCCACCTAGAGACCGAAGCAATAATCGGGTGAGCACTATCGATTACCAAGAGCGCTTTGCCTTTCTTCGCAACTAGCGCAACAGATTGCATGATCGCTTCACGAGCCCTCTCCTGCGCACGAAGATCTAGCTGAGCAAAGAGCGCATCACCTTCTAGGATCACCACCGCCTGATAACCATTCTTGGCAACAGGTGCCATTCCCGCCGTCGCAAGGACGAGTGAGCGCTCTTCTGAGACCTCATCTATTGGAGCGTTCGCGTCGGATATCAATACTGGAAACCCCGGAAATGCTCGCCCTATCTCCTGCGCGAATCTTTGGTTGCCTCTACCGAGAAGGACGGGTTGATCTTTCTTGCACCATCGACAACTCCAGGTGATCGCCTTCTTGTCACAGAGAGAGCAGCGATATCCCTTTTCTGGGCCATCAAAGGAG
This sequence comes from Candidatus Planktophila sp., assembly GCA_044372915.1. Lineage (GTDB taxonomy): Bacteria > Actinomycetota > Actinomycetes > Nanopelagicales > Nanopelagicaceae > Planktophila. The sequence goes on from JBILRA010000029.1 coordinate 12,671, forward strand.
ATGCGTCCACCGCAATCACAGATTGCAATATTGCGACATGATTTGCAAGAAATTGCAGTTGAGTATCCCTTACGAGAGACAAGAAAGAGAACCGAACCCTTCTCCAACGCTTTTCTGATCGGTGCAAAAATTCGGTCTGGTAACAATTCCCCATAATGTGCCGTGAAGGAGGTCGCATCAACGCTAGCCGATTGACCTTTGAGAAGAACGTCACCTCGATCTATCAGATGCGCGACCTCTGATGACGGTGAAAATCCGGCAAAGGTGAGGTCTATCGAGCCCATCTGTGATCTGATGATCGCAACATCACGAGTATTCCAACCAGGTGTTCTCACTTCATAATGAGACTGCGAACCTTCGCGAAAAAGGATGAGTGTCCTCAAGTTATTCACCGGCGCAAAGATTGCACTTCGGGATCCAATTACAATCTGAACATTTCCACTGGCTACATCAAGAAAATTTGAGTACCGCTCTGTCCGAGTCAAAGAGCCGTCCAATACGGAAAAATTCAGAGCCATCGTCTTGAGTTTTTCGCTCAGAAGAGCTACTTCACGCACTTCAGGTAAAACGACAAGTACTCCTCCTAGTGCGCTCCTTTTCCGCACCCAATCCCCCATCACGGTGAATGGATCTTCACCCGGCGTAAAGAGATAGAACGACTGCGTCGGTGCGGTTGTGGATTCGGGCAGAGCGGACGGGGAATCTAACGATTGAAAAGCTTTCTCTGCGTTTACTACCCGAGCTGGGATGGCGCTTGTCAGAATATCGAATGATGTGCTTGCCCATCTTTTTGATACCGCCGAAATAAGTGCGCGGGTATCTGGAGTGAGAAGCGGGATTGGTGAAAGCACTTTCTCAATAAACTTGAGATTACCTACCGCCGATGACTCTGATCTTGAGAGAATATATCCATCTACATTTCTGCCGGAGAAGTTAACACTTACCTTTACCCCAGTGCGCAGCTCTTCATCTAGAAAGTCTGGAACTAAGTAGTCATAGACCTCATCAAGGTGGGGAACGCCAGTATCAACTAAGACCGTGGCGACGGGAAGATGTTTTGCTGTCTCAAAATTTCCGCGCGCGACCTTCTGAACTTTAAGCCGCAGGGGTGCGGATTTCATTGTGAAGTGGAGGAATTAAATAGCCGCGCGGAGCGCGTCCACTCGATTGGTCGCCTCCCACGTGAAATCCGGAAGTTCGCGACCGAAGTGTCCGTACGCTGCTGTCTTGGAATAGATCGGACGCAATAAATTGAGGTCTGCGATGATCGCTGCCGGTCTTAGATCAAAGACAGAGACAACCGCTGCTTGAATTTTTGCAATATCAACTGTCTCTGTTCCAAATGTTTCAACAAAAACACCAACAGGGTGGGCTTTACCGATTGCATAAGCAACCTGAACTTCGCAGCGACGCGCAAGACCAGCAGCCACAACGTTCTTAGCTACCCATCTCATCGCATACGCGGCTGAGCGATCCACCTTTGATGGATCTTTACCGCTAAATGCTCCGCCACCGTGGCGAGCCATGCCACCGTAGGTATCAACGATAATTTTGCGACCGGTCAATCCCGCATCACCCATTGGTCCACCGATCACGAAACGACCCGTTGGATTGATCAGTGTTCGCAAATCTTTCTGAGGAAGATCAATCTTCGACAGGACGGGCTTAATAACATGTTCAATGATTTCTGGGGTTAATTTCTTAACGACATCGACATCTTCAGCGTGCTGACTTGAGATAACAACGGTATCAATCGCGACAGCTTTATCACCGTTGTACTCGATTGTGACCTGAGTCTTGCCATCAGGGCGAAGATAACCGAGCGCTCCACTCTTACGCACTGCAGTCAACTGCTGCGCTAATTGGTGAGCGAGATAGATAGGAAGCGGCATGAGCTCTTTTGTATCGTCACACGCGTAACCGAACATGAGACCTTGGTCTCCAGCGCCTTGCAAATCTAACGGGTCAACCGCTGAGTCAACTCGATGCTCAAAGGCATCGTTTACTCCTTGTGCAATATCTTGAGATTGCTGACCAATTGAAATTGAGACACCGCAACTATTGCCGTCGAAACCTTTTTCACTTGAGTCATAACCGATACCGATAACGGTGTCACGAATGATTCCCATGACATCTGCGTAACCATTTGTGGTCACTTCTCCTGCAACATGCACTTGGCCGGTTGTAATCAGTGTCTCCACCGCTACTCGACTCTTTGAATCTTGGGCTAGAAGCGAG
>JBILRA010000002.1:0-48883 GCA_044372915.1 Candidatus Planktophila sp.
AATCCGAGTAAAAGTTGAAGAGCAAGAGGGAATTACATGCTCTGTTGGTATCGCCGCTTCTAAGTTCATCGCAAAACTTGCATCACAGCGCTGTAAACCAAATGGAATATTAGAAATTCCTACAGATCGAGTCCTCACCTTTCTTCATCCTCTTCCCGTATCTGCTCTGTGGGGAGTAGGGCCAAAGACCAATGAAGTACTCGAACAGCTAGGACTTCACACAGTTGGAGATATTGCTCAGACTCCACCTCAAACACTTATCCGCGCACTTGGACAGGCGGCAGGAGAATCACTCTATGAACTTGCATGGGGTCGCGATGATCGTGATGTGATCCCGGAAGAACCTGATAAGAGCATCAGCGCCGCAGAGACATTCGATCGTGACATTGACGATCCTGAAATCATTACAAAAGAGATTTTACGAATGTGCGAGAGGGCGTCCTCACGAATGCGGGAGCGATCACTTTTTGCAAAAACAATCTCACTGAAAGTTCGATTTGCTGATTTCACAACCATTAATCGTTCAAAGACAGTTGCTTTGCCTATTGATACAACGCACGAGATCTATGAAGTCGCTAAAACTTTATATGAAGGTCTGAAGTTGGGGCGCTCACGGATTCGACTTGTTGGAGTTGCATTAGAGAACTTGCATACCGAGAGTCATGAACAACTCGAACTCGGGGGGCGGGAATCGAGCTGGAGGGAACTCCAGGGCGGAATTGATGCTGCCAAGGCTCGCTTTGGAGGCGATAGCGTGCGCCCTGGACGCTTGATTGATGAAGAGTGATCAGTCCGACCACTACTTTCTCCCTATCTGAGTAGTCAGGGCGAAAAAGTTGATCTAGAGTATGCATATGCCACTTTCTGAGCATGAAAAACGACTTTTGGCGCAGATGGAAGAAGCCCTCGCCGCTGATGACCCACGCCTTGTAAGCGCCCTCAGCGGCTCATCCAAAGTTTCACGAAATCGGGTCTTTCTTGCGATCGCCCTCGTGCTTGCCGGTATCGCCACCCTTTTTGCAGGCTTGATTGCCCAAATCACCGTAATTGGCCTGGGAGGTTTTCTTGTGGCCTTGTCAGGGTCGGTACTCCTCGTTCGTGCATTCACACTACGTGGAGCTCTCATCTCTACACCTGCGAGCGGAAAATCGAAGGCTCCACGCTCACATAAGGGCTTTGGGGATCGACTCCAAGACCGATGGGATCAGAGAAACTTCGACCAGTAAAAACTCCCCGTCCAGACCACACCCGCCCACAAGGCGGGTTTTTTCTTGCCCATTTTTAGACCCTGACGTGAGGCAGGAGTGGGGGAGAAAGGGTGGATCGTGGGGATAGGTGGTTGAAAAAGGAGGAAAATGGAGTAAAGTGGGGGATTAAGCGGTTTTACGAGAAGGCGCTTACACCTTGGGGAAGGAGTTGATGTCTATGTTTCTTGGAACTCATGAACCCCGTCTTGATGAAAAAGGCCGACTCATCCTTCCCGCCCGATTTCGCGAAGAACTTTCTCCCGGCCTTGTGATTACAAAAGGCCAAGAGCGTTGTCTTTATGTTTTTCCCGCCACTGAATTCGAAGCACTTACACAGACTCTGCGACAAGCGCCAGTTACTGCAAAAGCTGCACGTGATTATCAGCGCGTGATGTTTGCTGGAGCTCACGATGAAATTCCTGATCGCCAAGGTCGCGTCACGATTCCACAAGGACTTCGCACATATGCAGGCCTTGAAAGAGAGTGCGTTGTTATTGGCGCAAATACTCGCGTTGAAATTTGGGATTCACAAGCTTGGAACAAATATCTCACAGATCGCGAAGAAGGTTTTGCCGATGTTTCCGAGGAAGTGTTTCCAGGACTTTTTTAAAAAGCAATAGCACCACAACGCAGTAGTACAACAACTGAATAGCAATACAGAAAAGAAAACAACTACATAGCGCTCTCTCGATTGTGGCCACCGTCGACCCCATGCCTAGGTATTAAGGCCGACAGCAGACGCCCCTTCCCCGGCGCCTGCTTTCGTGAGATCCGTCGGCCGGCGGTGACCAGAGTTGAGAGAGCAGATCACACAAGTGAACTCATAACAAAGGTAAGGAAGAAAAGGGGGAGAGCATGAAACACATTTCTGTAATGCGTGATCGATGCATCGACCTTTTGGCTCCTTCTATTGATGCACATGATCAGCCTGTTGTCGTGGATGCCACATTAGGGCTTGGTGGCCACACAGAAGCGCTGCTTAAACGTTTTCCACAACTCACGGTTATCGGAATTGATCGAGATCAAAAAGCTTTGGCGCAGGCCCGAGAACGACTATCAATTTTTGGCGAAAGATTGAAAACATCGCATGCAATTTTTGATCAAATCAATGATGTGGTGTTATCGCATGGTTATTCGCAACTCTCAGGAGTGCTCTTTGATCTTGGAGTCTCGTCGATGCAAATTGACGAGCAGGATCGAGGATTTTCTTATTCACATGACGCTCCGCTAGATATGCGTATGGATTCATCTCAAGGAGTTACAGCTTTTGAGATAGTTAATCACTATGAACCAGGTGCGCTTGTAAAAATTCTTCGCACCTTTGGTGAGGAAAAGTTCGCTACTCGAATTGTTGAAAACATTGTCAAAGCCCGCTCAATAGCTCCATTGAACTCAACAATAGAGCTTGCAGCGCTAGTTAAGGAGAGCATCCCAGCAGCAACACGTCGCACAGGTGGCAATCCAGCTAAACGGACATTCCAAGCGCTCCGAATCGCAGTCAATGATGAACTTGGCGCGATTACTCGAGCAGTGCCTCAGGCACTTGAATTAGTTGAAGTTGGCGGTCGCATAGTTGTGATGTCTTTTCAATCACTCGAAGATAAAATTGTTAAAGAGCTTTTTGTTGAAGCATCTACCTCTAAGAGTCCACGAAATCTTCCGGTGGATCTACCTGAATTCGCTGCCAAATTTGCATTGGTAATCAAGTCAAGTGAAAAAGCGAGCGAAGAAGAACAGCTAGAAAATCCACGGTCGGCATCTGTGCGTCTGCGTGCAATCGAGAGAGTTGCTGCCTAATGTCGATACTTTCTCTTGCTCAACAAACTCGCGAAAAGGTTATCACTCAATCATCTCGAGCAATTCTAAAACTTGTCCCAGAAACTTCTCAAGAGGTTCAAGAAACTCGACGGTTTTTTGCCATGTTTCTTAGCCTCGTCGCTGTCATTGGATTTTTGGCCCTTCTTCTCGTCAACACATTGTTAGCACAGGATGCTTTTGTTCTCTCAGAACTCAAATCAGATGCAAAAATTATTGCAGATGAGCGAGAAGCGATTTCTAGGGAGATAGAGCTCTACTCTTCACCTCAAGCATTAGCTAATCAGGCAGCGCTACTTGGTATGAGCCCTTCAGAGAATCCAACCTTCTTAGACATTTCACCGGTGATTCCTACACTTTCTGATCAGGACGGTGTAACACGTGGGTAATTTTGATCTTTCACTCAAGCGAATTCGTGCCTTATTCATTATTTTGGTCGTGATCTTCTCGCTCTTTGCCGTACGGCTGATTCACATCCAAGGTATTCAATCAGCTGAATATACATTGAAGGCAACAAATGAAATGACATCTACGCGATCCATCCCAGCTCCACGTGGTGAAATAACAGATATCAATGGCGTGGCATTTGCAAGAAGTGTTTCAGCAATTAACATTGTTGTTGATCAACAGATGATCAAAGACCCTGCTCGCGTTGCGGCGTTCGCGGCCCCACTATTGGGTCTGACTACTGAAGAGGTTCAACTTTCGATCACTGGAGATCGTCGATACTCCATGGTTCTTGAGAGTGCCGAACCGAGTACCTGGAATCGCTTGACCGCAGCCATTGATCAATACAATTCAGCTCTCGATCCAAAAGATTTTGATAAAAGAATCACTGGCTTCTTTTCAGAGCGTGATTATGTTCGAGAATACCCATCAGGAAATCTTGTCTCATCTCTAGTCGGATTCGTGCGTAAGGATGGTTTGGGTGCATCTGGAGTTGAGCTCAGCATGAATTCCTCGATCACTGGCACGCCAGGGCTGTACTCATTTGCCAAAGGTCGTGGCGCCGAAATACCGGGTTCGCAATCAGAAGTAATTCCTGCACGTGCTGGCACAACCGTCCGACTTACAATTGATCGAGATATACAGTGGGTCGCGCAAAAAGCTATTGCTGAAGCGGTCAAGAAAGCTAGAGCGAGCAGTGGAACAGTGATCGTGATGGATCCAAAATCCGGCGCAATTTTGGCGCACGCCACAGCACCAACTTTTGATCCTAACAATACAAAGAGTGTCACCCTAGATCTGATGCGCAATCCATCTGTGCAGGACGCATATGAGCCAGGATCTACAGGAAAAATCATGACACTAGCCGCAGCTCTTGAAGAGGGAACTGTCACTCCAGAGACTGTCTTTGACGTCCCATACAAGATCAAAAGAGGTGGAGAAGACTTTAAAGATCACGAGAAACACCCATTGCAGAAGCTGACAACAGCTGGAATTCTTGCAGTATCAAGTAATACTGGAACAATCAAAATTGCGGAGACCATGAGTAATGAGACTCTTTATTCCTACTTGAAGAAGTTCGGTATCGGGACAAAAACTGGGGCAGGCCTTCCTGGTGAGAATGTTGGAAAATTACTTGAAGTAAAGAATTGGTCTGGCACAACAGCGCCGACAGTGGCATTTGGTCAGGGTTACTCCCTCAATGCCATGCAAGCAACGAGCATATTTGCAACAATTGCCAATAATGGAATTCGAGTTTCACCGACAGTGATTGCAGGAACCAGCGATTCGTCGGGTAATTTCACTCCTTTCAAATCTGAAAAAGGAACGACAGTTGTCAGCCCAGAGACAGCATCAAAAATGCGACTCATGATGGAAAGCGTTGTGTCAGAACATGGAACAGCGCCAAGTGCTTCGATTCCGGGATATCGCGTTGCAGGTAAAACTGGTACCGCGATTAGATACGACGATCTCTGCGGTTGCTATAGAGGCTATACCGCATCATTTATTGGTTTCGCACCAGCTGACTCTCCAGCGTATGTAATCAATGTAACCATTCAGGATCCAAAGGGAGCTTACTATGGTGGTTCACTTGGTGGTCCGGTGTTTAAGAAAGTCATGACATTTGTACTCCAAAGTAAGCACATTTCACCATCTGGAACGAAAGTTAAACCGATAGCCCTTGATCAAGATGAGTTAAATCGACAAAATCGTGCAGAGAAGAATGCTACGAAGATTGATATTTCCCAGGCGAGTAACAAGGGGTAGTTGATGCGACCACTCCTTGACTACTCGATCTCAGTTCAACAAATCTGCCAACTTCTCAGCGCGGAGTCTCTCATCGATCCACAGACAACGTTTAGTGGTGTGACTTCTGATGATCAAAACATACTTCCAGGAGATCTCTTTCTGGCATATCCAGGAACGAACACTCATGGAGCTCAATTTGCACACAGCGCAATTTCTAAAGGCGCTAGAGCAATACTGACGGATGCTCCTGGCGCAGAAATTGCTCATGAGCTGCCATTGATTGTCACCAAGAATGTTCGTGTAGCAGGAGCTCTAGTGAGCGCGCATCTTTACGGAAGGCCGATGCAAGAGATGGTAAGTCTTGCCATTACAGGTACAAATGGCAAGACAACAGTGTCAACTCTTCTACATCAACTATTACAGTCGGCAGGACGTGATAGCGGATTAATTGGAACTGTTGAAACCCTTATTGGTCGTCAGCGATATAACAGCGTACGTACCACTCCTGAAGCGGATGAGTTACAGGCAATTGCTGCGGCAATGAGCGAACAGCACATGCGCCACTTAGTGATGGAAGTATCAAGTCATGCAATGGTGATGAATAGAATGCATGGGTCTCATTTCGCAATTGCGGGCTTCACCAACCTCACTCAGGATCATCTGGATTTTCATGGGGACATGGAAAGCTATTTTTTAGCTAAGGCCAGTTTGTTCTCTCTTGAATATGCTGATCAAGCATTTATTAATATTGATGACCCTTATGGACGGAGGCTCTTCAATAGTTGCACGATTCCAGCAACCTCTTTGTCGCAGAAAAATGTTGACGCTACTTGGCATTACACATCGATTGTTCCCACACGACGCGGTACTGAATTAACCGTTCGTGGGGCAGGAGGCATCCTCATTGAGACATCGACCCCACTTCGTGGAAGTTTCAACTTAGACAATATACTTTTGGCCATTGCGATTGCAACTGAATGCGGAATTGATCCACTCGATAGTGCAGCGCTACTTCCAACTCTTCATGGTGCACCTGGACGAATGGAGCAAGTAGATAGAGGTCAGAGCTTTGCTGCATTTGTTGATTATGCCCACACTCCTGATGCGGTCCGAAGTGTTCTCGCCACGGCAAAGACTTTCACGGAGGGCAGAGTGATTGCTGTGCTGGGTTGCGGGGGAGATAGAGATGCAACCAAGAGACCTCTCATGGGTAAAGCGCTCAGCGAAGGTTCTTCAATTGCGATATTTACAAGCGATAACCCTAGAAGTGAAAATCCCGACGAAATTCTGAGGCAGATGACTTCAGACGTGGCCTTTGCTCAACCATCGGCGGTGATTGCCGACCGTGCGACTGCAATCTCATATGCCGCATCCCTCTGTGAGGCTGGTGATACATTGTTAATTCTTGGCAAAGGTCATGAGACTGGCCAAGAGATCGCAGGCCGAATAATTGATTTCGATGACCGCCTTATCCTTGCAAAAGCGATTGAGGCCTTGTGATGATTACATTACTTGCTTCGCAGATTGCCGAAATTGTTAGCGGAGAACTAGTCGGAAGTGATGTTGAGGTCACTTCAGCTCCTGTGCTTAATTCATCAGTAGCTACACCAGGTTCTATTTTTCTAGCATTTGCCGGAGAGCATTTAGATGGCCACACATTTGTTGATGATGCTTTTGCTCGAGGATCTGTCCTTGCAATCACAACTCAAAATGTAGAGCAAACACATATTGTTGTAGATGATGTGACTGTTGCGCTCACAGCATTAGCGCGATATGTTAGAAATGTACTTAAAGATCTGACCGTAATCGGTATAACCGGTTCGCAAGGTAAGACAACAACCAAAGATCTTCTTCGCCATATGCTCTCACAACACGGAGTAACAGTTGCACCTCAAGGAAATTACAATAATGAACTGGGAGTTCCACTCACAATCCTTGCATGTGATATGAAGACGAATTTCGCGATTATTGAAATGGGCGCTCGACATATGGGCGATATTGCCCACTTGGCTTCAATAGCAGAGCCAGATATTGCTGTTGTCCTACGAGTGGGCATGGCACACATTGGTGAATTCGGATCGATGGAGCTAATAGCTCAAACAAAATCGGAGCTTGTAAGTGCTCTCAAGGATGACGGAATTGCGATTCTAGGTCAGTACGATCCATACACGAAGGCCATGAGCGCACTTCACCAAGGTAAGACAATCACTTTCGGAAACGGACACTCAGATAATGTTCGTGCCACAGAAATTGAAATTCGTGAAGGTTGTCCCCATTTTGATCTTGTCACTCCAGAGGGACGAACGGCTGTGGGTTTGAGAATTGTTGGTGAGCATCAGGTAGCTAATGCACTAGCTTGCGCGGCTGTTGGGACCGCCCTCAATTTCTCTCTTGACTCAATCGCAGGGGCACTATCCACGGCAACTATCGAGAGCAAATGGCGCATGCAAGTTTCGGAGTTCTCTGAAGTGGTGCTTATTAATGATTCATACAATGCAAGCCCCGACGCAATGGAGGCAGCCCTGAAAACTCTTCTCCTTTTCGCCCAGGAGCGAGGGGGTCAGTCGTGGGCCTTTTTAGGAAAGATGGCCGAACTCGGCGAGTCCTCGGAGATTGCCCATCAACGCATTGGCACCCTTACCTATGAACTTGGAATAGATCATCTCGTTGCTATCGATGCACCGGAGTACGTCTCCGGGGGAGTAGAAAGCGCGGGCACAACCGTCCATTCCTGTACACGCGCTGAAGCGGTCGCTCTTGCGCAGCAGATTGAAGCAGGTGATGTGGTTCTGGTTAAGGCATCGCGATCAGAAGCATTTGAAATCCTTGCGCAGGATCTCGAGCGGGTAATCAAGGCGCGCAACAACGATGGTGAAAGGTTAGGAGGCAACTGACATGAGAACAATTCTTATGGCTGGAGGATTTGCACTCCTTCTTTCACTCTTTGGCACACCTGTTCTCATTCGTGCTCTTGCGCGTCGTGGTTACGGACAGATCATTAGAGATGACGGCCCTACTTCACACCACACGAAGCGAGGCACACCCACGATGGGTGGGATCATTATTATCTTTGCCGCAGTCGCTGCATATCTGTTGGCGCACTTGATTAGCGGAAATGCTGTGACAGTTTCGGCAGTTCTTGTCATCGGCCTTGTTATCGCACTCGGTCTCGTAGGATTTATAGATGATTGGTTAAAGGTTTCACGTCAGCAATCTTTGGGCCTGACGTCGCGACAGAAGCTTCTTGGGCAAATCATTGTTGCTTCAACCTTCGCATATTTGGGCACACTTTTTCCAGATAAAGATGGACTAACTCCAATCTCTTCTCAGCTATCTACTGTGCGAGATACATCAATTACCCTCGGGGCTTTTTTCGTGGTTATCTGGGTAGCGCTTATGGTCACGGCAACCAGTAACGGTGTAAATCTCACAGACGGCCTCGACGGCCTCGCTTCCGGAGCATCAGTACTTACATTCATCGCCTTCATTCTGATTGGTGTGTGGGAGTTCGGAGAGAGTTGTGCAGTTTCTCCCGGTGTTAATTGTTATGAAGTTCGAGATCCGTTAGATATTGCAGTACTTGCTGCTTCCTTCGCTGGGGCATGCACTGGCTTTTTATGGTGGAATGCTTCTCCTGCGAAGATCTTCATGGGAGATACTGGATCACTGGCTTTAGGTGGTGCGCTAGCTGGTATCGCAACCACTTTACGTATTGAACTGTTGCTCATTCCTCTCGGTGGACTCTTTGTCATCATTACGATGTCTGTCATTATCCAGACTCTTTACTTTAAGTTATCGGGAGGAAAACGAGTTTTCCGTATGGCTCCCCTCCAGCATCACTTTGAACTTATGGGGTGGGGAGAAGTGACGATAGTTATTCGCTTCTGGATTATTGCTGGGCTATGCGTGTCCGCTGGTCTTGGACTTTTTTATGCCGATTGGATTGCAGGCTAATGTCTGTGTGGGCGGCCAAAAGGTGAGCGTAACTTCAACGTATTCACAGAAAAAGGTTTTCATTCTTGGCGCAGGTGTAACCGGCCTTGCGTGCGCACATTCCTTAAGTGCACGTGAAGCGATAGTAACTTTGATTGATGATCACAAGACCGATATTGAAGGCTATCCGGTCTTGGCCCCTTCCTCTGTTTCGATAACCGAATGCGACTTTCTCCTGATCTCTCCTGGCTGGAAAGAATCCCATCCTCTCATTGTTGAAGCCAAGAGAAGTCACGTTCCCGTAATCAATGAGATAGACCTTGCTTGGGAGATTCGCCAAGAACGATCGCCGGCACAGAAGTGGATAGCGCTCACTGGCACAAATGGAAAGACAACTACTGTTGAAATGACGGCCGCGGCCCTGCGCGCGGGTGGTTTACACGCTGTTGCATGTGGAAACGTTGGGAAAACGGTGATCGAGTGTGTTGATAGCCCTGAGAATTTTGATGCGCTAGTTCTAGAGCTATCTAGTTTCCAACTTCATTGGCTAGAGCGCGCCGAATTTCTTTCTTGCGCAATTCTCAACATTGCCGATGATCACACGGATTGGCATGGGAGTTTTGAACTCTATGCCAACGCAAAAATTTCAATTCTGGATCGATCTCTGACTGCGATTCTCAATGGTGATGATGGGGAAGTAGTTGGTAGAACATCTCACTGGAATGGACGAAAGGTTTTTTACTCACTCAACACTCCGAAGCCAGGAGAAATTGGCTTGGTAGAAGAGCTTTTGGTTGACCGTGCATTTGTGTCAGATCCACAAGAGGCATCAATGATTGCAGAAGTTATCGAGATAAAACCCACAGTTCCACACAACGTCTCGAATGCGTTGGCAGCTGCCGGATTAGCCCGAACACTCGGAGTACCACATGAAAAAATCCGTGAAGCTTTGAATGAATTTACCCCTGGAGGACATCGTATTGAGGTGATTGCTAAGAAGGATGGCATTACATGGATCGATGATTCCAAGGCGACCAATCCTCACGCAGCCGAGGCATCAATCCTCTCGGCGTTTTCTGTTATTTGGCTGGCAGGTGGACTCGCAAAGGGTGCTGATGTGGCTAGCCTTGTAGCCAAAGTACATCCTCGAATTAAGAAAGCAATCATCTTTGGTGCAGATCGCACACTCTTCGCTGCAGCATTTCTAGAGCATGCGCCACACATTGAAGTTGTGGAAATAGAACCGCCTCAGGACTATGTTCGTGGTGGGATGTCGAACTCATTTATGGAAGAACTCATTCGCCAGGCGAAATTATCTGCTACAGATGGAGATACTGTCTTATTAGCTCCATCATGCGCTTCAATGGATCAATTCGTTTCATATGCAGACCGTGGTGATCGTTTCGCAGCTGCGGTCCGAAAGGCACTTACATGAAACGAATAGAATCTACTCGCAGAATAAAGAATCCCGCGGCCCCTTTTTACGCCCTGATTCTGAGCGCGGGGCTACTTTCAGTAATTGGCGTGATTATGGTCTTTTCGGCCTCCTCAATTTATTCTCTCGACACAAAGGGTTCTTCCTGGGCGGTCTCTATACGCCAGTTGATTTTTCTAGTCATTTCTATACCTATGGCAATTTTCATGGCACGGCTGTCACTAAAAAGTTGGAAAAATCTTGCCCGATTTGGTTTGATTTTATCGGTAGCAATTCTTCTTGCATTGCGAATTCCAGGAATCGGTAAGACGGTCAACGGTAATACAAATTGGATTTCCCTCGGATTTGTAGATGTGCAACCTAGCGAGCTTGCAAAATTTTTAGTAATTCTCTGGGCATCACAACTTCTTGCAACGCGGTTGAATGCAGGATTTATTCGATTTAATGTCTTAGCTCTCATTGCACCAGGATTTCTTGTTGTTGGTGCATTGATAATGTGGGGTAGAGATTTGGGTACAGCCTCAGTAACAATGGCAATATTGGGAGGGCTTCTTTTTGTTTCAGGAATTCATCTCAGACTGATTGGAACTCTTGTTGCAAGCTCTGCATTGGCCCTAGGCTTTTTTATCGCGACTGCCCCATATCGTGCAGCGCGATGGAGCGTATTCCTGGATCCATTTGATCCCGCACAGTACAAAAATGAAGGTTGGCAACCAGCCCACAGTCTATTGGGGCTTGCCAGTGGGGGAATTTTCGGAGTTGGTCTTGGTGGTAGCCGCCAAAAATGGGGAAATCTACCTGAAGCCCACACAGATTTTATCTTTGCTGTCATAGGCGAAGAGCTCGGTCTCATTGGCACCTTACTGATCCTCGCACTTTTGGGGACTCTGATCTACTCAATCCTCCGTATTTCTATGAGTTCAGACGATTCATTTACACGATTTGCGTGTGCAGGTATTGCCTCATGGATTGCAATTCAGTCGGTCTTAAATATTGGCTCGGCATTGAGTCTGCTTCCTGTTGTTGGCGTTACATTGCCGTTGGTTTCCTATGGAGGTTCAGCCCTCATCGCTACGTATATGGGAATAGGTTTTGTTGCATCGAGTGCTCTTAGAAATCCAAAGATACAGGGCGAGATTAAAAGAGCTATCGCACAACGAAGAGGTGTGTAGGTGAATTCACGAACCATCATCTTTGCAGGCGGAGGAACTGCTGGGCATATTCAACCGGCGTTAGCGGTAGCCCGTCACTGGAGAGAAGAAAATCCACGTGACCACATCATCTTTCTTGGTACTTCCTCTGGATTAGAGACATCTCTCGTTCCAGCTTCTGATTTCGAGCTCCAACTGATTACGCGGGTAAGAGTTCCTCGCTCACTTTCACTTTCCTTTTTCAAGACACCGATCCAGATGGCTCGTTCAATCAAAGAATGTCGGCAAATCCTTAAAGGTGCCGATTTGCTCATAGGTTTTGGTGGGTATGTCTGCGCCCCTGCATACATTGCGGCGGCAATCCAGAAAACACCGATTGTTATTCATGAGGCCAATGCAAAACCAGGGTGGGCAAATCGCCTAGGTGCACTTTTCACTCGATCACTAGCTACGGGAATTCCCGTATCGCGAGGTAAATTCTCGACCGCTCTAATCACTGGAATTCCACTACGAGAAGATATAGCCGAGCTTCTCACGGCCAATGCCGATGCAGACAATAGAGGGTGGGCAGAGCTGCAAGTCAAAGAGAAGAAGCTTTTAGGTTTTGATCCCGACAAACCATTACTTCTCGTCTTTGGTGGATCCCAAGGCTCAACGGCTATTAACTCGGTGATTGAAGAGGCAAGGCAGGCGATAGGTAAAGAATCCATCTCTATTCTCCATGCCGTGGGTGGCTCAAACACTCTTCCTGAATCAACTAAAGATTACAAATCTATTCACTACATTCAGGAAATGGCTCGTGCCTATGCCGCTGCAGATCTCGTTATCGCCCGAAGTGGTGCAATTACATGTTCGGAAGTGCGTGCTTTAGGTAAATTTGCGATTTTTGTTCCGCTTGCAATAGGTAATGGTGAGCAGGGCTTCAATGCACTTGAATTAGTTTCTCGCGGGAATGCTGTCGTAATTGATCAGAAATCCTTCACCTCGCAATGGTTGATCGATAACATAAGAGCCATGATGACTCAAGGTCTCAATAGTGCTCCACAAAAAGATTTAAGTGATGTGAAATCAGCGACAAAAATTGTTGCATTAATGAATTACGCAATGAGAAATTCTGAGGTCTAAGAAGATGCAACGCCCCGAGTTAACTCAATGGATAGGCGAACGCATTCATTTTATTGGAATCGCTGGCGCAGGAATGAGTGGTTTAGCGCGCATCGCCCTTTCGCATGGGATCCATGTTTCAGGTAGTGACAGTAAAGATTCATCGGTTGTCTTGGCTTTGAGAGCTCTCGGAGCAGATGTGTACGTGGGTCACGATGGTGCACATGTTGAGGGCAAAAAGTATGTTATTTATTCAAATGCCATTCCGACAAATAATCCAGAAATTGTCAGAGCCCGAGAGCTTGGATCTACTTTGTTGACACGAGCTCAAGCGTTAGCAATCCTTATGACGGGCACACAGAGCGTGGCTGTTGCAGGCACGCACGGAAAAACCACGACGTCTTCAATGCTCACGGTAGCTTTACAAGCGTGTGGAGCCGACCCCTCATTCGCAATTGGTGGAACTTTGACTGCTTCAGGTTCGAATGCCCATCGTGGCACAGGCGACATTTTCGTTGCCGAGGCTGATGAGTCAGATGGCTCGTTCTTGGAGTATCGACCATTCAGCGCGATTATCACCAATGTAGAACATGATCACGTGGATTACTTTGCGACTCCAGAATCTGTGATGGAAGTTTTTGCCAAGTTTGTGGAGTCGATAGACCCACAAGGCTTATTGGTCTTTTGCAGAGACGATCAAGGGGCGGCGGAGGTTGCTCAAAAGAACCCTTTCTTGAAAAAAGTTTCATATGGCACTGATCCCCAATCGGATCTGGTAATTGATCAGATTGATTTACTTCCCATGGGCTCAGAGGCTCGACTTCTATGGCATGGGCGCAAAGTGGGCATGTTAAAGCTTCAAGTTCCTGGGCATCACAACATACTTAATGCTGCATCAGTTGTTGCCATGGGATTATCTCTCGACCAGCCAATCGGAGAGCTCTTAGAAGGGTTGCAATCATTCCGAGGCGCAGGAAGACGCTTTGAACTTAAAGCGAGTATCGCAGGCATACGAGTCGTTGATGATTATGGTCACCATCCTACGGAGATAGATGTCACTCTTACTGCTGCGCGCCGCTATGCCGGCGATGGGCGCGTCTTTGTCATTTTTCAACCACATCGCTACAGCCGTACAAAAGCATTTCTTGACTTATTTGCACAAACATTAGATTTAGCTGACCACGTGATACTTCTCGAGATTTATCCGGCAAGTGAATCACCTATTCCCGGGGTGAGTTCAGCGCTCATTACAGAGAAGATGAAGAACGGAGTCTTTATTCCGAATTTTCTTGAGGCCGCCGAGACCATCATTTCTCTGGCCAAACCAGGTGATGTAATTCTTACACTTGGCGCAGGAGACGTGAACTCCTTGGCACCAATTATTATTGCTGGCCTTGAGCAACGATTTGAAATTACTGCGCAAAAGTGAAGAGAGTAGTTCTCAAACCAGCAACGCTTTCTGCACTCGCTCTTACTCTCGCCTTGGCATACCTTCTCGGCTGGTCACAGATATTTACTGTCAAAACTATCCAAGTCGTGGGGTCGCCAAATACAATCTCTGAGGGCGACATTCTGAAATTGAGTCAGGTCAAAATTGGGCAACAGCTTGCGCGTATCAATACTCGGGCCACAGAAAAGAGAGTTTCTGAGATTACGTGGGTGCAGGAGGCTCAGATTTCACGCAACTGGATTAATGGTGAAGTTGTTCTTGAAGTAGCCGTGCGGCAACCGATCGCTTATTTCAATACCGATCAAATCAAGGGCCAGACCATTGATAGCAATGGAGAACCTTTCATCTTGCCAGGTTTTTCAGGTAGCGATCTCCCAATAATCTCATCAGCGTCTCCTGAAGGTGCGTTGGCAGCTTCTGATCTCTTCACCAGATTCCCCAATGACTTCAGGGGCTCCATCACCTCAATGGCGGCAAAGACCTCCTCATCATTTGTGCTCAACACCCGCCACAACGGTCGGGATTTAACTATTCGGTGGGGAGATAGTTCAGAGATCAATCTAAAAATCGCTGTCATTAAGCGACTCCTGACAGAACCTGAAAACAAAAAAATTTCTTTCATCGATCTTCTGGCGCCGTATGCACCCATCGTCGGCTAAAAAACTCTCAAGGTGAAGATGAGGAATTGGCCCGAGTCGGTGATTGATTCACCCCCAGTATCAGCCTAGTTTTGCCGCTATTAGAGAGAATGAATCGTAACTCTCTAGGCGAGAATTATTGTTCATAAGGGGGACTGTCGTGGCTGCACCACAGAATTACTTAGCTGTTATCAAAGTTGTTGGCATTGGCGGCGGCGGAGTGAATGCAATCAATAGGATGATTGATGTGGGACTCAAGGGCGTCGAGTTCATTGCCATTAACACTGATGCACAGCATCTGCTCATGAGTGACGCCGATGTCAAACTGGATATTGGTCGCGCATCAACAAAAGGTCTTGGCGCAGGCGCAGCACCTGAAAAGGGGAGACAAGCAGCAATCGATCACACAGAAGAGATCGAAGAAATTTTACGTGGCGCCGATATGGTTTTTGTTACCGCAGGAGAAGGTGGTGGAACTGGCACAGGCGGTGCTCCAATCGTTGCAAAGATCGCACGCGATCTAGGTGCCCTCACTATCGGTGTTGTCACTCGCCCATTTTCTTTTGAAGGAAAAATTCGCACTAAGCAAGCTGAAGAGGGAATTGCGCTACTGCGCGATGAAGTTGACACACTCATTGTTATTCCAAATGATCGATTGCTCGCAATCTCTGATCGCAACATCACAGCGGTTGACGCATTTAAGAGCGCCGATCAAGTTTTACTTTCAGGCGTTCAAGGCATTACTGAAATCATTACCCAGCCTGGTCTGATCAATCTTGATTTCGCTGATGTCAAAACTGTCATGACTGATGCTGGTTCGGCACTCATGGGAATAGGTTCAGCTCGCGGTGAAAATCGTGCAACAAGAGCTGCTGAATTGGCAATTTCCAGCCCACTTCTTGAAACATCAATTGATGGTGCGATGGGAGTACTTCTCTCTGTTGCAGGTGGCTCTGATCTCGGACTCTTTGAGATCAATGAAGCGTGTGAACTTGTGCAGGCTGCAGCCCATCCCGAGGCACGAATTATCTTTGGTACGACCATTGATGATGCATTGGGTGATGAAGTTCGAATCACCGTTATCGCCGCAGGTTTCGATGGTGGTGAGCCGAAGAAGGTTGCTGTTCCGGTTCTCAACGCAGCAATTCTTGGTGGCGTTGCTGACCCGTTGCCCGAGAACGACCCGTTGGTTGTCGCCATGGATCTCGATGAGAAGAAGCCGACCAAGCGAGTGACTTTCGAAGATCTCGTTGCAGAAGATGAGATCGACGTGCCCGACTTCATGAAGTAAGCAGAGTGAATTTTAGATTTACAGATAGCACCGGTGGGAATTCCACCGGTGCTTTTCTCTCCCGGAATTTCGCTCTTCATGTGGGCGATAATCCAGAATCGGTTTCCCTCAATCGGTTAGAACTCAGTGAAGAAATTGATAGGCCAATACAATTTATGGATCAAGTCCATGGGAATGATGTTGAAGTCATAGATGAGTTCAGTCAATCCGATCCAAGGGCTGATGCGCTTATTACAATCAACCGCAATGTTGCACTTGCAGTAATGGTTGCAGATTGCGTCCCATTGCTTTTGTCCAATGATTCAAGTGTTGCTGCAGTGCATGTCGGAAGAAAAGGTCTCATCAACGGTATTGCTGTAAAAACTCTCTCGATAATGAGATCCATTGACCCTTCTCCAATCACAGCAATTATCGGTCCTTCAATTTGTGGCAAGTGCTATGAAGTTTCTGAAGATGTATTCAATGAGGTCACATCCGCCATCCCAACCTCTGAGTCTCGGACACCCTCCGGCGGATTCGCACTTGATCTCCCTGCATCCCTCTCTCTGGAATTACAAGGATTTGGGATTTCAGTTCTCAATCACAGTCGCTGCACTGTAGAAGAAAGATTTCTGTTCTCGTATAGGCGGGATGGAGTCACTGGGCGACAGGCAGGATTGATATGGCTATGACCGATGCAGCAAGAGTTGCCGAAATTTCCCTGGCCCTCAATCACATAGAAGGTCGCATTAATCAGGCTTGTTTATTGGCAGCTCGGAGTCGAGATGACGTGACCTTGATTGCCGTAACAAAAACTTATCCGATCAGCGATGTGCACATTCTTCAGGGATGTGGCATCAAGAATTTTGGAGAGAATCGGGATAGTGAAGGTGTAGAAAAATCTTCGGTTTTTCACGAGACATATGGCAGGGCCATCTGGCATTATCAAGGGGAGATACAGAGTAAGAAAATTGGATCAATCAGCCGATGGGCAGATGCTGTGCATTCACTTGATGACCTCGCGCACATACAGAAATTTGATCGAACCCTTGAGGTGCTCGGGGGTAAATCTCTAGAAGTCTTCATTCAGGTCTCACTTGATGGCAATCCTGCGCGATCTGGACTCCAACCCAGCGAAGTTCTACTGGCATGTCAGGCCGTCGCCGAATCGTCACATTTACAGCTCATGGGAGTGATGACCGTGCCTCCGGTGGAATCGGATCCAGAGAAATCATTTTCTAGGATTGCCGAGGTAGCAGAGAGTGTAAAGAAAGAGTTTCCGATGGCTGGTTATCTATCGGCTGGGATGAGCGGTGATTTTGAAGTCGCTATCGCCTATGGCGCGACACACATTCGGATAGGTAGCCAAATACTCGGCCCGCGAGGAGCTACACCTTAAAATAGAGCCATGTCAGCACTTAATAAAGTCATGGAATACCTCGGCCTAGTAGATGGTCCCGAAGGTGCTGCTCAAGAGCAAAAGAGTACGAAGGTGGAGACTCGAGTAAAAACGATTACCAAGACAGATACTCAACCTGCAGGTGTCACTGTTATAGGTGGTCGTCGCACAGTCGAGAGCGAGCCTGTCCTAGAACTTGAACCCTCATACAACATTATTACTCTGCACCCACGTTCTTATTCTGAGGCGCGACAGATGGCAGAGCACTACCGCCAAGGAAATCCTGTAATCATTAACCTCGATGACATGGACGAGTCTGAGAGAAAACGTCTTGTTGACTTTGCGAGCGGATTAGCTTTCGGCTTGCAAGGTGGTATCGAAAGAATTGCAAGCAGAGTATTTTTAATTTCACCTGCCAATGTCAAGGTACGCACCGAAGATAAAGCGGCATATGCTCAAGCTAGCTTTTTTAATCAGAGCTAACTTCGAGTAGCTGAACTCAGAATGCTTCAGTCGCTTCTTCTGAACATCCTCACTTTTTTTAAGTGGGTTCTTTTTGCACGTTTGATCATTGACTATATAAGAATGTTTGCACGCAATTGGCGACCTAACAGCTTCCTGCTCGCAGTTTTTGAAGCAATTTATGCGATAACAGATCCAGCCATGAAATTCGTAGGACGCTTTATTCCGCCATTGCGATTGGGTGGAGTCTCATTAGATCTATCTTTCATCGTCATATTACTTGCAATTCAGCTTGCTCAGAGAGTGGTTGTCGCAATTCTTTAATTCTTGGCTAAATGCACCGACATGCCAAGTTCATTATCTCCATGGTCTATGGATACATCCTGGATAAATGTTGTCGCCAAAACTTCAGAACAAATAAATGAGAGTTCGGCGGTGATCGCAGCGTGTGTCTGAGCGTTTGCGTTGTATTTAACACCGATACGATCAGAAATCTCGAAGCCATCTGATTTTCGCTTCTCTTGGATTAATCTGATGACTTCTCGAACCAAGCCCGATTGAACGAGCTCTGGCGTGAGCGTTAAATCTAGAGCTACTGATTCACCATCATGGCTGGCAACCATCCAGCCGCTCTTTGGAACTTCGGTTACCACAAGGTCCATCAGATCCACTGTGTAGGTACCAACGAGTGCTGAAGCTTCTTTGCGAAGCGTCCTTACTAATGAGGTTGCATCAGCTGAGGCAATCAACTTGGCGACGGTTTGCACATCGGAACCATACTTTGCTCCGAGTGATTTGAAGTTGGCTTTAATTGAGATATCAACAAGATCTCCATCTGCATCTGCAATATCTGCGAGCTCAAGTACATTGAGTTCATCTGCGATTTGGTCCTTCATTTCACGTGGCAGTTCATGCCAGCCTGGTGCAGATATGAGTGCGCGACCAAGAGGTTGGCGAATCTTGACTCCAGACTCAGCGCGTGCGGCTCGTCCTTGCTCGACCACTCTACGCGTCATCGCAACTTGATCACTTAACTTGCGATTGATCAGCCCAGCATCGGCAACTGGAAAATCACTGAGGTGCACTGATGGGAGAAGTGAAGGATTTGCTGGAAGAAGGAGTTCTTGCCATGCGTGCTCTGTGATGAAGGGAACCATGGGTGCCAATAATTGCGTGAGCGTGAGAAGGCATTCGTGCAATGTAGCCATTGCGGCAACATCGCCATCCCAGAAGCGTCGTCGTGATCGACGCACATACCAGTTGGATAGATCATCAATAAATGTTGCGAGCACTCGACCTGCATGTTGTGAATCAAAGTCGGTGTAAGCCTTATCAACGGCTTCAATCAACATGTTGAGCTCAGAGAGAATCCAGTGATCCATGAGTGAACGCTCAGCAATTTCAGGCGCACTTGCTAGATCGAACTGTGAAGCATTGGCATAGAGTGCGTGAAAAGAGAGTGTATTCCAGTACGTCAACAGTGTTTTTCTCACAACATCGCTGATCGCATCGTGTCCAACGCGACGGGCTGACCACGGTGATCCTGCGGCGAGCATGTACCAACGCACGGCATCAGCACCATGTTGGTCCATGAGAGCAATCGGTTCTAGAACATTGCCAAGATGCTTACTCATTTTGCGGCCATCTTTATCAAGAATATGACCAAGACAGAGAACGTTCTTATATGACGATTGATCAAAGACTAATGTTCCGATGGTCATGAGTGTGTAGAACCACCCTCGCGTCTGATCGATGGCCTCGCAGATAAAATCGGCTGGATATGCGGCTTCAAACTTCTCGCGAGACCCCTCTTTATGTGGATATCCCCACTGAGCAAATGGCATTGCACCGGAATCAAACCAACAATCAATTACCTCGGGAACACGAGTCATTACTAAAGCACATTGAGGGCATGCAAAAGTGATGTCATCAACAAAAGGGCGATGCGGGTCGAGCTCAAGAAGATTTTCGCCAGCAAGCTCACCGAGTTCCTTAAGCGAAGCAACGCATTCTTCATGTTTGTTTTCGCAACGCCAGATAGGCAGCGGTGTTCCCCAGAATCGATTGCGGGAAAGAGCCCAGTCAATGTTATTTTCAAGCCAGTCGCCATATCGACCGGTCTTAATAGTCTCCGGATGCCAATTCGTCTTCTCATTTTCACGAATCAGTGCATCTTTGATGGCTGTAGTTCGGATGTACCATGAAGGCTGCGCATAATAAATTAGAGCTGTATGACATCGCCAACAATGAGGGTATTGATGCTCGTATTGCAGGTGCTTATATAGAGCACCTCGTGATTTGAGTTCTTTCACCAAAGGCTTGTCGGCATCTTTAAAGAAGAGTCCACCAACAAAAGGAACATCTGAGAAAAACGTGCCGTCTGGAGCGATGGGATTGACTACGGGCAACCCGTACGCGCGACATACTTGTAGATCATCTGCTCCGAAAGCTGGGGATTGGTGAACAAGTCCGGTTCCATCCTCAGTGGTCACATAGGTTGCAAGCACGACAAAGTGTGAATCTGGAATCTCAATAAAGTCTAAGGGGCGCTGATAATGAACCCGCTCGAGGGCTGACCCTTTGAATTGCTTCAGAATTTCTACATCTCCTGTGAGGCTTGCGATCAGGGCTTGGGCAACAACGAGAACCTCACTGCTCTCCTCGTGAGTTACGCGTGCTGCCACATAGTCGACTTCAGGGTGCACTGCAATTGCGGTATTCGAAACCAAGGTCCAGGGTGTGGTTGTCCAAACAAGTAGCGACGCATGGAGATCGACAAGTTCACCGGACGTAATTGGGAAGCGAACAAAGACGGATGGATCTGTAACTGTTTCATATCCTTGGGCTAATTCATGATCGCTTAAGCCGGTTCCACAACGAGGACAATAGGGCGCAACGCGATGGTCTTGAACAAGCAGACCTTTCTTCCAAATCTCCTTTAGCGACCACCACACGCTCTCCACGTACTCCGGTGACATAGTCCAATACGCCTGATCAAAATCCACCCAAAATCCCATGCGTTCAGTCATGGTGGTGAAAGCATCAACATGTCTGGTTACAGATTCCCGACATTTATCGTTAAAGGCTGCAATTCCAAATTTTTCAATATCTCCCTTGCCTGAAAAACCAAGTTCTTTCTCAACCGCAATCTCAACGGGCAGACCATGGCAATCCCATCCCGCTTTGCGCGAAACAAACTTGCCCTTCATCGTATGAAAGCGAGGAAATACATCTTTAAAAACTCGCGCCTCGATGTGGTGAGTTCCAGGCATGCCATTAGCTGTTGGTGGTCCCTCAAAGAAAGTCCAAGGCTCTTGGCCAACGCGCGCGGTCAATGAGCGCTCAAAAACATCCTTGCTTTTCCATAGATCAAGAATGGATCGCTCCATCGCTGGCAGATCTATCTGCGTAGGGAGAGGTCGGAATTGAGAACTCATGAGGGAGCCGAGTCTAATGCAGGGGAGATGAGCGCTGGCTACGAGAGGCTCAGAGAGGCCTTCGTTTCTCAACTTTTATCCTGTGAGATCGAGTGGCATATTTGGTAGAAGTGGAAAAAGCGCATAGGGTGCGCGGCGTGTCAGCAAAAAAGGTAGTTAAGAAGGCAGCGGCCCCAGCTTCGAAAGCGAAGAAGAAAGCGCCGGCCAAGAAGGCTGCCGTAAAAAAGGCTGCCGTAAAAAAGGCTGCCGTGAAGAAAGTTGCAAAGAAAGCTCCGGCAAAAAAGGCTGCAGTGAAGAAAGCTCCTGCAAAAAAAGCCGTAGCAAAAGCACCACTGAAGAAGAGCGCACCAGGTCGTCCATTTCCATCAAAGAACGCTAAGCCAACCTTGACAGTTGATGAGAAATCTCAGACAGTATCGGTGGCCACTGTTATTGCACCAGTTGCAGCTCCTGTTGTTGAGGAGCGTCGCCTTGTCATGCCACCTCCTGCTCGCCCTGTAAAGAGCGGCAAGAAGATTGCACCACTTAAGCCAATTAAATCTGCTCCGACACCAGTAACCGCTGCGGCCGGGGAAGCACCTTGGACGGCAAGCGAGCTCAAGGCAATTCGAATTGAGTTAGCAAAAGAACTAACAAGACTTAAGCACGAGCTAGAAGTGATTGAAGCAGAGATGGAAGATCTCATTGCAGATTCTGGTGAAGGTGCAGGAGATGACCAAGCAGATTCTGGAACAAAAACCTTTGAGCGCGAACATGAAATGTCTCTGGTGATAAATGCGCGGGATATGGTCTTGCAGACTGAGCGCGCATTAGTTCGAATCGATAACAAGAGTTACGGAAGTTGTGAAGATTGCTCAAACCCAATTGGTAAAGAGCGACTTCATGTCTTTCCTCGAGCAACTTTGTGCATGATCTGTAAGCAGAAAGAAGAGCGGCGCTAACGGTGCGCTTGGCAAAATTTTCTTTTCATTGGCAACGGCTCTATTTCATCGCAGCGTTGATTTGGGCGTTGGATTTTTCTACAAAAGTTTGGGCGCTGAATTCGGTGAGCCCAGTAAAGCCAACACCCATTATTGGATCACTTCTTCAACTGCGGCTAGTTTTTAATCCAGGAGCGGCCTTTAGCGTTGGAACAAATATCACATTTATTTTTACAATTCTCTCAGGGGTAGCTGTTGCAGGTATCGCATACTATTCAATCAAGATTAGCAATCGCTGGTGGTCATTGGTTTTAGGGCTGGCTATGGGAGGCATCTTAGGGAATCTCACAGATCGAATCTTCCGAGAACCTTCTCTTTTCAACGGCCATGTGATTGATTGGATTGAGTTGCCGCGCTGGCCAGTCTTTAATATTGCAGATATGGCAATAGTGTGCGCTGCGGTTCTATCGGTACTGTTAATCACCAGGGAAATTCCTCCATTTGCCCCTACGGGCGAACAGAATAAGTAGGTGACGCAGATGGCAAGAGAGTTGCGTATTCTCAGCGTGCCAGAAGGTGTCGCTGGCGAACGAATCGATAGCGCACTCGTTCGCGTTTTGGGGTTGTCGCGATCGGCGATTGTGCGATTAATTGAAGATGGAGATATTACGTGCGGGGGTTTGCCTCTGGGCAAATCTGAAAGGGTGAGCGCTGCCCAAGTCATCGAGGTGCTACTTCCCGAAGCGATTGAACGTGACCCCATCCCATTAACACCATTAGATGGTCTTGAAATTGTTTATAACGATGACCATATTGTGGTCATCAATAAACCAGTGGGCTGCGCAGCACATCCAAGCCCTGGTTGGCATGGCCCCACAGTTGTAGGAGCACTTGCTGCCGCCGGATACACAATATCCACCTCAGGTGCCGCCGAACGCGCTGGCATTGTTCATAGACTTGATGTTGGAACAAGTGGACTGATGGTTGTAGCAAAAACTGATAGAGCTTTCACAGTTCTCAAGGAAGCGTTCAGAACGCGCAGTGTCAAAAAAACTTATCACGCAATGATTCAAGGACATATTGATCCACCGAGCGGAACTATCGATGCCCCCATTGATCGTCACCCAAAAGTGGATCATCGATTTGCTGTTGTTGCCGACGGCAAGGAGAGCATCACTCACTACGAGCTCATCGAGTATTACAGAGGCGTGACAATGGTTCAGGTTGAACTTGAGACAGGAAGAACTCACCAGATTCGCGTGCACATGAGTGCGCTCAACCACCCATTGGTCGGCGATACAACGTACGGCGCAGACCCAGTTCTAGCTAAGTCACTACAGATGTCGCGGCCTTGGCTACATGCGAAGGAGTTGGCCTTTGATCACCCGATTACCGGCGAGCCTATGGAGTTCAAGGTTGAGTATCCAGCTGACCTTCAGGCTTGCCTGGCGTTGCTATCCGATGCTGTGATTCCGTAAGTGCTAATTTAGCCAGCCTATGACCGGAACGCCTTCAGATTCATTTGTTCATCTACACGTCCATACAGAGTATTCGATGCTCGATGGCGCTGCTCGTGTTGCAGATTTAGTTGCAGAAGTTGCCCGCCAAGAAATGCCTGCAATTGCAATGACAGATCATGGAAATGTTTTTGGTGCATTCGACTTTTACAAACAAGCAAAGGGCGCTGGAGTTAAGCCCATTATCGGAATTGAAGCTTACGTAGCACCTGAATCTCGTCATGAAAAGAAGCGAGTGCAGTGGGCAAGCGGAGGAGATGATGATGTCTCAGGTGGTGGTGCCTATACCCACATGACAATTTTGGCTGAAAACAATCAAGGTCTTGCAAACCTATTTAGACTTTCATCCCTTGCTTCACTTGAAGGGTATTACTACAAACCACGCATGGATCGAGAGCTCCTTTCTCGATACTCAGAAGGTTTGATCGCAACCACTGGTTGTCCCGGTGGTGAAATTCAGACACGTCTTCGCATTGGTAACTATCGGGAGGCTCTCAGGGCAGCAAGTGATTACCGTGATATTTTCGGTGCATCAAATTTTTATCTTGAGTTGATGGATCACGGAATCGACATTGAAAATCGAGTCAGGACAGACCTCCTGAAGTTAGCTAAAGATCTCAAGCTCCCTCTGCTTGCAACCAATGATCTCCATTACACTTTCGCAGAAGATGGTGCGGCACATGAGGCCTTGCTTTGCGTGCAGTCCGGCTCAACCCTTGCAGATCCAAAGAGATTTAAATTTGATAATCACGAGTTTTATGTAAAAACCGCAGCGCAAATGCGCGAGCTCTTTAAGGATATTCCTGAATCTTGCGACAATACCCTTCTTATTGCAGAGCGATGCAATGTAAC
Source organism: Candidatus Planktophila sp. (assembly GCA_044372915.1). Lineage (GTDB taxonomy): Bacteria > Actinomycetota > Actinomycetes > Nanopelagicales > Nanopelagicaceae > Planktophila. The sequence goes on from JBILRA010000002.1 coordinate 24,827, forward strand.
GCTGCGTGAGGGGGAGAATTTACTTCCACGATTTGAAGTTCCACAGGGCGAAAGTGAAGATTCCTGGCTCCGTGCGCTATCGCATGAAGGCTTGAGGGCGCGCCTCGGTGATCGGGTGACAGCAGTTCATCTCGAGCGTCTTGATTACGAACTGGATGTCATGATCAAAATGGGATTTCCTGGTTACTTTCTCGTTGTGGCAGATCTGTGCTCCCATGCACGTGATGTAGGAATTCGAGTAGGACCAGGTCGAGGATCAGCCGCTGGTTCACTTGTTGCATACGCACTTGGCATTACTGGTCTTGATCCGCTTGAGCATGGGCTTCTCTTTGAACGATTCCTCAACCCAGAACGTATCTCTATGCCAGATATCGATTTGGATTTCGACGAACGTCGACGGTCGGAGATGATTCGCTATGCCACCGAAAAATACGGTGATGATCGTGTTGCTCAGATAATCACCTACGGAACAATTAAATCAAAGCAAGCATTAAAGGATGCAACCCGCGTACTGGGCTACCCGTATGCCATTGGTGAAAAACTTACCAAGGCGTTACCACCCTCGGTGATGGGAAAAGACATCACACTAGGTGGCGTCTTTGACAAGGATGATCCTCGACATGGAGAGGCTGGCGAGTTTCGTACGCTCTATGACACTGATGCAGATTCAAAGCGCGTTGTTGATCTAGCGAAGGGTCTTGAAGGCCTTAAGCGTCAATGGGGTGTACATGCAGCTGGCGTAATTCTTTCGCGAGAGCCGCTTCTTGACGTCATTCCAATTCATCGGCGCGAAGCAGATGGAGCAATCATCACCCAGTTTGATATGGGAGCGTGCGAAGCGACAGGCCTTTTGAAGATGGATTTCTTAGGACTTCGAAATCTCTCAGTCTTAGATGATGCACTCCAGAACATTAAACTTAATCTAGGTGTTGATATTGTCTTAGAGGATCTCCCACTTGCGGACCAGAAAACCTTCGAGTTGCTTAGCCGCGGGGACACACTTGGAGTCTTCCAACTCGATGGTGGACCAATGCGTGCACTGTTGCGCAGCATGGCTCCGGATTCTTTTGCTGACATTTCAGCGGTCATTGCTCTCTATCGACCTGGGCCTATGGGTGAAAACGCACATAACAACTACGCCGATCGCAAGAACGGACGCAAACCAGTAGAGGCTATACACCCAGAGCTTCGGGAGCCCCTAGCTGAAATTCTTGGCGATACTTACGGATTAATCGTGTATCAAGAGCAAGTAATGGCAATTGCACAGAAAGTTGCTGGTTTCTCTCTTGGTCGCGCAGATCTTCTACGCAAAGCGATGGGTAAGAAGAATAAAGAGATTCTAGATAAGGAGTACATCCCGTTTGAGGCTGGAATGAAATCAAACGGATTTGGTGATGCTGCCATCAAGCGTTTATGGGAGGTCCTGATTCCGTTCTCAGATTACGCCTTCAACCGAGCGCACTCTGCGGGGTACGGAGTTGTCTCATTTTGGACGGCGTATCTAAAAGCGAATTACCCAACCGAATACATGGCAGCCTTACTCACAAGTGTGCGCGATGATAAAGATAAGTCAGCCCTTTATCTCTCTGAATGTCGACGGATGGGAATTAGCGTTCTACCTCCCGATGTTAATGAGTCCAATTCTGAATACACTCCAAGAGGCAAAGACATCAGATTTGGCTTGGCAGCAATTAGAAACGTTGGAGAAGGCGTAGTTGCCTCGATTAAGAGTGCGCGTGAAGCGAAAGGTACTTTCACCTCATTCGGTGATTTCTTAGCCAAAGTTGATGCTCAAGTGTGTAACAAGAAGACAATCGAGTCGTTAATCAAAGCAGGAGCATTTGATGATTTAGGACATCATCGGAAAGCTCTTGTGGCAATTCACCTCACCGCTATTGATGCTGTAATCGAGAGCAAGCGAGCAGAAGCTATTGGACAGTTTGATCTCTTCGGAGATGTGGGTCATTCTCAGATGAGCGGACTGGAAATTGAAATTCCAGAAGGCGAATGGGAGAAGGCAACGTTGCTCGCTTTTGAAAGAGAGATGTTAGGACTTTATGTATCAGATCACCCACTTCTCGGAGTGGAGCACATACTTCGCTCTAATACAGATATGTCGATCAGTGCGCTTCTCGATGATGGGGGAGTCCAAGAAGGTTTCGTCACCATCGGTGGACTAATCACCGGAATCTCGCGGAAAGTCTCTCGCCAAGGGTCGTCGTGGGCAATTGTTACGGTCGAAGACCTTGAAGGCGCACTAGAAGTTCTCTTCTTCGCAAACACTTACAATCAATATGCACTCACTCTCATTGAAGATCGTGTCGTAACAATTCGTGGTCGAGTGGATAGACGTGAAGATCAGGTGCGATTTAGCGCACTGGAAATGTCATCTCTTGATATCACAAGCGGTCCAGTAGGCCCATTGCTGATCTCACTTCCAATCTCCTCTTGTACTCCACCGATCGTTGACCGGATAAAAGAAATTCTCCGATCTCACCCTGGTAAACGTGAAGTGCATCTCCAGATCAACGATGCAGGCACCACAACTATGATGAAAATTGATGCCCTCGTCACATCTTCACCAAGTTTGAGTGCTGATCTGAAGAGCATTCTCGGCCCAGATTGTTTAGTGCGTAGCTAGGGCCGCTAAATCACGACTCATTGCAGGGGTATGCCAAAGTAGACTTGAACCATGATTCGCACCGTCGATCTCAGAGGAGTTCGCCTTTCAAAGGCGGCATATCAAGAGCGTCTACCTCGTGCCACTCTTGATATAAATCAAGCCATGCAAAGCGTCGAACCAATTTTGGCGCGAGTTAAAGCCGGCAACGTATCTGATTTACTCGATCTCTCATTTGTGTTCGACGGAATTCGTCCACCTTCTCTGCGGGTTGCGCAAAGTGATCTCGATAATGCACTAGCCAATCTCGATCCAACAATTCGTCACGCACTTGAAATTTCTATTGAGCGAATCAGAATGGTGCATAACGACCAGCAACGTAAAGAGGTGACCACAACAGTTGTCGACGGTGGAACCGTGACCGAGCGTTGGGTACCGGTTGATCGAGTAGGTCTATATGTTCCAGGCGGCCGAGCTGTCTATCCATCAAGTGTGATGATGAATGTAATCCCTGCTCAAATTGCTCAGGTAACAAGTATTGCTGTCGCATCGCCTCCTCAGAAAGACTTTGGTGGATTACCTCACCCAACAATTCTCGCAACCTGCGCGCTACTTGGAGTTAACGAGGTTTATGCAATAGGTGGAGCACAGGCCATCGCTCTTTTTGCCTACGGGATGGAAAGTGTCTGTGAAAAATGCGATCTCGTCACAGGTCCTGGAAATATTTATGTAGCTGCTGCAAAGCGGGCCTTGCGCGGACTTATTGGAATTGATTCTGAAGCAGGACCCACTGAGATTGCGATATTGGCAGATAGCTCAGCAGACCCTGTGCACGTTGCTGCCGATCTCATTAGCCAAGCTGAGCACGATGTAATCGCTGCAGCGGTCCTAGTCACGGATTCGATAGCCCTTGCAAAGGCAGTTGAAGCTGAGCTCGAGAGACAAGTTCCACTGACCAAACATGCTAATCGAATCACGACAGCTCTTTCTGGAATTCAAAGTGCGATTGCACTTGTAGATGACATCAACCAGGGTTTAGATGTCATTAATGCATACGCAGCCGAACATCTCGAAATTCATACTAAGGATGCACGAAGAGTTAGCCAACGAGTGAGAAATGCTGGAGCAGTGTTTATTGGTGCGTTCACACCAGTGTCGCTTGGCGATTATTCAGCAGGCTCCAATCATGTTCTTCCTACTGGTGGATGCGCTTGTCACAGCAGCGGGCTCTCTGTTGCTACTTTTTTGCGTGGGCTTCACTTCATTGAATACGACGAAAAGGCTTTCCGCGACATTGCACCGACTGTCATCACGCTGGCTGACGCTGAAGATCTTCCGGCCCACGGTCAAGCGATGAGCGCCCGTTTGGATCAACGATGACAGAGTCAACCTGGCCATCCTGGTTACCGCTACGCGCAAACCTCTCCGAGCTATCACCATACGGAGCGCCTCAGGTCGAAGCTGATGCTGCCCTGAATACCAATGAGAATCCATTTCCTCTGCCACAAATGTTGATAGATGCAATCACCAAGGAGATCACTCACGTTTCATCCTCCCTGAATCGCTACCCAGATCGAGATGCACTCTCTTTACGTTCCGCCCTTGCCACATATATCAATAGCGAGTCCCTCACGGCATTTACCTCTGATCACATTTGGGCAGCAAATGGAAGCAACGAGGTGATTCAATCTCTCTTTCTAGCGTGTGGCAGTAAAGGATCAATGGGATTTGTACCGTCTTATTCAATGCATCCTCTAATTGCACGTGTAACTTCAACGCATTGGATTGATGGTAAACGAGAAGGCGATCTCTCCCTCAATATTGATCATGCTATCGAGCAGATAAAGCAGAGTCCGCAGGGCCTCACTTTTATTACTTCACCAAATAACCCAACAGGTGAAGCGCTGACGATTGACATGATCGAAAGAATTGCACAGCAGGTGGCGGGTCTTCTAATTGTTGATGAGGCGTATTCAGAATTCTCAGACGAGGTGTCTGCAGTGACACTGATTTCGCGGTATCCGCACCTTGTCGTCATTAGGACAATGAGTAAAGCCTTTGCATTTGCAGGAGCCCGCGTGGGGTATCTAGTTGCACATCCATCAGTGATTGAGGCCATGATGTTGGTGCGTTTGCCGTATCACCTCAGCACCATCACGCAGAGCGCCGCGCTCGTAGCCTTGGACTTCAAAGATGAACTGCTCTCTGGGGTGAGAGAACTTAAAGTACAGCGAGAAAGGGTGTCAACAGGTTTGAGAGAGTTAGGTCTTACTGTGCTTCCGAGTCAGGCTAACTTTCTCCTCTTCTCTGGTTTTTCGATGAGTTCAAAAGATCTTTGGAAATCAATGCTTGATCGGGGAATCTTGATTCGAGATGTGGGATTATCGGGATATCTACGCACAACAATCGGTACTGCCGAGGAGAATGAGAAGTTTCTACGCGCGCTACAAGAGTGCCTAGTGAAGGAGAGACCATGAGAACAGCACGAGTTGAACGCAAAACCAAGGAATCACATGTTCTTGTTGAGATAAATCTCGACGGTAGCGGTGAGATAAATGTGGATACCGGCGTTCCGTTCTTTGATCATATGCTTTCTCAATTGGGTAAACACTCAGGATTTGACCTCAAGGTCAAGACTGAAGGCGATGTTGATGTGGACTCACATCACACAGTTGAAGATACATCCTTGGCTTTTGGCCAGGCACTTCGAGAGGCCCTTGGAGACAAAGCGGGAATACGCCGCTTTGGTGATGCGATGGTTCCATTGGACGAAGTTTTAGTTCAAGTCGCTGTTGACCTTTCAGGTCGCCCATATCTGGTCCATCGCCAGCCTGAAATTGTTGAACTGATCGGAACATTTGATACCACTTTAGGTAAGCACATCTGGGAATCCATTGTCGCAGAGGCTCGCATAGCGTTACACATTCGCGTTCTTGAGGGGCGAAACGCCCACCATGTCTTTGAGGCGCAGTTTAAGGCTGTAGCGCGTGCACTTCGTGATGCAGTTGCAGTAGATGCTCGCGTTACTGGAATACCGTCGACAAAAGGCTCACTCTAATTTCAACTATTGCAATTCTTGACTATGGCTCCGGAAATCTCCGTTCGGCGGTAAGGGCCTTTGAAAATTCTGGTCACGATGTAGTTCTGACATCAGATCCCGTGGTTGCCCGAGAAGCAGCCGGCTTAGTCGTCCCGGGCGTAGGCGCTTTTGCCACATGCATGGCAGGGCTAAAAAACGTTGGTGGCCCAGAGATTATTTCCCAGCGTTTTGCTGACGGCAGACCCACGCTAGGAATCTGCATAGGAATGCAGATCCTCTTTGCCGATAGCGAAGAGAATGGCTTACATCAAGGCGTTGGAATATGGAAGTCATCGGTAAGAAAATTACAAGCGCCAATTCTTCCTCATATGGGGTGGAACTCGGTTGATACCGGTACAAGCTCGACATTGTTTAAAGGGATCGAGGAAGAATCTTTCTACTTTGTGCATTCTTACGCAGCGCTAGAGAGCAGAGTGGGAATTGCGACCTACGCAACTCACGGCGAGAAGTTTGTGGCTGCAGTTGAAGATGGAGCTCTCTCTGCGACTCAGTTTCATCCGGAGAAGTCAGGGCGAGCAGGCCTTACGCTCATCAAGAATTGGAGCATGTCATTATGAGTTTTCTCGAGCTTTTGCCAGCAGTTGATGTTAAAGATGGTCGTGCTGTCCGCTTGGTGCAGGGCGAACTTTCTCAAGAGAGTGTTTATGGGTCACCGCTTGAAGTAGCTCTGGAGTTTCAAAAATCGGGCGCGCAATGGATTCATTTAGTAGACCTGGATGCAGCCTTTGGTCGTGGAGAAAACAGCGCTCTTCTTGCAGAGGTCGTCGGCGCACTAGATATTGATGTTGAACTCTCAGGTGGAATTAGAGATGACGACTCCCTTAAACGCGCTCTTGCAACTGGTTGTCGACGTGTAAACCTCGGGACCGCTGCCTTGGAAAATCCAGCTTGGACTTCCAAGGTGATTGCACAGTATGGCGATCAGATCGCAGTCGGCTTAGATGTTCGTGGACATGTCCTCGCAGCACGAGGATGGACGCAAGAAGGAGGCGACCTCTTTGAAACAATTTCGCGCCTAGAAACAGATGGTTGCGCGCGTTACATCGTCACCGATGTGACAAAAGATGGAACTTTGCAGGGACCAAATCTCACCTTACTGCGCGAGGTCTGTGCAGTCACTAGAAAACCAGTCGTTGCAAGTGGTGGAATTTCAAGTCTGGCAGATATTTCTGCGCTCTGTGAATTACAAGAGCTTGGAGTAGAGGGAGCCATAGTTGGGAAAGCGTTATACGCAGGAGCATTCACACTAGAACAAGCACTTGAAGTGACACGTTCATGACTCTGGCCACACGAATAATTGCCTGTCTTGATGTCGATAATGGTCGAGTCGTTAAAGGTGTTAACTTCACTGATCTCATTGATGCGGGAAATCCAGTCGAGATGGCCAATCTTTATGGTGCCGAAGGTATTGACGAGCTTACTTTCTTGGATATTTCAGCAAGTGCGAGTAACCGTGAAACCACTTACGAAGTCATCTCTCGTACGGCAGAACAAGTGTTCATCCCGCTCACAGTCGGCGGAGGTGTGAGAACTGTTAATGATGTAGATAAATTGTTACGGGCTGGAGCCGATAAAGTCTCAGTGAATACCGCGGCGATCGCACGGCCTGAACTGATTTCAGAGATTTCTGATCGTTTTGGTAATCAAGTGCTTGTTCTCTCTGTAGATGCACGACGTGCTCGTACACCATCAGGTTTTGAGGTGACTACCCATGGTGGTCGCACAAGTACTGGACTCGATGCGTTGTCTTGGATTGAGCAAGCTACGCAGCGGGGGATAGGAGAAATTCTTCTCAACTCGATGGATGCCGATGGGACTCGCGCAGGTTATGACATCGGGATGATTACTCAGATTCGACAGATTTCATCGCTGCCATTGATTGCTAGTGGTGGGGCTGGTTCTCTTGAAGATTTTGCCGCTGCGATAGAGGCTGGGGCTGATGCACTGCTTGCTGCCAGCGTTTTCCACTTTGGAATTCACCGAATTGCAGATGTGAAAAGTTATCTGAGAGAGCACGGTTATCCAGTGCGCACGGGCTCCTCTGTTTGAGGCACAATTAGCCTGTGAGCATCACTTTATCTCCCGCAATTGTGGAACTACTTAAAGATCCCCAAACGCTTATTCCCGCTATCGCACAAGATAGCCTCTCTGGAGAATTGTTAATGCTTGCCTACATGAACGTTGAATCTCTTGCGATCACCATTGACACCGGGTATGCCACTTATTTCAGTCGCTCGCGTAATCAGTTATGGCGCAAAGGCGAAACTTCTGGTCATCATCAGAAGGTTGTTTCTATTTCATTAGATTGCGATGGCGATGCAGTGTTGTTACAGGTGCTTCAAGATGGGTCAGCCTGTCATACAGGAGAGTTCACCTGTTTTCATCGAGAGATCTTTCCTCTAGGGCAATCTTCAGATAGCGAGAATACAGAATGAATCTGGAAGAGTTTCGAGAGTATGCCCGTGAATTCAATGTCATCCCTGTCTATAGAAAACTTTTGGCAGATGGTGAAACTCCTCTGGGTGTCTACCGAAAACTTGCCGGTACATCTGCAGGATCATTTCTTTTGGAGTCAGCAGAACATGGGGGAGTGTGGTCTCGCTACTCATTCATTGGAGCACACTCACAGGCAACACTTACCGAGATTGATGGACTAGCCCAATGGATCGGCGCTGCTCCGGCGGGGGCACCAACTGGAATTGATCCACTTGTTGCACTCAGACTTTCAGCATCGCACCTTCGCTCACCAAAAATTGTGGGTCTCCCACCGCTCACTGGCGGGCTCGTTGGATACATGGGCTATGACAGCGTCAGACGCTTAGAAAAATTACCTCACCTCTCTGAGAAAGATATTCCTCTACCCGAAATTGCATTTATGCTGACAAGTGATTTAGCGGTAATGGATCACTCTGAAGGAAGCATCACTCTCATCGCTAATGCAATCAACTGGGATGGAAGCAACGATCGAATTGATGAAGCCTTTGCTGATGCCGTGACCCGATTAGATCGAATGCAAAGTCAGTTGACGGCTGCAATCCAAGGTGAGATCTCACAAATCCCGATATCTTCTGAACCAGTATTTGATCGCAATATGAGCGAGGATGAGTACATCACTAAGGTGATGCGCGCTAAAGAAGAAATTATTGCAGGAGAAGCATTTCAAATCGTACTCTCGCAGCGGTTCTCCATGGAATGCAGCGCCGATGCACTTGATGTCTATCGAGCCCTACGTTTTCGCAATCCATCCCCATATATGTACCTCTTTAGATTCGAGGGTGGCGTAGATGTAGTTGGTTCATCTCCTGAGGCGCTAGTGAAGGTAACTCAAGGCGAAGTCATGGTGCATCCGATTGCAGGAACTCGAAAACGTTCGCAATCACCCGAAGAGGATAAGAGGTTAGGCGAAGAGCTGCTTGCAGACCCCAAAGAGCGGGCCGAACATCTCATGCTTGTAGATCTTGGTCGGAACGATTTGGGTCGTATTTGTACTGCTGGGTCGGTTGAGGTCATCGATTTCATGAGTATCGAGAGATATTCGCATGTGATGCATATTGTTTCAACAGTTACTGGAAAGTTGGCATCGGATAAATCAGCAGTTGATGCACTCTTTGCTACTTTTCCTGCTGGAACTTTATCGGGTGCACCAAAACCTCGTGCAATGGAGATTATTGAAGCACTCGAACCACATCGTCGTGGTCTTTATGGAGGCGCGATTGGCTATCTTGATTTCACTGGAAATACAGATACCTGCATCGCGATAAGAACTGCGCTCATTTACAATGGCCGAGCCTATGTTCAAGCAGGTGCCGGCGTTGTTGCTGATTCCATTCCTGAATCAGAAAATCTAGAATGCATCAATAAGGCAGCGGCAGTACTAGGTGCAGTCTCTGCTGCACATTTATTGGCAGTCAATAATGGTTGATCTGCTGCCAATTTTGCTCAGCGCTATCGTCGTTTCAGCACTTGTTGCTCTGATCGGTAGAAAGATTTCTCTTTCTTCCAAGTACGAGCGCAAGCCCAGAAAAAGATCTCTCTGGAGCGCCCAAGATCTCGGAATCGACCCAACGGATGAGGAGAACAGTGAGCGTTCTTAATTCAATCATCGAAGGAGTGAGGGAAGATTTAGCGATAAGAAGATTGTCGCTACATGAACTGCAGGAGAAACTCGATCTTGCCCCAACCCCAATAGACCCTCACGCCAGCCTGAAGGGCGATTTGATTTCTGTCATCGCAGAAGTCAAGCGATCGTCACCAAGTAAGGGGGTACTTGCAGACATTTCAGATCCTGCAGCACTTGCCCACACGTATGAAGAAGCTGGTGCAAGCATCATTAGCGTGCTCACTGAAAAGCGTAGATTTAATGGTTCGCTAGATGATCTGGCGGCGGTGCGATCTGCGGTGAAGATTCCAGTCCTAAGAAAAGATTTTATGGTCGATGAGTATCAATTTTATGAAGCTCGTGCCTATGGAGCTGATGTAATTTTGCTAATAGTTGCCGCACTGTCAGCCAACCAACTTAAGGATTATTACGAGATGGCAACAGAGTTGGGTATGGCAAGTCTTGTCGAAGTGCACACGCACGAGGAGCTTGAGCGTGCGATGCAGATTGATCCACGCATTATTGGAGTTAATTCGAGAAATCTCAAAACACTTGAGGTGGACCAGCGAGCTTTTGAGGAGTTGCTCCCAGCGATTCCCGAAACGGTCATCAGGGTTGCTGAATCGGGGATATCTTCGGCAGCAGAGGTAAAGAGCGCACAAACCTTTGGCGCTGATGCAATTTTGGTCGGCGAGGCCCTTGTTCGCGCTGGAGATCCGCATTCTGCACTGCAGGCACTGCGGGGTCTCTAGTACCCTCACGTCTATGACAACTCAGGAAGAGAAAATCATTGGCCACTTTGGTCCTTACGGTGGCCGATTTGTTCCTGAGGCCCTTATTGGAGCACTCGATGAGTTAGAGCAGGCACATGCAGCTGCTGCAGCAGATCCTGCATTTGCTGCAGAGCTCGATCATCTCCATCGCACATACACAGGTCGCCCTAGCATCATCACTGAAGCCCCACGTTTTGCAGAGCATGCCGGTGGCGCAAGGATTCTTCTTAAGCGCGAAGATCTCAACCACACAGGCTCGCATAAGATCAATAATGTTTTGGGCCAAGCGCTTTTAACAAAACGTATGGGCAAGAAACGAATCATTGCAGAAACTGGTGCGGGTCAACACGGCGTTGCATCTGCAACTGCCGCCGCCTTGATGGGCCTTGAGTGCGTGGTTTATATGGGAGAAGAAGATACAAAACGCCAGGCACTTAACGTCGCGCGAATGAAATTACTTGGGGCCCAGGTTGTACCTGTGACTAGTGGATCACGCACCCTTAAAGATGCAATCAACGAAGCGATGCGAGATTGGGTCACCAACGTTGAAACTACTCATTACCTTCTTGGAACCGTCGCAGGACCGCATCCGTTCCCAACAATGGTGCGAGATTTTCACCGGATCATTGGTGTCGAAGCTCGCGCTCAAGTTCTTGAACTCACCGGCAAACTTCCTGACGCAGTTCTTGCATGTGTTGGTGGCGGATCAAATGCGATTGGAATTTTTCATCCCTTCATCGACGATGTCAGCGTTGCATTGATTGGACTTGAAGCAGGTGGCGATGGTGTCAGCACAGGTCGCCACGCAGCCACCATCTCCGGTGGAACTCCAGGAGTTCTGCACGGGACTAGGTCATATGTTCTCCAAGACGAAAATGGCCAGACCGTTGAGTCACATTCAATTTCAGCAGGACTTGATTACCCTGGCGTTGGCCCTGAGCATGCATTTCTACACGACATTGGACGCGCACAGTATCGCGCGATAACTGATGCACAAGCGATGGAAGCCTTCGCATTGTTGTGTAAAACTGAGGGAATCATTCCTGCAATTGAAACAGCACATGCACTTGCCGGCGCGATGATAGTTGGTCGCGAAATGGGCCCTTCTGCAACCCTTCTCCTCAATCTTTCTGGGCGCGGAGATAAAGATGTTGCAACTGCGGCGCATTATTTCGGAATAGAGCTCTAGGGTGAAGTTAGATACTGGGCTAGATCAAGTTCTTGCACGGGCAAAAAGTGAACATAGGGCAGCGCTGATTGCATATATTCCAGCAGGTTTTCCAAGTCATGAAGGCTGCAAGAAGGTCATTGCTGCATTTGTTGCAGGCGGCGTTGACGCTATCGAGATCGGTTTTCCATATAGCGACCCGGTGATGGACGGTCCGACCATCCAGGCAGCAGCGGTCCAGTCTTTGAGTCAGGGCACTGGCGCTTCAGAAGTTTTTGAATCACTCAAATGCGCTACAGACCTTGGAGTCCCTGCAGTTGTCATGACATATTGGAATCCAATCGAGCGATACGGTGTCGATAAGTTTGCAGAATCTATTGCTGCTAACGGGGGCTCAGGTGTGATCACCCCTGATCTGACAGTTGAAGAATCTTCGGCGTGGATTAACGCAACTGATCGATGGAAAATTAATCGAATATATGTCGTCGCTCCGAGTACATCAGATGCGCGTTTGCCATTTGTCACAGGGGAGTGTGGTGGTTTCGTCTACGCTGCAAGTCTCATGGGCGTGACAGGTACGCGTTCGAGCGTTTCATCCTCGGCTGCAGATCTGGTGGCACGGATTCGCAAAAATACCAGTACCCCAGTAAGCGTTGGGCTCGGCGTCTCTACACGCGAACATGCGCGATCTGTCGCCGCCTATGCCGACGGTGTCATTGTGGGTTCAGCGTTCATCAATGTCTTACTCGAAGCAGATGATGAAGAATCTGGACTCAGGGCAGTACAGGAGCTAGCAGAGCAATTGGCGCTGGGCGTACGAGAAGGCCGGTGAGCAGGTACCATTGTGGAGAATTTTCTCTCGAATAAAAGTCTGAAGAAGTCTAACTAGTGAGGATCAATGATGAGTAAGGCAAAGAAGAATTCGGTAAAGAGCCAAAGCGGCGATCCATTTACACGCTGGCTTGTCATCGGCATGGTTGCACTCGTTGTGGCAGTTGGAGCTTTCTTCATGCTTACAAGTGAAGATAAAGCGACTACCGCATCACTTGTTGCTCTGGATTCATTTACACCTATCGGTGAAGTCAAGGCCACAATCGATCCAGCCCAGGGAGATGGAATTGTCTTTAATGCTGGACTCCCATTGCGAATTGATGTCTTTGAGGATTTTCAATGTCCTATCTGTAAGTACTTTGAAGACCCAATCGGTGGTTACCTCACTTCGTTGATTACTGAAAAGAAAGCCGAAGTGGTCTACCACCCATTGTCATTCCTTGGAAACGGCCAGAGCGATGACGAATCAATTGCAGCATCTAACGCAGCGTATTGCGCGGTAGATGAAGATAGATTCCTTGACTTCCATAAGGCGCTCTTTGATGTTCAGTCTAGTGTTGAAAACTCAGGATTTCTCAACGATGACAATCTGATCTCTATCGGTGAGAAGGTTGGCATCTCAACCCAATCATTCTCAGATTGCGTGAAGAACAAGTCTAAGCTTGTAAATGTGGCTGCTTCGACAGATTCAATGGCTCGTTATGAAGTTCGCGGAACTCCAACAGTCTTTATTGATGGCAAAGTATGGAATCGCCAGAGTCCGAACTTTGATGTTGCAGAGTTTAAAGCCGCAGTTGAAGCAGCGATCAAGTAGTTCGAGAATACTTCTCGAATGTTTCCTCATTCAATTCCTTCGCCGAGCTCTTCCTATTTCGAATTAGGCCCGCTCACTCTGCACTTCTATGCGCTATGTATTATCGCGGGGATTGCAGTAGCGATCTGGTTGGGTGATAAACGTCTTCGTGCGATAAATCCGGAACTAAAATCTGTTGTTGCAGATGTCGCCATCTATGCAGTGCCTTCCGGAATTATTGGCGGGCGTATTTATCATGTCATTTCCTCGCCCTCTGATTATTTTGGTTCAAACGGTTCACTCCTTGATGTTTTCGCAATCTGGAAGGGTGGCCTTGGAATCTGGGGCGCTATTTCGCTAGGTGCGTTGGGTGCCTTTATTGGCTACCGACGTGTTGCTCGAACAAGAGACGAAATTTCTTTTCCATCGTTTCTTCAGTTCCTTGATGCATTGGCTCCGGGAATCCTTTTAGCTCAAGGTATTGGGCGTGTTGGCAATTGGTTTAATATCGAGCTTTTTGGTGCTCCGCTTGAGAATTGGTGGGCATTGGAAGTGCCATTTGAATCACGACCTAGTGGTTACACGCGTTATGAAACTTTTCATCCCACTTTTGCCTATGAAGCTATCTGGTGTGTCATGGTTGCCATTCTCTTGATTGCTTTGACCAAGCGGTTACATCAAGGGCAGACATTTGCACTCTACATAGCCCTTTATTGTGTGGGTCGCTTCTTCATCGAAGGGGTACGAATCGATTCAGCCTTTGTATTCTTTGGATTGCGCCAGAATGAATGGGTGAGTGTCGTGATTGGGGCTCTAGGGCTGCTCATTTTTGCTCAATTGAAGAAAAAGAGTTCAAAGATTTAACTCCTCGGGTACCCTAGGCGACATGGGATTAGAAGATGTCTATCAGAGGAACCGAGAACACCGCACACACCGTGCAGGCTGGTTACGTGCAGCTGTCCTGGGTGCAAATGATGGCATCGTCTCAACTGCTAGCCTCATGATTGGCGTGACAGCAGCCACTCCCGATGAAACAGGATTTATTGTGACCGCTGGTGTTGCAGGAATTGTTGCTGGAGCAATGTCAATGGCAGTGGGTGAGTATGTTTCAGTCCGTTCACAGAATGATGTCGAAGATTCTGATCGTCATTTAGAAATTGAGCATTTAGCAATAGATCCTGAAGGCGAACTTCTTGAGTTAACTCATATTTATATTGAGCGTGGCCTGACACCAGATCTCGCCAAAGAAGTGGCCCAACAGATGCATGTTCATGATGCCCTCGAAGCCCATCTTCGAGATGAATTAGGTCAGACACCGCATAGCAAGGCTCGCCCGATGCAGGCTGCAGTCGCATCCGCTGCAAGTTTTACCCTCGGTGGCCTCATCCCATTCCTCGGTGTATTTGCACCTACTCCAGGTGCGATTGCATTGAGCATTGTTGGATTCGCCCTCATTGGACTCCTCTTCACTGGCATCACCAGTGCCAAGATTGCAGGCAAGCCAGTACTTGGCCCCACCGTAAGGGTGTTGATCGGAGGCTCCTTAGGTATGGCCGTTACAGCAGGGATAGGTCGTTTGTTTCACATCACCCTCGGCTAAAAACCAAAGAGGTTCGCCTACCATCCACACCAATGAGTTGATACTCTTTTCCTCGGGTCAGCGTTGTCCCGTTGATATAACGGAACATGACAACAGGGGACACGGCTAATGGCTCTTCCATCTACTTTTCCAGTAGCTCAAGGCTTATACAACCCTGCTCACGAGCATGATGCTTGTGGAGTTGCAATGGTCGCCACTCTGAACAAAATTGCTACCCATGAAATTGTTGCCCAAGCGCTGACAGCACTTCGCAATCTCGAACATAGAGGAGCTGCAGGTGCTGAACCCGATAGTGGAGACGGTGCAGGCATTCTCATTCGCGTCCCAGATGCTTTCTATCGTGCAGTAACTTCTTTTGACTTGCCTGCTGATGGAAGTTACGCAACAGGAATCGCATTTATTCAAGAGGGTTTTGATCCTACTGAGCTCATAAAGAATGTGGCCGCGGAAGAGAATCTGGTTGTCATCGGTTGGCGTGATTTGCCGATTAACTCAACGTCGGTTGGTTCAACTGCGAAGTCTGTGATGCCGATTTTCAAGCAGTTGTTTGTTAAATCTAAAAATGGCGAAAGTGGAATTGCACTTGATCGCATGGCTTTTGCCCTTCGCAAGCGAGTAGAGCATCAAGGTGAAATCTATTTCCCATCGTTTTCATCCCAGACTATTGTCTATAAGGGAATGCTCACAACCGGCCAGCTTGAAGAGTTCTTTCCAGATCTCAGCGATGAGCGAGTTGTATCGCCCTTGGCACTTGTCCATTCACGTTTTTCGACAAACACATTCCCGTCATGGCCACTAGCGCATCCTTACCGCTTTATTGCACATAACGGTGAGATAAACACAGTTAAAGGAAACCGTAACTGGATGCGCGCTCGTGAATCACTTCTTGCAAGTGATCTTATTCCCGGTGACCTGTCTCGACTCTTTCCAATTGTTGAAATGTCTGGCAGTGACTCGGCCTCATTTGATGAGGTGCTAGAACTGTTATATCTCGGAGGTCGATCACTGCCTCATGCAGTGTTGATGATGATTCCTGAGGCGTGGGAAAACCATGCAACAATGTCGAAAAAGCGTCGCGATTTCTATGCTTTTCATTCATCCCTCATGGAACCTTGGGATGGCCCTGCATGCGTGACCTTTACAGATGGAAATCAAGTAGGAGCAGTTTTAGATCGTAACGGTCTTCGTCCCTCTCGATTCTGGGTTACACGAGATGGCCTTGTTGTATTGGCCTCTGAAGCTGGCGTGCTTGATTTTCCCGCTGAATCTATTGTCCGTAAGGGACGCCTGCAACCGGGCAAAATGTTCTTGGTTGATATCAATGCTGGTCGAATTATTGAAGATGATGAGATTAAGGATTCATTGGCAGACGCTGCCCCATATGGACAATGGGTTGAAGATGGCCTAGTGAAGCTCTCTGATTTACCTGCACGCGAGCACATCATCTATCCACATTCCTCTGTTCTTCGCCGCCAGCGCGCATTTGGTTATACAGAAGAAGAGCTGCGAATCATCATTACTCCCATGGCTAAGAGCGGTGGGGAAGCGCTAGGTTCTATGGGAACGGATACGCCAATTGCTGCCTTATCAAATAAGCCTCGCGTGCTCTTTGATTACTTCACACAACTCTTTGCCCAGGTAACCAATCCACCGCTTGATGCCATCCGCGAAGAACTTGTCACTAGTCTCGCGGGGTCAATCGGACCAGAACATAATCTCCTTGACCCTGGTCCAGAATCTTGTCGGCAGATTAGTCTTCCTTTCCCTGTGATCGATAATGATGAATTAGCGAAGATCATCAATGTAAATGCGGATGAGGATTATCCGAACCTCCAGTCTTATGTCGTCCGAGGACTCTTTCCTGTTTCAGGCGATGGAAATACGCTTCGGATGCGACTCGAAGAGATTAAGGCAGAGGTCAGTGCTGCAATTGCAGATGGAGCTCGCATTATTGTTCTCTCAGATCGAAATGGTGATGCTGAGGACACTCCAATTCCATCGCTTTTGCTTACAGCCGCCGTTCATCACCATCTCATTCGTGAAAAGACTCGCACCAAGGTTGGTCTAGTAGTGGAAGCTGGGGATGTTCGTGAAGTCCACCATGTAGCTCTTCTGATCGGCTATGGCGCAGCCGCAGTAAATCCGTATTTGGCGATGGAGAGTGCTGAAGATCTGGTTATTCAAGGTGTGATTACTGGAATCACGCCCGAAAAGGCAGTTCATAACATTATTAAGGGACTTGGAAAAGGTGTCTTAAAGGTAATGTCGAAGATGGGCATCTCCACGATCGCTTCTTATACCGGCGCACAGGTCTTTGAAGCGATCGGCATCGCTCAAGATGTTGTTGATGAATTTTTTGTTGGGACAACCTCACGTTTGGGCGGAGTTGACCTTGATGTGATCGCAGAAGAGACAATTAAGCGTCACCACATTGCATACCCACCAGGTGGCGAAGTGCCCGGAACTAAACGACTTCCCATCGGTGGCGAGTATCAATGGCGCCGAGATGGTGAACCACATCTTTTCAATCCAGAAACAGTCTTCACCTTGCAGCACGCAACTCGATCTAAGCGTTATGACGTCTTTAAGCGATATACGAGAGCGGTAGATGAACAGAGTAAGGCGCTCATGACTCTCCGCGGACTCTTTGCCTTTAGCTCGAAGGCTGGCACTCCTATCTCAATCGATGAAGTTGAATCTGTGGCAGATATTGTCAAGCGATTTTCAACAGGTGCGATGTCCTATGGTTCTATTTCACAAGAAGCTCACGAAACATTAGCCATTGCTATGAATCGTTTGGGTGCGAAGTCAAACACAGGCGAGGGTGGAGAAGATCCCGCACGATTTACTCCCGAGGCCAATGGGGATTCAAAGCGCAGTTCAATCAAGCAAGTCGCGTCGGGACGCTTTGGTGTTACCAGTGAATATTTGGTGAACGCTGATGATATACAGATAAAGATCGCTCAGGGTGCAAAACCTGGAGAAGGTGGACAGCTGCCTGGCAACAAGGTTTACCCATGGATTGCCCAAGTACGTTACTCAACTCCAGGCGTAGGACTGATATCGCCTCCTCCGCATCACGATATTTACTCGATCGAAGATTTAGCCCAACTTATTCACGATCTAAAAAATGCAAATAAGAATGCTCGCATTCACGTGAAGTTAGTTGCCGAAGTGGGTGTGGGCACTGTGGCAGCAGGTGTATCTAAAGCACACGCCGACGTTGTTCTTATTTCAGGGCATGATGGTGGTACTGGTGCTTCACCTCTTACCTCACTCAAGCACGCAGGTGCTCCGTGGGAGCTCGGTTTGGCTGAAACTCAACAGACCCTACTTCTTAACGGTTTGCGTGATCGTATTGTCGTTCAAGCCGACGGACAGTTAAAGACCGGTCGCGATGTTGTAATTGCTGCATTGCTTGGAGCCGAAGAGTATGGCTTTGCTACCGCGCCACTCGTTGTCTCAGGATGCGTCATGATGCGAGTGTGCCATCTAGATACTTGCCCTGTTGGTGTTGCCACTCAAAATCCTGAATTACGAAAGCGCTTCACGGGCAAGCCTGAATTTGTAGAAACGTTCTTTGAGTACATCGCCGAAGAGGTGCGAGAAATACTTGCCTCCCTTGGCTTTAGGACGCTACAAGAAGCCATCGGCCATGTTGAGTACCTCGATACAAAGAGCGCCATCAACCATTGGAAGGCGAGCGGACTCGATCTTTCGCCATTGCTTGCACGACCTGATGTCCAGAGCGCGCTTTATCAGGTAACAACGCAAGATCATGGTCTTGAAAATGCTTTAGACAATGTATTGATTAGCCAGGCTCAGCCTGCACTCACATCGGGACAGGCTGTGTCGATTACTTCCGTTGTCCGAAACGTTAATCGTACGGTGGGAACAATGCTTGGAGCCGAGATCACTCGTAGATTTGGTGGAAAAGGTTTACCTCGGGATACCGTGCAAGTCACTCTTCGAGGCTCTGCAGGGCAATCCCTTGGCGCATTTATTCCATCGGGCTTAACACTCAGACTATTTGGTGATTCAAATGATTACGTGGGTAAAGGTATCTCTGGGGGACGAGTGATTCTGCGTCCAGATCAGAAATCGACTTTTAATTCTCATGAGAATGTGATCGCAGGAAATGTCATTGGTTATGGCGCTACCTCTGGCGAGCTCTTCATTAGCGGCATAGTAGGAGAGCGCTTCTGTGTCAGAAATTCCGGTGCAACTGCAGTTGTTGAGGGAATTGGCGATCATGGTTGTGAGTACATGACCGGAGGAACCGTAGTTGTTCTTGGTAGCACTGGTCGCAACTTCGCCGCTGGAATGTCTGGTGGCCGCGCCTTTGTACTTGATCTCAACCCTGACCTAGTCAATAAGGAGATGGTTGACGTTCTAGCAGTGCCATCAGATCAAAAAGATGCACTTCGAGAAGTAATCTCACGCTTCTTCGATGAAACAGAATCGCAGGTTGCGGGAAATCTCCTTTTAGATTGGGAGAACTCCCTTAGTCGAATTTCATTGGTGATGCCCCGTGATTACGCTCGTGTGCTTGCAGCAATGGAGAAAGCGATGCGAGAAGGCTTGCCAGTTGATCAATATGTGATGGAGGTGGCAGCAAATGGCTGATCCAAAAGGTTTTTTGACAACACCACGTGAAGTCCCCAAGCGCAGACCAGTAGATGTGCGCATTAAAGATTGGCACGAGGTTTATGAGCCACAGAGTATTGAGCACCTCCAAAAACAGGCAGGCAGATGCATGGATTGCGGCATTCCTTTCTGTCATTCGGGTTGCCCACTAGGAAATCTCATTCCAGAGTGGAATGACCTCATGTGGCGTGGCGATAAAACTGAGGCAATCGCAAGATTACATGCGACAAATAACTTCCCTGAATTCACAGGGAGGCTATGTCCGGCTCCTTGCGAGACCGCTTGTGTTGTAGCTATCAATGCTGATGCTGTAACCATTAAGCAAGTTGAACTGCGGACAATTGAAGAAGCTTTTGGCTCTGGCGATGTAAAACCACTCCCACCAGATCGCATCACTGGAAAAACTGTTGCAGTCATTGGTTCTGGACCTGCAGGCCTAGCTGCGGCACAACAACTCACTCGCGCCGGACATACCGTCGTCGTTTATGAGCGCGCGGATAAAATTGGGGGCCTTCTTAGGTATGGAATTCCTGAGTTTAAGATGGAGAAGAACATTATTGATCGCCGCCTAATTCAGATGGAGAAGGAAGGCACCCGTTTTCGTACGGGAGTAAATGTTGGTGTTGATATTACAGGATCTGAACTACGTCAAAAATATGATGCAGTTGTTCTTTCTCTAGGTGCCACTCAATGGCGTGACCTGCCAATAAAGGGACGCGAAAATAAGGGAATTTATCAGGCGATGGAGTTCTTGCCTTGGGGAAACAAGCAAGCACTGGGAGAAGTGACAAACCCGGAGATCAACGTTGCTGGAAAACATGTAGTGATTTTAGGCGGGGGAGATACCGGTGCAGATTGCCTTGGAACATCGGTGAGACAAGGTGCTGCAAGTGTGACTCAACTAGAAATCATGCCTCGACCACATGATGAACGACCTGATGCACAGCCTTGGCCTATGTATCCAATGATTTACCGGGTTTCTAGTGCTCACGAAGAGCTTGACCAACGTATTTTTGCAGTAAGCACTGAAGAATTTATTGGTGATGGCGAAGGAAATCTCAAAGCACTAAAAATTGTTGAAACCCAACTAATAGATGGGAAATTCCAACCAGTTGCTGGGTCAGAGCGTGAAATCCCGGCAGATTTTGCATTTCTTGCTATGGGATTTACTGGAACTCAGAGCACCCCATTGTTTGATCAACTGGAAGTTGAACTCGACGAGCGAACCAACATAAAACGCGATGATACATATCAAAGCACTTCCGAGGGAGTTTTTGTCGCCGGCGATGCCGGTCGAGGGCAGTCGTTGATTGTCTGGGCAATCGCAGAGGGTCGTAGCGTTGCCGCATCAGTTGATCGATATCTTGAAGGGGAGACTCAGTTGCCATCTCCTATTGAGCCAAACGCTCGACCATTAATGGTCTAGTAAAAAGAACTGTGTTACTGCCATGAACTAGGTGGTATTCGAGAAAATAGATAGGATCTGGGAATGCGCCGCGCGAAGATTGTTTGCACACTGGGACCAGCTGTCGAATCTCCCGAAAAAGTTCGAGAACTCATTGCTGCAGGAATGAACATGGCACGACTTAATCTCTCACACGGAGGCTATGAAGAGCATCAAAATCGACTCGATCGAGTGCGAGCTGCCGCGGCCGAAGCCGGGGTACCAGTTGCAATTCTTGTTGACTTACAAGGGCCAAAGATTCGCCTGGCCCGCTTTAAAGATGGCCCGCATGATCTAGTGCGAGGTGATGTTTTCACAATCACAACTGAAGATGTTGAGGGCACAAAAGATCGTGTAGGTACTACCTACAAAGGTCTGCCAACAGATTGCAAGCCTGGTGATCGCATTCTCATTGATGACGGGAAAGTCACTGTTGAGGTCACTCAAGTTTCTGGAAATGATGTGATTACAAAAGTCATTGAGCCAGGTGCAGTGAGCAATAACAAAGGAATCAACCTACCCGGTGTAGCAGTTTCTGTTCCAGCGCTCTCTGAGAAAGATATAGATGATCTTCGTTGGGGTCTGCGAGCGGGTGCAGATTTCATTGCTCTCTCGTTTGTTCGCAATGCAGATGACATTAAAGATGTACACCGAATCATGGACGAAGAAGGTATCCGAGTTCCGGTCATCGCAAAAATAGAAAAACCTCAAGCTGTTGAAAACCTTGTCAGTATCGTTGATGCCTTTGATGGAATTATGGTTGCTCGAGGCGACCTTGGTGTTGAACTCCCAATCGAAGATGTCCCGCTTGTTCAAAAACGTTGTGTTGAGTTGGCTCGTGATGCGGCTAAGCCGGTCATTGTTGCAACCCAAATGCTTGATTCTATGATCACAAATTCAACACCTACTCGCGCAGAAGCTACTGATTGCGCCAACGCGGTACTCGATGGGGCGGATGCTCTCATGCTTTCAGGTGAAACGAGCGTAGGAGTTTTTGCAATCGAAGCGGTGCAGACGATGTCTCGTATCATTCAAAGAACTGAAGAAGGCGGACTCGAGCGCATTCGTCCATTAAGGCACGAACCGCGCACTAAAGGTGGGGCAATTACCAAGGCTGCAGTTGAAGTAGGTGCGATTGTCGGAGCGAAATTTTTAGTCGCATTTACACAAAGCGGCGATTCAGCACGTCGAATGTCACGCTTACGCTCTCCGATCCCCATTCTTGCGCTGACTCCAGATCATGGAACTTATAATCGCCTGGCACTTACGTGGGGCGTCGAACCTATGATCACTCCGGTTGTCTCTCATACCGATCAAATGGTCAAGCAGGTCGATGGCTTACTTCTTGAAAGCAAACGCACCACAATCGGTGATAACGTCATTATTGTTGCGGGCTCGCCTCCGGGAATTCCGGGATCTACCAACGCCATGCGCGTTCACCGAATGGGTGATGCCATCGCGGGCGTAGCGCCTGCCTATAGATAATTTTCGAATACCGCCGGTCCTGAAAAACGGGTTACGATTGGCGGTATAGGCCTCGGTACTCCAACGGTAGAGAGGGCAGTCTCAAACACTGCATAGTGTCGGTTCGAATCCGACTCGGGGCACATGACTCACATTGACACCAACTCCGCATTGCAACGTGTGCGCATTGTCGTGGCAGAGGATGAAGCCCTAATTCGAATGGATTTGGTTGAAATGCTCATCGAGGCCGGATATGACGTCCTTGCTCAGGCCACTGATGGTGCACAAGCAATCGAATTAGTTCATCAACATAAACCAGATTTAGCAATCCTTGATGTCAAAATGCCAATCCTCGATGGCATCAGCGCAGCTGAGGAAATCATCTCTATCTGTCCAGTATTGATGTTGACAGCATTTAGTCAGCGAGAACTTGTTGATCGCGCTCGAGATGCAGGTGTTATGGCATATGTCCTCAAACCGTTCACCATTAATGATCTTGTTCCGGCGATCGAAATTGCAATAAGTCGCCACCAACAGATGCGCTCACTGGCGGAAGAGGTTGCAGATCTTCATGAAAGGCTTGAGACGCGAAAGATCATCGATCGGGCCAAGGGGATCTTGATGGCAGCCCTGAATCTCACCGAGCCTCAAGCATTCTCATGGATTCAAAAAGCTGCCATGGATCGACGTCTCACTATGAAAGATGTGGCCTTAGCTGTAGCCGATCCTAAACAGGCAAGAGACTTGACCTTCTAAATAAGCGGGCATCTTCCCCTTGTATATCGACGAGTGAGTCGATTCTTCACAAAAAACCATTTACCTTTCAAAGGGATGCCATTATGCTTTCCCGATCTATCTACATGCCGTTACTCCTGTTACTGGAATCGGCATTCAGGATGGTACTTACCGAAAGGAAGAAAATGCAGAAACTAAATAAAGCGACCGTTTTGGTCGCTGCGGCTATTGCCACTCTAGTGTTGGCTGGCTGTTCAAGTGATAACAGTTCAAGTTCACTGAAGATCGGTTCACTTCTACCAGAGACAGGTAGTCTTGCATTCCTCGGACCACCTGAGTTCGCAGGCGTTGATTTAGCTGTTGCTGAAATCAATGCTGCAGGTGGAGTACTAGGTGCAGATATCGAGCACATTCGTGGCGATTCCGGAGATACAAGCTCTGATATCGCACAGCAGACAACTGACTCTCACATCTCAGCAGGTGTGAGCGCAATTGTTGGTGCTGCTTCTTCAGGAGTTTCCTTCACAGTAATCGATAAGATTTCAAGTGCTGGAATTGTCCACTTCTCACCAGCAAATACATCACCAGACTTCACAAATTATGCTGATGATGGCTACTACTTCCGTACCGCTCCATCAGACACTTTCCAGGGAGCAGTTCTTGGACAGTTGATGGCTAAAGAGGGTGCAAAGAATGTTGTAGTTCTAAACCTCGATGATGCTTATGGAAACGGTCTTGCTAAGTATGCAATGGCAGCTTTCTCAGGCACATCAACCAACATTG
>JBILRA010000099.1:0-3927 GCA_044372915.1 Candidatus Planktophila sp.
AGCAGCGGGAGCTTTCGCAGCGCTAGGCGATGAAGATGCTGGCGCGCTGACAGTTCTTGGCACCGTGCGTAAATTTCTTGAGGGCGCTAAAGGTAAGGATGCGGCGTTGGATGAGATCGCATCCTCGGTTGCTGAAAGTTTCTTTCTCGCAGATGATGCACAAGGCACGTTGGCTTCATATCTTGCCAGCTTAGAGGCAGACCCTAAGCGCTTAGATTTCTTGAATGAACGTAAGGCGTCGATAACCGCCTTTGTAAAGAAATGGGGGAGCACGGGCTCAATTGACGAAGAGCTTGCCGCCATTGCAATCCGCGTGAAGAACGCGAAGGAAACCATCGCCGATCTTTCAGGTGGACAAGAACGAATTACGGCGATGGAAGAAGAGCTGAAGGTGTTGAAGAGAAAACTTCTCGCAAATGCGAAAGCGCTCAACGTAGAACGTGTGCAGGCGGCGGGAAAACTTGGCACCTTGGTAACAAAGGAAATTTCCGCACTCTCTATGCCGCACACTATTTTTCATGCCGATGTTGTCTCAGTTGATTTTGATGGCCCGCTTAAGGAGAACGATTTTACTCCGACTGGATGTGATGAGATTTCAATGTCTATTCAAGGTCATCGTGATGCTCCGAAAGTAGCACTTGGTAAAGGCGCATCCGGCGGAGAAATGTCTCGGATCATGCTCGCACTAGAAGTTGTTATCGCTGCATCAGCACCGGTAGGAACATATATTTTTGATGAAGTTGATGCTGGAGTCGGTGGTAAAGCGGCAATAGAAGTAGGGCGTCGCTTACATGCACTCTCACAGCATGCCCAAGTCATTGTTGTCACTCATCTTCCGCAGGTTGCAGCATGGGCAGACCGACACTTCGTCGTAGCCAAAGATAGTGATGGGCAAATTGTGGCCTCTGGCGTAACCGAACTCGATGAGCAGGGTCGAGTGGGTGAGATCGCACGCATGCTAGCTGGGCTCGATGAATCCTTAAGTGCCCAAGAACACGCGAGTGAACTCTTAGCGTTGCGGAATCAGTAGCCATTTACTGATAGGTTTGACTTCCATGGGCCAAGCGCATGTAACTAAGCATATTTTCGTCACTGGTGGAGTCGCCTCAAGTTTAGGTAAAGGGCTCACAGCATCTAGCCTCGGAAGACTTCTGGTATCTCGCGGTATTCGCGTCACAATGCAGAAACTCGACCCATACCTCAACGTAGACCCAGGCACGATGAATCCATTTCAACATGGTGAAGTGTTTGTAACAGATGATGGCTCTGAGACTGATTTAGATATTGGTCATTACGAGCGCTTTTTGGACCGTAATCTTCACGGTTCAGCGAATGTAACAACTGGCCAAGTGTATTCCCGCGTTATTGCCCGTGAACGACGTGGTGAGTATCTAGGTGAAACTGTTCAGGTCATTCCTCACATCACCAATGAAATTAAAGAACGTATCCGCGCAATGGCCGCACCAGATATTGATGTTGTGATTACAGAAATTGGTGGAACAGTTGGTGATATTGAATCACAGCCGTTCTTGGAGGCTGCTCGTCAATTACGTCAAGAAGTAGGTCGAGATAACGTTTTCTATCTGCATATCTCACTAGTCCCATATATTGGACCATCAGGTGAACTTAAGACTAAGCCAACACAACATAGCGTGGCTGCACTGCGCAGTATTGGTATTGCACCGGACGCAGTAGTCCTCAGATCAGATCGTCCAATTCCCGAGTCGATCAAGAGAAAGATTTCGCTGATGTGCGATGTCGATGTAGAGGCTGTGGTCGCTGCTGTCGATGCACCAAGTATTTACGATATTCCGAAGGTTTTGTTCAGTGAAGGGCTAGATAAGTACGTCGTTGATCGCCTAAGTCTTGGTGGCCATGATGTTGTTTGGGGCGAGTGGGATGAACTTCTTGGAAAAGTTCATCAGCCGAAACATCATGTAAAGGTCGCACTGGTTGGTAAATATATTGATCTTCCAGATGCTTATCTGTCTGTATCAGAAGCGCTGCGAGCAGGCGGCTTTGCAAATAATGCAAAAATCGAATTGGTCTGGGTACCAAGTGATCAGTGCGCGACTCCCCAAGGAGCAGAAACGGCACTTTCTAGCGTCGATGCCATTTGCGTGCCAGGTGGTTTTGGAATTCGGGGAATAGAAGGAAAACTTGGTGCACTGACATATGCACGAGAGAAGAAGATTCCAACCTTAGGTTTATGTCTCGGATTGCAATGTATAGTGATCGAGGCGGCAAGAAATCTTGCTGGAATTAAGGATGCTAACTCAGCGGAGTTTGATCCTGAAAATGGCACACATGTGATCGCAACGATGGCTGGCCAAGAGGATGTTGTTGCTGGGGCTGCTGATATGGGTGGTTCAATGCGTCTGGGTCTCTATAAAGCAGAGCTCACACCTGGATCGATTGTTGCTGGAGCCTATGGAGCAACATCGATATCTGAACGTCACAGACATCGCTATGAGGTAAATAATTCTTATCGCAGCGTGATCTCAGAAGCTGGCCTTGTTTTCTCTGGAGTAAATGCTGAGTTAGATCTCGTCGAGTTTGTCGAGTTACCAAAAGAGGTGCATCCTTACTACGTGGGAACACAAGCGCATCCTGAGCTACGGTCTCGTCCAACGCGACCGCACCCACTCTTTATCGGGTTGATTCAGGCTGCCATTCGATCAAAGGGGTAGAGATGCGCGTCGGAGTACCGAAAGAGATTAAGGTCCATGAGTCTCGCGTAGCTCTCACACCAGAAGGTGCCGCTGAGTTTGTTCGAGCCGGACACTCCGTTCTCATTGAAAAAGGCGCTGGGCTCGGATCTGCTATAACGGATCAAGATTTTATTGCAGCAGGAGCAAGTATCGAGTCAGATGTTGAAAAGCTCTGGCAGAAGAGTGATTTGATCCTTAAGGTGAAAGAGCCAATTGAGATTGAATATTCGCGATTGCGTCGAGGACAGATTCTCTTCACCTATCTTCATCTAGCCGCTTCAAAGCCCTGCACTGATGCTCTCCTTGCAAGTGGAATAACTGCAATCGCTTACGAGACAGTGGAGCTCAACGGAACTCTGCCACTGCTTGCACCAATGTCTGAGGTAGCGGGAAGACTTGCCGCACAAGTAGGAGCAAGTGCGCTACAAAAACCCAATGGCGGTCGTGGAGTACTCATGGGTGGAGTTCCTGGAGTTGCACCCGCAAAAGTTTTGGTCATTGGCGGGGGAGTTGCCGGATTAAATTCGGCCGTAATTGCCATGGGCATGGGAGCAGATGTCACAGTTGTTGACCGTTCTCTTCCTCGACTTGCCCATATTGACTCGCTCTATAACGGGCGCATGAAGACTCTTGCTTCATCCTTTCATGCAATTGATCGCGAGCTCAAGAGCGCCGATCTTGTCGTTGGTGCAGTACTTGTCCACGGAGCGAAAGCTCCGCGGCTAGTAAGTAATGCCCAGGTAAAAGAGATGAAACCTGGATCAGTTCTAGTTGATATTGCAATTGATCAGGGTGGATGCTTTGAAGATTCCAGACCAACAACACACGCTGAACCAACTTTTGCGGTGCATCAATCTATTTTCTACTGTGTAGCAAATATGCCTGGAGCAGTTCCAGTTACATCAACATACGCTCTGACCAATGCAACGCTTTCCTATGCGCTCTCACTAGCTACGCACGGCTGGGAGAAGGTGATCGCTTCTGATAAAGCACTTGCTGCAGGATTGAATGTTCACGATGGAAAGATCATGTACGAAGCTGTAGCCGTTGCACATGGCTACTAACCTTGATCCTCAATCAATAAATTCTGCCTTTATTGATCACCTTCGAATAGAGCGTGGTCTTTCTGATAACACTATCTCGGCTTACTCGCGAGACCTCAAACATTTTCTAGATTTTCTTTACGGCACTAAGACGTCTATAGAGTCGATTAAAT
>JBILRA010000030.1:0-14547 GCA_044372915.1 Candidatus Planktophila sp.
GCATGATCTAACCAACCGCGAGTAATTTTGATTTCACGTAAATCACTATTGGTACGTCCATCTATCCGTGTCATTTATTCCTCAATCGTTGAAGGTAGTGGTTTTAAGATCTTGGTAGTTTAAAGCTCCTGGTGTTTTACATGCGTGACTTCAGGCCCTAAGAAACGACGGGCCAAAGCCTCGAAGCTCTTCGCATCTCCTGTTGCTAAAAATGCGTGTTCTGCCGGACCCGCGGTAGCACTTCGTAACTGATCTGTCTCAACTAGCGTTCTGTAGAGATCTTTTGCAGTCTCTTCTGCGCTAGAAACTAGTGAAACCTGATTACCAACAACATAAGAGATCACGCCTGTGAGTAATGGGTAATGAGTGCAACCAAGAACAAGTGTGTCTACATCTGCATCGATAATCGGTTGTAAATATGTGCGAGCAATCTCTGTGATCTCAGGCCCAGATGTTTGACCACGTTCTACAAATTCAACAAAACGTGGACATGCCACATCCGTAATCTCAAGGTGTGGTGCGGCAGCGAAAGCATCTAGATAGGCTCTTGAATCAATAGTCGTTGCGGTTCCGATGACACCCACACGCCCACTTCGGGTGGCTGCCACAGCACGTCGTACTGCTGGCTGAATAACTTCCACCACTGGTACTGAGTATCTTTCTCGTGCATCGCGAAGCATGGCTGCGCTAGCTGTATTGCATGCAATGACAACTGCCTTCACACCTTGATCGACGAGGAAATCAATTGTCTCTAAAGCAAAGTCTCGAACTTCAGCTAGTGGACGTGGGCCGTACGGTCCGCGCGCAGTATCACCAATATAAATTGTTGATTCATTGGGTAGCTGATCAAGAATGGCGCGTGCAACGGTAAGACCGCCAACTCCAGAATCAAAGATGCCAATTGGTGCCGAGCTCATGCCCAAAGGGTAC
Organism: Candidatus Planktophila sp.; assembly: GCA_044372915.1. Classification (GTDB taxonomy): domain Bacteria; phylum Actinomycetota; class Actinomycetes; order Nanopelagicales; family Nanopelagicaceae; genus Planktophila. The sequence continues at coordinate 931 of JBILRA010000030.1, forward strand.
CTTCTAATCCCTCCGTCGCTTCGTCTACATTGGATCCATAAACGCCAGTTGAGAGATATTTCCATCCGCCATCGCAGACAATGAAGGCAATATCGGCCTGCTTTCCATCACGGAGAGCCTCGTTTCCGATTGCAATCGCTGCATGCAAAATCGCGCCTGTTGATATCCCTGCAAAAATTCCTTCAATATCAAGAAGATCTCGCACTCGACGTACTGAATCTTCAGCGCCAACAGAAAAACGTCGTGTGAGTACTGACGCATCATAAAGTTCTGGAACAAAACCTTCATCGATATTGCGAAGGCCATAAACCAATTCGCCGTAACGTGGCTCTGCTGCAATTATTTGAATATCCGGATTTTTCTCACGCAAGTATCGTCCTGCACCCATCAATGTTCCGGTAGTACCCAGGCCTGCGACAAAGTGGGTAATTGTTGGAAGATCTGCAAAAATCTCAGGGCCAGTCGAGTTGTAGTGCGCGGCTGTATTGGCCGGATTTCCGTATTGATAGAGAAATACCCATTCAGGATTTGCAAGAGATAACTCTTTTGCTACCCGAACAGCCTCATTGGATCCACCGGCCGCAGGAGAAGAAATTATCTTCGCGCCCCACATCTCCAATAACTGTCTACGTTCGGGACTGGTATTTTCTGGCATCACGCAAATGAGCTGGTAACCGCGCACCTTTGCCGCCATGGCTAAAGAAATTCCTGTGTTGCCGCTAGTCGGTTCCAAAATTGTTGAACCTGGCTTTAACTGACCGCTTGCCTCTGCCGCATCAAGCATGGAAAGCGCGGCACGATCTTTTATTGAACCAGTTGGATTGCGATCTTCCATCTTTGCCCAAAGACGCACCTGGGGTGATGGTGAAAGTCGTGGAAGACCAACTAGAGGTGTGTGGCCAACAGAATCTGCCAGTGAATCAAAGCGAGTCACCGAATTAACCGCCAGCAACTGCAGGCAGAATTGTTACAGAATCACCATCTTTTAGCTGAGAATCGAGTCCGCCAAGAAAACGTACATCTTCATCATTGATGTATACATTGATAAATCGTCGAAGCGCGCCATCTTCAAGCAGTCGCTCACCGATACCTGCATACTTAAGATCGAGATCGGCAATTAGTGCACCCAGATTGGAACCAGTTGCTTGAACGCTCTTCTGGTCCTTGGTGTACGGGCGAAGAATTGTTGGGATTCGAACATCGATAGTCATGGCCTAATTATGACGAAAAATTCCGCTATTCGGTAATCGAAACTTCCTCTTCGCTCACAACCCCTTCAATAATGCGAAATGAGCGGAATTCAGTCGCAGGTGCAATCTCTTCGCGGGTAGAGACGAGAACGTAGTGTGCCTCGGGCTCTGATGCATAGGCGATATCTGTGCGAGACGGGCGAGCCTCAGTCTCTGTGTGTGAATGATAAATCACGACAATTTCTTCATCGTTGTCATCAATCTCGCGATATAAAGACAATAAATCTTTTGAGTCAAATTCATAAAATGTTGGGCTGTGAGCAGCATTCACCATCGGTTTCAATCGAGTTGGCCGCCCTGAACCTGCAGCGCCAAGAATCACACCGCAGCACTCATCTGGGTATTCAACCCGGGACTGAGCAAGAATTGCATCTACGAACTCACGTGATATTTCAAGCACGAGTGAATAGTACAGCCTCACTCATCCATTAGCGCATCAAGTAATGATTCTTGTAGCCAACCCAACCATCTGTATACGGCATAGACGCCACGCATCGGATCATCAGGAGAGAGCAACTCTAATTGTTCAGAAGAATTCTCATCGACTTTCAATCTAACGCCCAGTGCCAAGCGGATGTCATTAAGTGCGCCGAGCCAAGCGTTGGCGTTCTCGTGATCTAGATCAACAATTCCATCGTCGCTACTCTTTAGATGCATGCGCAAAGACATTGCATGTGCCTGTTTCTTTCCACGAAGAGTTGATTCCGTGTAGCGCCTGAATTCACTTGACTGAATTTCATCAGCATACGCATTTGGAAGTAATCGCTGTAGAACTTCATCTTCGGGTGGGGAATCATGGGAAGTAATGCCAACCAATGCAGCAAGAGGATCGTCGTGATCGTGATCAACTCGCTCCGACAATAACTCAATGAGCTGTTCAATCAGATTGAGTAAAATCTCGCGTTCGCTTTCATCAAACTGCGCTACATAAGAATGTGAGCCGTGGCGTTTAAAGCCCTTCTCGGAACTCATAACCCTTGATCACCTCGTTGAAGTGTGGCCCAGAGTCCGTATTCATGGAGCCTTGCAACGTCGTGTTCCATCTCTTCCCGCGCGCCGGTTGAAACTACAGCCTTACCTTCTGTGTGGACTTTCATCATTAGTTCATGGGCTTTTTCCCGTGAATAACCGAATAACTCCATCAATACGTACGTCACATAAGTCATGAGGTTTACGGGGTCATCCCAAACGATCGTAACCCACGGTGTATTACCAGAAAAGATTGCAGCAATCTCTTCTTCAACATTTGTCGCGGTTTTTACCATCACCTGATAATGATAGAGAATGTTTTACTTTTCAGTTGTGACCACTGAGCGTCTGCAGCAATAACAATCTGATAAGTTCTGATTCCACGCACTTGGGCTGGGATTGTGAATGTGAATGCGCCTTGGGAATCTGTCTGAACCGGTGATCCAATTACTTTTCCAGTAGGGGAATTAAGGGTAAGACTTGTACCTGCAACGCGTGGATGTACGACACCAGAAATAGTGAATGGCACTCCAGCCTTCACCGATGTTGGTGGGTCAATGATGAGGTTCCTAGAAACCTTGAGCGCTACCGGCGGAGTTACCGATGCCGCTAGTTCCCATGATGATTCTGTTAATACTCGGATAGAGACAGACTTACCAAGCAATACTGGCAAGCTGTATGAACCGTCAATTGCAGTCACACCCGTTGTTAACGTTCGTACTGTTCCGTCAGGGTAGGTCCCCTCTACTGCAAATTCCAAGGACGGCACAGGTGATTTATCTTTGAGAGTGATTTGTCCTGAAAGAGTTACTGGATTTCCGTAGGAAACTTCTGTCTTTGATAAGGAGAGAGTTGAATCAAGTTGAGCAGGAGCAATAGATTTTGCTACTTCTCGAATCGCAACCATCGCTAAGGGTTCCTCCTGGCCAATAACCCATTGTGCTGCTCCTCCTAATTGATGTTTGGCAATCAATTTAGCGCGCTCTGAGAAACTCTGTGCGTTCTGGTGCCAGGCCGTTCTACTTGCCGTGCACGTCGTGGAGAGTCCACTGCTTGTCTGCCCTGTGTACTCGCGCTTGTAAGAGAACGAGACTTCTGCGAATTTTTCATTATAGATAGGTACAGCGCCATAAGTTGCAGCGATATTGGCTGCATCACGCATAAGAAAAGTTCCAGCCTTTGCAGATGGTGAAATAATCTTTGTTAAATTTGCAGGACAGATACCCTCAACCTTAGTTACCCAGTCTTTTCCATAGCCAGGAAGCCCTAAATAAACTTTAGATGCCGGCATAATTGAAATTGCATACTTAACGGTTTTCTCCGTCCATGCAATTGGTCCAATCGGTCCTGGACGAGATGTTGAATAGTCGTACGTCATAATGCGTAGTCGATCGATATAGGGTGCTATGCCAGCCCATGAATAAACAAAGTAACCCTTCTGCGCCTCCGCAGGGTTAAATACATAAGGAGTCGTCACAGATAAAAGTTTGTTTTGCGCGCGAAGTGCTGCGCTTAGTTCTTTGATGAAAAGCACCCAATTCGGTGCAGTTGCTTTCCACGTCGACGGTGAATCAATAAATGCAAATCCTTCAAAATCTAGATCAATTCCTTCGTAATTTTGCGAAGCAACCGTTGCCACAATTGCATCAACTACTTGTTTTCGTGATGCAGGCTTTGAGATTAAGTTTGCCAACATCATTTTATCTGTTCCATCAGTAATCGTAGGAATAATTGTCATTCCAGCATTTCGTAACGCCGTGAGCGGTGTTGTAATTGGGACGCTAGGGTTTGCCGTTTTATAGACATCTACAACGACTGGCTTCTTGGTTTTTCCGTCATACCTGAGGGTGTACCAAAAAGGCATAATTTCTTTTATCAAGTCTGCATTCGCAAGGACGGCAGGCAGATAAGTTTTCATTGAGTAATACGGGAGCCACCCGGTAAGAATTTTTCGTGGCGGATTTTCGGCGCGTGCCACTTCCGCTTGAGCAAGTGGGGTTATAACAAAAAGAATCGCCAGGAGAAGTCTCAGCGAATAGCGACGCTTCATTCCGATTCTTTTTTACGAGGAAGGGAATCGTAAATTTCTTTACATGCAGGGCAGATCGGGTACTTCTCGGGATCTCGGGTCGGAACCCACTTCTTTCCACAGAGAGCTCTTACCGCTTTGCCTGTTACAGCGGATTCGACCACTTTTTCTTTCTTGATGTAATGCGCATAGCGATCATGACCACCCTCGTCATTTTCATCGAGTTCTGGACGCGTCAGTAGGTCAGTATCGCCTTCGAGCGATAAACCTCGATTGCCGCGCGAAAATAAACCCATGTACCCAAGGATACTGGTTGCCGATACAATTTCTCGATGAAGGACTTACTGCGCACGCAAGATTTATCGCGCGATGATGTCGAGATGCTTCTGGCAACAGCAACAGAATTTGCTTCTAATCCGCTGAGATCCCGCGATGCCCTTGCAAACAAAAGTGTCGCAATTTATATGACTAAGCCCTCAACTCGCACTCGCCTGGCGTCTGAAACTGCTGTCGCTCATTTGGGTGGGACCCCAATATTTTTGCGTGGAGATGATCTCCAGTTGGGTCGGGGTGAAACTATTGCAGATACCGCAAGAATCATTAGCGGCTATTGCTCAGCAATGATTGTGAGAACTTTTGCTCAATCCGATGTTAACGAGCTTGGAGCACATGCCTCTATTCCTGTTATCAATGCGCTCACAGATGATGATCATCCAACTCAGTTACTTGCGGATTGGTTAACGATTCGCGAAAACTTTGGAAGCGATGTGTCTGGCAGAAAATTTGTCTACCTTGGTGATGGAAATAATATGTCACATGCGTGGCTAATCATGGGTGCGCTAATGGGTGCACATGTTGTCGCAGCCACCCCAGAAGGATCTTGGTCGCCTGATCCGGTTGTCATTGCTCACGCGAATTCAATTGCGGCAAAGACTGGCGGACGAGTCGAAGTGCTCCATGATCCAGAAATCGCATCTCGCGGGGCGAGCGTTCTCTACACAGATGTTTGGATGTCTATGGGTGACCCAGAAGCAGAAAGGAGTGCAAAGATCGCAGCGCTCTCACCATATGCAATCAACTCTTACCTCATGGATCTCGCTGCACCTGATTCGATATTCATGCATTGCTTACCCGCCCACAGAGGCGAAGAAGTTGAGGCAGAGATCATTGATGGGCCTCGATCTGTCATCTGGCGACAGGCTTTTCACCGTAGAACCACGATTCAGTCAATTCTTTATCACGCTTCGCGTGGAGAACTTAAGGGTAACTAAGTACTCTTTACCCCATGTTAGTAGCCGTCCCAAGAGAGATTCACGATGGCGAATTACGAGTAGCCCTTGTTCCCGACATCATCAATAAGTTAACTCGACTCGGTCTTGATGTCGCGATTGAATCAGGTGCTGGACTCGGTGCACAAGCCAATGATGATGCTTACCGTGCCGCAGGTGCACAGGTTGTTTCTGGAGATGTGCTTAAGAATGCCGATGTAGTTCTCTCGGTTACAGCGCTAACCCCAACTCAGATTGCGACGCTAAAAAAGGGTGCAATCACAATTTCATTCCTTTCTATTGTTAACCAGCGCGAAAGTGTTGAAGCAGCTGTGAAGGCAGGAGTCACCGCCTTCTCATTAGAACTTGTTCCCAGAATTTCTCGTGCGCAGTCGATGGATGCACTTACATCACAGGCTCTCTGTGCTGGCTATCGCGCCGCCCTCGTTGGCGCCGAACTCTCTCCACGATTTTTCCCAATGTTAATGACAGCAGCTGGAACAGTTACTCCTGCTCAAGTGCTTGTCCTTGGAGCAGGAGTTGCAGGATTACAGGCGATTGCAACCGCGCGCAGATTAGGCGCTGTGGTCAGCGCATACGATGTTCGTCCGTCATCTGCCGATGAAGTGAAATCAATGGGTGCGACTTTTATTGAATTAGAACTTGAATCTCTTGAGGGTGCTGGCGGTTATGCGCGTGAGATGACGGAAGAGCGTGCGGCAAAACAGCGCGAGCTCTTAACTCCTTATATTGCTAAATCACATGTAGTTATTACAACTGCTGCGGTTCCAGGTCGTACAGCACCGCGTTTAATGACAGCTGCAATGATTGATTCCATGCAAGAAGGAACTGTCATCATCGATCTTGCTGCTGAAACTGGCGGAAATGCTGAAGGATCAAAGCCTGGTGAAATCGTCACCACAGCAAAGGGTGTGCGCATCTGGGGTGGCAAAGATGTGCCAAGTCAACTCTCATTCCACGCTTCAAGTCTCTATTCACGCAATGTGGTCAATTTATTAACACTACTTACGAAGCCTTCCGTTGAAGGAAGTGAGTTGGCATTCGATATCAATTTCGATGATGAAATTATCGAAGGCTCTGTTGTCACACATGCCGGCGTCGATCGAAAGGCAGGTAAGTAGAATGGAACTCACAGCTATTGCAGTGATTTCAATCTTTACGCTCTCAATCTTCGTTGGTTTTGAAGTTGTATCCAAAGTTTCATCAACGCTACATACTCCGTTGATGTCAGGTGCCAACGCAATTCATGGCGTAATTCTGGTTGGAGCGATAATTGTCTGCTCGCACGCCACAACAACTCTTGAGCTATCCCTCTCAATAGCGGCGATAATTCTTGCCACAATCAACATGATTGGTGGATTTGTCGTCACAGACCGAATGCTAGAAATGTTTAAGGGTAAGAAGGGGGCAGAAAAATGAGTGATTTCGTCTATGACCTCATTGGTCTTGCTGCCGGCGTACTTTTTATCCTGGCCCTCAAAGGTCTCTCACATCCGCGAACCGCTCGACGTGGAAACCTGCTTGGCGCACTCGGTGCGGGAATTGCAACCGTTGTCGTCTTCTTCCACGGAGAGATAGAGAATTTAGGTTGGATTTTAGGAGCAATTGCTGTTGGAACAATCATCGGTGTACCTGCAGCTCGCAAAGTGCAGATGACTCAGATGCCACAACTTGTCGCACTCTTTAATGGTGTGGGTGGAGGCGCAGCAGCGCTCGTTGCAATTGTTGAATATCTCAACCTTGGAGATAAGGCCACAACCGCTGTAGTGATCTTCACAGTATTTACAGTTGTTGTTGGCTGCGTATCGTTCAGCGGCTCGATTGTCACATTCCTTAAGTTGCAGGAACTCATGACTACCCGCCCCGTAGTTTTCCCAGGTGGCCGTTTTGTTATTGCAGCCACACTTGCCGCTGTATTGGGCTCTTCGGTCTGGGTCGTTGTTGCTCTAGGTACTACCCCATTATTAGTTGTTGCAGGACTCTCGCTTGCATTTGGAATTCTCTTCGTTCTCCCTGTGGGAGGCGCAGATGTTCCTATTGTTATCTCACTTCTTAACGCATTTACCGGTCTTACAGTTGCAGCAAGTGGATACGTTCTCAATTCAACACTTCTCATTATTGCTGGAACACTCGTTGGTGCATCAGGCACAATCCTTACACGCATGATGGCCGAAGCAATGGGGCGTTCACTCTTTGGAACTCTCTTTGGTGCATTCACTGCAAAGCCACAAGACTCAAGCGGCGCTGTGGAAGATCGCCCTGTTCGCAGCGGATCACCAGATGATGTTGCAATCTTGCTTAACTATGCTCGCCGCGTAGTAATTGTTCCGGGCTTCGGATTAGCTGTTGCGCAGGCACAACATACTGTGCGAGAACTTGCAGATTTAATGATTTCCAAGGGCATCGATGTTGCTTACGGAATTCACCCAGTTGCGGGTCGCATGCCAGGCCATATGAATGTGCTGCTTGCTGAAGCTAATATTCCTTACGACCAGCTAGTTGAGATGGAAGAAGTGAACCCAACATTTGGTCAGACTGACGTTGCCATTGTTATTGGTGCAAACGATGTTGTGAACCCAGCTGCTCAAACTTCGCCTGGTTGTCCAATTTATGGGATGCCAATCTTGGAAGTTTCACAAGCAGCAAATGTCATCTTCCTTAAGCGTTCAATGCGCCCAGGATTTGCCGGAATTGAGAATGAACTTCTCTATGATCCAAAGACGATGTTGCTCTTTGGAGATGCAAAGGCTTCGCTCACAAAGGTTGTTTCTGCACTTAAAGCCCTGTAGTTATTTGCCTGGCGAAGATCTCTCGGTGATTGCCGCGCGCATACAGAGTTAAGCCTCTCTTTTGGGCTGCATAAAGAGGACAGCATTTGAAGTTGCTGGTAGTTGAAAGTTCAATTACTCTCAGACCATAGCGAAGGAGCAACCATGCCAGCAGTAACAGTTTCCGATGTCACCGTACTTCCGCGCATCACCGCCGTTACAGGAAACCAGCCTCGTCGCGTAAAGAGCATCACTACTGCACCGCAAGGATTTGAGGGCGAAGGATTTCCTGTGCGCCGCGCATTTGCTGGCGTTGATTTGGCTGAGCTAGATCCATTTATTCACCTAGATCAAATGGGTGAAGTTGAATATGCGCCAGGAGAGCCTAAGGGAACTCCATGGCATCCACATCGTGGTTTTGAAACAGTTACTTACATCATTGACGGAATTTTTGATCACCAAGATTCAAATGGTGGTGGTGGCACAATTTCAGATGGCGACACTCAGTGGATGACTGCCGGTGGTGGAATTCTCCATATCGAAACTCCCCCTGAAAGTTTGGTACTGAGCGGTGGCTTGTTCCATGGATTTCAACTGTGGGTCAATCTTCCTGCAGCTAAGAAATGGTCTCCTCCCGCATACCAAGATGTACGTGCAAATGATGTGGCGTTACTTACAACTCAGGATGGTGGCGCACTTGTTCGAATCATCGCAGGTGAACTTGATGGCCATGTGGGGCCTGGTTCAACTCAGACTCCGATCACTTTGATTCATGCAACTGTTGCACCGGGTGCTGAGCTTCGACTTCCATGGCGACGTGATTACAACGCACTTGTCTACTCAATGGCAGGTCACGGTTTTGTGGGTGCGCAATCACAACCAATTCAAATGGGACAGCTTGCAGTCTTTGGTGAAGGTGATGAGATAGTTGTTAAAGCAGCGCAACATCAAGAATCACGTTCGCCAAACCTAGAATTGTTTATCTTGGGCGGCCAACCAATTAAAGAACCTGTTGCATGGATGGGGCCCTTTGTTATGAATACAAAGCGCGAAGTACTGCAGGCATTTGAAGATTTCCAGAAAGGTCTCCTTGGCTCTATTCCAGCTATCTATAAGGAAGATGCCAAGCCAAAGGCACCGCTTCATCGCACCGACAAATTGCAAGGTGATGCTGCTGGTGTCGATGGTTCTGCTGGTGTCGATGGTTCTGCTGGTGTCGATGGTTCTGCTGGTGTACTCGATGTACATGGTGCGCCCACTGATATGCAGGAATCAAGCGAGCGATAATTTCTTATTTCTCCACTAGTTTTATTGCTTTATGCTGATTTCTTAGGAGACAACTGGGGATAACTCCCCTTTCCCCACCTTTCATGTCAGCGCCCACAAGCACTATCACCACATGAACCTCGCCGCAGCAATCACCACATCTTCCGAAGAGGATGTTGCTCTGCTCCTAGCGGCGGCGCCAGGTATTTCAACTCTTACTGGCTTAATTGCCATTGATCCACGGACACTACTTCCGGCAGCACGTGTTGACTATCTTGCTGCGCTGGAACGGCAAACAAGTTGGTTACAGGCTGCGATGCAACGGGCGATCGTGGCAGTTGCGGGAATAGAGGCCACCATCGCAGATGGTCCATTCGGTGGAGTCGACGAAGCAGAGCGTGAAGATGTTTCAAGTGCGCTGCGGTTATCTGCAGGAACAGCACAGATGCGTATTGATGTTGCTCGAACACTTGTAAATCATCTTCCTCAAACGTGTTCAGCTCTTGCAACAGGTGAGATTAGCCCGGCTCACGCAACAGTTATTGCCAAAGAAACTGCCTCTGCAATACGCGATGGTTTAAGTGAGTTTGCAGTGTTTTCTATAGAAGAGCGCGCCATTTCTTATGCCGAATTTCACACCCCTTCACAGGTGGCCCAGCAGGTGCGCACAGCGATTGCAAAGTTTGCACCCGATACCTTTGAAGAAGTTGTAGAGAAGGCGCGAGATAGCAGACGCGTTAATTGCTATAACGATATAGATGGTATGTCGACGGTAGTTGCAATTCTGCCGGCAGAAGATGCACAAACTGTGATGAAGGCTATTGAAGCATTTATTGTGAGGAGTGATCGGATCGATTCAGATAGCGCAGAGGGCCGCAATGCTCAGAAAAATTCACACAACGAAGATGGTGCAAGGAATCAGAGCGCTGGGAAGGATTTACGTAGTGCAGATATGAAACGTGCTGATGCCTTAACTGCTATTGCTGGTTTTGCTCTTGCATCAAAACTTAAAGATGTTGCACTTCATAGAAGACCCATTACAATCAATGTGACGATAGATCTTCCAACGTTGCTTGGATTGAGTGAAAATCCTGGCCAATTAGCTGGATATGGAGCAATCCCGGCATCAGTGGCTCGTGCACTAGCAAGTGATGGAAAATGGAGACGTTTTATTACAGATCCTCAGACTGGCGTGCTTTTAGATTATGGAAGAGAGACATACGAACCTCCGCAAGGTCTAATTGATTTTCTTATCGCTCGAGATAGAACATGTCGATTCCCAGGATGTCGGCGCTCTGCTGCTCTCTCGGATTTAGATCATGCACAAAGTTGGGAAGATGGTGGAACTACATCTCTTGATAATCTTGGTGCACTTTGTCGACGTCACCACCTTTTGAAAACACATGGCGGATGGAGCATCGAGTCTCGCGCAGATGGTTCATGCACCTGGACTTCGCCCCTAGGCAAGATCTATCAAACTCCTGTGCGCTCAATTCTTGAGGGTAGTTAACCCTTCCCGCACCGCGTTAGAATTGTCCCGTGAACAAGCACGCGCCAAAGCTCAATAAGGTGATTCTCTATTATTGCTTCACGCCGATTAGCGATCCAGACGCGATGCTTCTTTGGCAGAAACAACTCTGCACAACTCTTGGATTAACTGGTCGTATTCTCATTTCAAAGCACGGAATCAACGGAACTCTTGGCGGTGAGATGGCAGCACTTAAAAAGTATGTCCGCCAGACTCGTAGCTATCCTGGTTTCAAGAAGATGGGTTTTAAATGGTCTGAAGGAACAGGAAATGATTTCCCGCGCCTCTCCGTCAAGGTTAAATCTGAGCTTGTGGCCTTCGGTGATCCTGATGTCATTGAGGTGGATGAGAATGGAGTGGTTGGCGGCGGTACACATTTACGTCCAGATCAAGTTGAAAAACTCGTGCAAGAGCGTGGTGACGACGTTGTTTTCTTCGATGGACGTAATGCATTCGAAGCAGAAATTGGAAAATTTAAAGGGGCGATAGTTCCTGACGTAACCACTTCTCGTGACTTTATCGATGAGATCGAAAGTGGAAAGTATGACCACATCAAGGATAAACCTGTGGTGACGTATTGCACCGGTGGGATTCGATGTGAAATTCTCTCTGCTGTAATGGTCAAGAATGGATTCAAAGAGGTCTATCAGATTGATGGTGGAATTGTTAAATACGGTAACGCTTTCGGAGATGACGGGCTCTGGGAAGGATCTCTCTACATCTTTGACTCCCGCATGAAAATGGATTTTTCAGATCACGCCAAAGTTATCGGTAATTGTGAAAAGTGTGAGGCATCAACTAATCAGTTTAGAAATTGCAGCACAGCTTCATGCCATCAATTGATTCTTCTATGTGATTCGTGTGCAAGTCTTGATTCAAATCTCACCTGCACCCATGATCAGAGTAAGGCTCGCAGCCCAGAGCTCATTGGCTAGTAGTAAAACTAATGATCTGGTGGCCCACAGAAATTCCGAACCTATCGCGAGGTTTAATACACCTGCGAAAACCAGAGCTGAAGGATACTCAGGCAGTTTTTGATAGTTGCCAAGATCCTCTGATTCCACGCTTCACCGCCATCAGCGCTGATTACTCGATGGCTCATGCCCTTGACTACGTGCAGCGCGTTGACGCATCGCTTCGAACACAGCGTGAACTCCCCTTGGTTATTGAATATGGAAATGGTGATGATCGAAAGTTTGCTGGAACTATCTCTTTTCACTCAATAAGCGTAAAGAATAGTGTCGGAGAGATCGGTTACTGGATGACCGAATCGATGCGTGGAAAATCAATTGCAACAGTAGCGGTACGCATGCTCACTGATTTTGGCTTTGCCACAATAGGTTTTAAGCGAATCGAAGCCATGGTGGATATAGAGAACATTGCCTCCACTAAATTGCTTGCTTCGGCCGGTTACCAGCGTGAGGGTTTGCTAAGAAGAAAAGTTGCCCGCGACGATGGTCGCCAGGTGGACATGTATCTCTTTGCTGCAATTGCCGATGAATGGGAACATCTCTCGCAGTAGCGTACTCAGAATCTACGAGTAATATGCAGATATGGAATCACTTGCACTACTTGTTGCCATGATTTTGGCCGTTATCTTATTGAGTGGCCCTCTAGGAATTTTACTTACCCTTGCACCAATCTGGAAGGCAACGCTAAAGATTCCAGCACTGTGGTACGCGCGAAGAATTCTAATTTCGTTATTAGCGCTTATCGGGATTGTAATGGGTTTTCCAGTCTTGCTTAGTGGAGTTGCATTGATGGCATCATTGATGGTTATCGCTGGAATGATGTTAAATCTTGTTGCACTCACACTTGAGTATCAGATTGGAAGAACCAGTCGAAGAGAGACTCCTGGAAAACCTGGTGCATCTGAGCTCTGATGAATCACTGTGGTGAGTAGTGGAGGTGCCGGGAATCGAACCCGGGTCCTTCGGAATTAAAATAGGGCTTCTACGGGCGTAGTGTGTTTAACGTTTTCTCAGTTCCGAATCTCTTACACACGAGTATCCGACAAACTCATTTGCGAAACTGTTCTCTCTGCACATTCGCAACGCTATGCAGATGAAAAGCTCTCTAGCGACGCCAGATTCCAGAGCGAGAGCGCCCCTGGGCTGACGGATTTGGGACTAGCTTATGCAGCTAGTGCGAAATCACTGCGACTGTTGTCTGCAGTTATGTGTGCACGGATTTCATGGTTTACGAGATCATTCCGGCTTCCTCGGCCCGCTTCCCCTATCTCAACAGCCAAAGTCGAGACCGTTCACCCCCATGGGTGTGGAAAGCATTGTCGCCGCTCTGATGAGTCACACAGGGACTCACTTAAAACGTCGACTGTTATGCATTGCCACTATTGAGTTGTTATCTAAGTGTATAGAAGGTCGCTGACATCGCGAAAATTCGATCTTTCATCCATCGATTAAGCGTGAAAGGAGAGTCGATCTCGAAGGATCGCCCCGGCGCACATTCATCAGTGGCTGCAGCATTGAGATTCAATCACCATCGCTGATCTGCGATA
>JBILRA010000031.1:0-14205 GCA_044372915.1 Candidatus Planktophila sp.
TCAACTCAATCCGCCACCACAATTGAATCCGATCTCGGCGTTGAAGTGGTGTATCAAGAGGAAGAGCAAGATAGGTACTACTCGAATATTGGATTTTTTATTGTCGCAGCACTCTTTCTCTCACTCTCCCTCTATTTTGGAGTGAGGTTCAGAAGAAAGAGTTCTCAATGAGTCTGGTGAAAGACCTTCATGCCCTGGCTCGTAAGGGCAGATCGTCAGATCTTGCGCGTTTCTATAAGACCGGTCCGGGGGAATACGGAGAAGGAGATCGCTTTATCGGCGTCATTGTTCCCGATACGCGCCTGGTAGCAAAGAAATACATTGATCTTTCATTTACAGAGCTTGAAAAGGTCATTGACTCCCCTATTCACGAAGAACGTCTCTGTGGGCTCATTATTCTCACTCTGAGGTACAAGCGTGATAAGGATGAGCAATCACGAAAGAAGATCTTTAATTTTTACATGAAGATGCTTCGTGCCGGCCATGTCAACAACTGGGATTTAGTTGATGTGAGTGCGCCAATCATCGGTGATTACCTGATCACAGATCCAGATCACATGAAGTTGTTGGAAAAACTCTCACACAGTAAAGACCTATGGCATCGTCGCGTTGCCATGGTTTTCACTTTTGCCTTTTTGCGTCGCGGGATTACTGGACCCACTGTTGTGATTGCTGAGAACTTATTGGATGATAAACATGATCTCATTCATAAAGCGACCGGTTGGATGTTGCGCGAAATGGGAAAGCGCGATCCATATTTGCTGCGATCATTCTTGAAAGAAAATGCTCCGTACATGCCTCGGACAGCCCTTCGATATTCCATCGAAAGACTGCCCGAGAGCGAACGTAAGCGGTGGTTAGCGATTAAGCCGATAGATCAAAGCGGTCGGCGTTCATAACCTTTGTCCATGCAGCGATAAAGTCTGTAACAAACTTTTCGCGAGCATCATCTTGTGCATACACCTCGGCGTATGCGCGCAAGATTGAGTTTGAGCCAAAGACGAGATCTACACGAGTGGCAGTGAATTTCACTTCACCAGTGCTGCGATTACGAAGGTTGTAAAGATTCTCTCCTGCTGGCTCCCAGACATAAGTCATATCTGTAAGGTTGACGAAGAAGTCATTGGTGAGCGCACCGACCTTGTCAGTGAAAACACCATTCTTTGAACCTGCGTGGTTTGCACCGATGACGCGAAGCCCACCGATAAGTGCTGTCATTTCATGAGCGGTAAGACCCATCAACTGTGCACGATCAAGCATGAGCTCTTCGGCGGTGACTGCATAATCTTTTTTGAGATAGTTGCGAAATGCATCATGTGTTGGCTCAAGAACGGCAAATGATTCAACATCTGTCTGCTCTTGCGTAGCATCCCCGCGACCTGGGGCAAATGGAACCGTTGCATTAACGCCAGCTGCCTTCGCTGCGTTCTCAACGCCCACATTTCCTGCCAAGACGATGATGTCAGCAAGGCTGGCACCTGTTGCAGTTGCAATTGGTGTCAGGGCTGCAAGTACGCGTGTAAGTCGTGCAGGTTCGTTACCTTCCCAATCTTTCTGTGGTGCAAGACGAATGCGTGCACCATTTGCACCTCCACGCATATCTGAACCGCGATAGGTGCGAGCGCTATCCCATGCTGTTGCAACGAGATCTGCCACCGGAAGATTAAGTGCCTCAATCTTTGCCTTCACATCAGCAACGTTGTAGCTCTTATTGCCTGCAGGAATTGGATCCTGCCAGATCAGATCTTCTGCCGGAACATCTGGTCCGATGTAGCGAACCTTTGGTCCCATATCGCGGTGCGTTAACTTAAACCACGCGCGTGCAAACACTTCATCAAAGTATGCAGGGTTTGCATAGAACTTTTCTGAAATTTCGCGATAGATCGGATCCATTTTCATCGCCATATCAGCATCGGTCATCATTGGGTTGTAACGAATAGATGGATCTTCAACATCAACTGGCTTATCTTCTTCCTTGATATTGATTGGCTCCCATTGGTGAGCACCTGCTGGAGACTTCTTTAACTCCCACTCGTATCCAAGTAGAAGATGGAAGTAACCGTTATCCCACTGTGTTGGATGAGTTGTCCACGCACCTTCAAGTCCACTTGAAACAGTATCGCGACCGATCGCGCGCGTACTGTGATTCATCCACCCTAGGCCGCCTTCTGCAATGTCAGCACCTTCTGGAGCTGGACCAAGATTTGATGCCTTGCCGTTTCCGTGTGCCTTACCAACTGTGTGGCCACCCGCAGTAAGTGCGACGGTCTCTTCATCGTTCATCGCCATACGTGCAAATGTTTCACGCACCTGACCTGCAGTGCGCAATGGATCTGGTTGACCATTAACACCTTCTGGGTTTACATAGATGAGTCCCATATGTACTGCAGCAAGTGGATTTTCTAGCGTTGAAGGATCATTAAGATCTGTATACCGCTGCTCACTTGGTGCAAGGAATTCACTCTCTGAGCCCCAATAAATATCAATTTCTGGATGCCAGATATCTGGGCGTCCAAATGCAAAACCAAATGTCTTCAAGCCCATTGATTCGTATGCGATCGTTCCTGCAAGAATCATGAGATCTGCCCAGCTGACTTGGTTTCCGTACTTTTTCTTAACCGGCCATAACAGTCTGCGTGCCTTATCAAGGTTGACGTTATCTGGCCATGAGTTCAGGGGCGCAAATCTTTGGTTACCTGTTCCAGCGCCGCCACGGCCGTCTGCTGTTCGATATGAACCTGCTGAATGCCAGGCCATTCGAATCATTAATCCGCCGTAGTGACCCCAGTCTGCAGGCCACCATGCTTGGCTATCTGTCATCAACGCATGCATATCTTTCTTTAGCGCAGCTACATCAAGCTTTTCAAGTTCTTTTGAATAATCAAAGTTTTCGCCAAGTGGATTTGTCTTGCGATCATGCTGATGCAAGATGTCGAGGTTGAGCGCCTTCGGCCACCAGTGGGTATTGGTGTCACCAACTTGCGTTAGCGCACCGTGGGCTACTGGGCATTTTGCTGAATCTTGCATTGCTGAATCTTGCATTGCTGATCTCCCGACTATGGCTGATAAGTACAGATCTTGAGTCTAACTAGGCCAATCCGAATTCGCTATTTGAGGCTGTTATAGAATCACCCCATGAGCGTTTCAGAAGGTGATCGTGAGAAACACTTCCCTGCCATAGAGAAAAAGTATGGCGAGAAGATGGCGTACTGGTTTGCCATCATGAAAAAGCTCGACGGGAAAAAGTATCCAGAACAGATTGCCTATCTTCGTGAGAATTACGGCTTCAGCCAGGCTCATGCCAATGCGCTCGTCATGTTTTCGCGAGGCTCGCTATCGGCTAAGCGTCATGCATCACCCGCTGCGTATTTCAAAAGCATCGATCCACAGCAAGCTAAAAAGGTGAAAGAGATTATCAAGGTGATTACGACTAAGTATCCTGACCTAGAACTTGTGATTGCATGGAATCAACCAATGCTTAAAAGTGGCACAGAGTATGTATTTGGAGCTTCAGTTTCCGCCAATCACATCTCAATAGCGCCATGGGGTGATGTACTAAAAAACTTCGGAGCTAAATTTGAGAAAATCGATGGCGTAAGAGTGACAAAGAAAACCATAGCAATCCCTAATGATTGGGTAGTTGATAACAAGTTAATTCTATCAATGATTGCCGCTCGACTTAAAGAGATAAAGTAAGTTCGTCGCCGTCTTTGAATTGGGCTTGCGGTAGGCCACTCACAATATGAACTAATTGTTCGCCCTGCACTTTCCAACTTGTTGTACCTGTTCGCTGTACTAGCGCTGTAAGTTCATCGATTCCTAGAAGAATTGTTCCATCCGGTGCATGCAACAACACCTTTGCGGCGCTATCAGGAATCCACTTAAAGAACTTATTAAAGTGCGGGATTACTCTGATGCCATCGATAATCTCAAGCCCTTGAGTTGGAGGCTTCTTTGTAAATCGAAAGTTTGGGATATGGCTGCTCATCACCATTGCACCAGCACTACATCCAGCCAGTGAGCCACCATCATCCCAATTCTTCAGAATTGCCTGCCATACAGGTGTATCGATAAGCGTCTTGGAAAGATGATGGGGATCCCCACCTGACATATAGACAAGGGCGCTACCTGCAATCTTTTCTACGAACTCTTGATTGAATGCATCTTCTCGAGTGTAGATTGGTAAGAAGGCCTGTTCGGCATCGAGACGTTCGGCCTGAGTTGCCCCTAACTCTTTCCAGAACTCAATTCTTTGAATGCTCTCCTGACCAGCAGCGGTAGGAATCTGAATGTAACGCGGGCGGTGACCGTTAGCCTCACCATCTTTGATCAGTGATTTCTCAAACTCTGCCATTGCAGGCAGATACTCACCAGATCCGACGAGGGCTAACGATCCGCGCATAGAACCTATTCTGGCTTTTCTTTGGCCAACTTCTTTGGATCCTTATCGTCATGCAATGGATCTCCCATGCGTCCGGCGGTTGCCTTCATCTCAGGGTTCCTTGAACTCTTGATCAAGCTTAGAACTGTTGTGACTATGAGAATCAGGACAATTACAAGAAGGCTCACATTAGTTTGGATTTTAGGAATTTCAATGAACTTCTCATAATAAACAAAATTCCAAATTAACTTAATGCCGATGAAGATGAGAATGACAGAAAGTCCAAGCGAAAGATAAATCAAACGGTCTAAGAGACCCTTGATAAGGAAGTAAAGGGCTCGCAAACCGAGCAAAGCAAAGGCATTTGCTGCAAAGACCAAGTATGGCGCTGACGTAATTCCGAAGGTAGCAGGAATTGAATCGAGTGCGAAAAGTAGATCTGTCGTTGCAATGGCAATCATCACCATAAACATCGGTGTTGCAAAGCGCTTTCCATCTAACTTAATAAACATCTTGGTGCCGTGATACTCATCCACCATGGCTATGCGCTTGCGAACTGTCCGCACGATTACATTGTCATTTGGATCTGGATCTTCATCCCAGTGCCTGAACAGACCGATTCCGGTCCAGATCAAAATTGCGCCAAAGAGGACGAAGGTGAAAGCAAAAGCTGCAAGTGCTGCAGCACCTAGAGCAATAAACACTGAACGCAATATGAGCGCAAGAATCACACCGAAAAGTAGGACGCGCTGATGGTAGATCGGTGGGACAGCAAACTGGGCAAGAATAATGACAAAGATAAAGAGGTTGTCCACGGAGAGAGATTTTTCAACGAGGTATGCGCCAAAGTACTGAGTGCCAAATGTAGCTCCGAATTGGCTCCAGACCCACACGCCAAATAGGAGCGCGATGCCAATGTAGAAAATTGACCAGGCCGCTGCTTCTTTAAATTTTACGAGGTGTGGATGGGCGCTAACCGTAAACAGGTCAACAGCGACTAGTGCCAAAATTGCAGCAATTGTTAAGGCCCACACTAATAATGAAACATCCATCTTCAATACTTCTGAAGGTAAAACTTCAGCCGCCAAAATTTTCACAATTAAGCTCCTTGACTCGACATGGGATGAGAATTCGGTCAAGGTCTTCCTAACCGATAAATCGGCCAGCGCCCCGGGTTTTTAGGCCGTATTGACGAGGTAGCTGTATCTAGGTACTCCCCTTAATTAGGGCAAATCGTATGTGTCGGTCACATTCTTCGCAAGTTCAATGGTCATGTGTCGGGCACTAGCCCCTATCGATTATTGATCAGGAATGCTGCTGATTCTTTCACCGACGTCTCCGCTGAGATGAAGTTCACCCCAAGAAGTGATTGAGCTTTCTTATTACTTACGAGCATGGGTTTACCGAGTAATGGCAGAACCGCCCTAATGTCTCCATCAAATTTAGCGAGAATTTTGATCAAAATGGTTGGGGCTTTCCCGGTCTTGGTTTTGCTTGCTGGATAAGCAGACTTAATAATCCTTGCGATGTCAACGAATGAAAGCGTTTGAGATGATGCCAAAATTCGTTGGCCAAAAGTTGACTTAAGATCAATACAATCAACATGCATCTTTGCTACATCTTTCACATCTACAATTCCAAAACGCAAATCTGGCAACATAGGGTCTTTGCCTTTTAAGACTCGTGCAACAACAGATATCGAGGAGCCGAAATGGCGATCAAGAGGTGCGCCTAAAACTAAAACCGGATTGATTGTCGTTAATTCAATATCGCTGGCTTCTGACTTAATGAAATCCCAGGCAGCTTTTTCAGCTAATGTTTTTGATTTTGTGTATGCAACCCTGCCAACGGGATGGTTCACATCTGTCCACATCGTTTCGTCAAACTCGGAGACACCTTTAGGCAGATCATTCCCATAAACTGCAGCTACAGAAGAGGTGAGCACCACGCGCCTAACGCCAGCTTTTTTTGCCGCACGCAAAGCACGCAGCGTTCCATCAACGGCCGGGCGAATAATGTCGTTCTCATTTTCTGGTGAAGCGATAGGAAATGGTGATGCGGTGTGCATCAGTACATCGACACCAGCCAGCGCTTGATCCCACCCAGCATCTTCCTCTAAATCCAATACAACAAAGGTTAGAGACGCCTGAAGATCTATCCCTGAAGCAAGGTGGGGTGTGATTGCAGCTCTGATCTCTTCAGACCTCTTCAAATCTCGGACTGAGGCCCTTACGGCATAACCCTTATTGAGAAGTTGAAGTGCAACGTGCTTACCGATGTATCCGCCTGCGCCTGTCAGAAGTACTGTCTTCATTTTCCATCCTTTGCTCAGTTGCCCAGCCTAACCTAGTGCATTGACGGATACCCCCTGGGGTATGCTAGGATTAAGAAAAATTGGAGCACAAAGTGTCAATAACTGTCATCAGCTTAGATACACCCACTCTTGGAGATCGTGGCTATATCGCCCACGATGGAAAAACAGCGTTGGTGGTAGATACTCAACGCGATATCGATCGTGTTGATCAAGTGCTCGCCGATAACAACTTGACCCTTGGCGCAGTAGTTGAAACTCATATGCACAATGACTATGTCAGCGGTGGGTTAGTTCTCGCGCAGAATCACCAAGCGACTTATATAACCAGTGCCGAAGATCCAGTTGAATTTAAACGTACGGCAGCACACGATTTGGATGAGTTTGCAATCGGCACCTTCGGCATCAAGGCTCTCCATACCCCTGGCCACACATTCACCCATCTTTCATATGTTCTACATAACGGATCAGAAAACCCCGCAGGTATTTTCACTGGAGGTTCGCTGCTACACGGATCAACCGGGCGCCCTGATTTACTCGGAGATAGTTTTGCCGCCGAATTAGCAGCGCTGCAACACGGGTCGGCTCATCGCATTACAGAGATGCTTGAAGATGGAACACCAATCTATCCAACGCATGGTTTCGGTTCATTCTGCGCAGCAACGTCAACTTCTGGAACATCTTCGACTATTAAAGATGAGAAGTTAGGAAATCCTGCGCTACAACTGCCTGTTGAACATTTTGTGCGTCAAACTTTGGCAGGCCTTGATAACTTCCCTGCGTACTACAAGCACATGGGTCCACGTAATCTCGCCGGTGCAGCTCCAATTGATCTCACAGAACTACCTCGCCTGAGCAGTGAAGAACTACTCAAGGTAATTGCAGGAGATTCCTGGGTGGTTGATCTGCGTGATAAAGATGTCTGGGCTAGTGCTCACCTTGCGGGCACGATCAACTTTGGTATTTCAGGCTCTTTTGCTACATATCTGGGATGGCTCTTTCCATATGACAAAGAACTCGTGCTTATCTCTGATCAAGCTGAGCAGATCTCTCTAGCGCAGCGAGAACTGGTGCGGATTGGAATCGACCGACCACAGGCAAGTTTTGTCGGTGACATTAAGAGTGTGAGTGAGACCGTCCCTACCCCTCTCGTCCAATTCAAAGATGTCCCTGCAGTTCTCACTGATTCAAAGATTCTTGTCCTAGATGTGCGACGCAATAGCGAGCGAGAGGCATCACATATCGCTCACACCAGCCATATACCTTTACACGAACTCGCCGATCGAATGGCTGAACTGCCTAGCGAGAAAACAATTTGGGTCCACTGCGCGGGTGCTTACCGTGCATCAATTGCTGCAAGTCTTATCCAGAATGCTGGGTTTAGGGTGGTGTTAATCAATGAGCCTTACGAGAAGGTGTTCTCCGTGTCAGACTTGCCACTGGTAACAGGTGACAGAGATCAGGGGCCGGTTGCGCCATCTGATACAAAGAAATCTTAGAATCGGGAATTGGAGTACTAAGCGATGAAGACAATGTCTCCTATAGAAGCATTTGAATTGGTAAGTGCAGGTTTGGCATACGGAGTCGATGTAAGAGAGCAGAGCGAATGGGATGCAGGACATAGCGATCTCTTTACGCTTCATCCCTTAAGTACTTTTGATGCAGGAAAGATTGCGACAGATAAGCCCGTGATCTTTATCTGCCGCTCAGGCAAGCGCTCAGCACAAGCATGCGAGCTACTTCAGGTTCACGGGGTTGAAGCCACCAATATGACAGGTGGAATGCTGGAGTGGCAGGAATTAAAACTGCCAATGACCGCAGTTGGGCAAGCTCCACTGATTTCCTAAGTGTTTGCTCTCACCCTTTCTATAGCCCTTGGTGGATCGGTTCAGATCCTTTAGAGTTCGCTTTATGTCAAAAACTGTTGATGCCGATTTCTTAGCCCTACCGCTGACCCAAGTTTCAGATGCAGCTATCCTGACTGCAACCTCTGCCGGTGCTTCACATGTTGATGTGCGGATCGAGAGAACGCGCACAGGTTATTTATCGCTTCGCGATGCCAAGCCTGAGACGCAATCAGATGAAACAAATTTTGGAATTGGCGTACGTGTAATCGTCAACGGAGCGTGGGGTTTTGCCTCCTCTCCAGATGTGTCAGCAGAGACCGCCAAGAAGTTAGCCATGACTGCAGTTGCGATGGCAAAGACATCAAAGCCACTATCCACAGAAGAGATATCACTTGTCTCTGAACCTGTTTATGCCAAGCAGAGTTGGGTTTCATCTTATGCAATTGATCCATTCTCAGTTTCAGATGGAGATAAGAAAGATCGACTCGCATCACTTTCTTCTAAGTTGTTGAGTTCATCTGCGGTAAATCACACAAGTGCGCACACAATGTTTGTTAAAGAGCAGAAGCACTATGCAGACTCTGCTGGAACAAGCACTACTCAACAAAGAGTTCGCGTGCAGACTCAAATTGAAGCAATCTCAACCGGTGCTCACGGTTTTGAATCGATGCGAACATTGGCTCAGCCTGCTGGATACGGCTGGGAGTGGATGGATAACTCGATCTGGAATTGGGATGCAGAGATCGAACAGCTTCCAACTCTCTTGGCTGAGAAAGTTGCTGCCCCGTCTGTTGAACCAGGGCGTTATGACTTATTAATTCACCCATCAAATCTCTGGCTCACGATTCACGAATCAATTGGCCATGCTACTGAACTTGATCGCGCAATTGGTTATGAAGCAAATTACGCCGGAACTTCGTTTGCAACCCCTGACAAACTCGGCACGCTTCAATACGGATCGCACCTGATGAATGTCACCGGTGATCGCAGCACCGAACACGGTCTCAGTACTGTCGGCTGGGATGATGAAGGCGTTGCAGCGCAGCGCTGGGATATCGTTAAAGATGGCGTCCTGGTGGGTTATCAACTTGATCGCCGAATCGCAGCCCACGTGAATAAAGATCGTAGTAATGGCTGTGCCTTTGCTGACTCACCAGCGCATGTACCTATTCAGAGAATGCCAAATGTCTCGCTGCAGCCAAACCCTGTAGGGCCAACTCTTGAGGCACTTATTGAATCCGTTGAAGATGGAATCTACATTCTCGGCGATAAGTCATGGTCGATCGATATGCAGCGTTATAACTTTCAATTTACTGGTCAGCAATTCCATCGAATCAAAAATGGCAAGCTAGCCGGGCAACTTAAAGATGTTGCCTATCAAGCAACAACCACTGACTTCTGGGGTTCCATGAAGTCAGTGGGCGGTCCTTCTACCTACGTTCTTGGCGGCGCATTCAACTGCGGAAAAGCCCAGCCTGGACAGGTCGCCGCTGTCAGTCACGGCTGTCCTGCGGCAGTGTTTAACAAGGTGAATGTTCTCAATACAGTTGCGGAGGCTGGCAAATGATTTCAGCACAAGATCTAGTAGAGAAGATAATCGCTCGTTCTACAACTGATGATTGCATCGTAGTTGTTAAAGACTCGACTCAGGCGAATCTGCGTTGGGCTAGTAGCACCCTGACAACTAATGGCGTTATTCAAGAACGTAGCGTCACAGTTATTGCTTTTGTTGCCGTTGGCGGATCAATGGCTTCCGGTGGTGTAACGCGTACAAATATTGATGAGGGTGACATTGATTCAGTGTTAAGTGAGGCAAAAGCTTCAGCACTTGCAGCAGGAGCAGCAGAAGATTTCGCACCTCTTGCAAAAGATGTTTCAATGGGTAATTGGTCAGCGCCACATATTCCAACCGGTCCTGAAGTATTTTCAACTTTTGCTCCTGATCTTGGTGACATGATGCATCGCTCCAAGTCAGATGCCATTGAACTCTTTGGATATGCCGAACACACCCACGAGACATTATGGGTTGGATCCAAGGGAGGAATGCGCCTGCGTCACGACTCACCTATTGGTCGAGTCGAGATGACTGGAAAGTCGCATCAGAGATCACGTTCGACATGGAACGGCGTGGAGACGCACGACTTTAAGGATGTCTCGGTTGCAACAATCGATGCTGCCGTTCGCCAACGTCTAGCCTGGCAAGAAAAGAAGATTGATCTTCCTGCAGGACGTTACGACACAATCTTTCCATCAGGTTCAATTGCCGATATCTACGTCTACATGATGTGGGTCTCTGGTGGACGCGACGCCTTTGAAGGCCAGAGCGTCTTTTCAAAAAATGGTGGTGGAACTCGAGTCGGCGAGAAGCTTTCAAACGTTGGCTTCCAATTATTTAGCGATCCCGCTCACCCACAACTAGGTGGATCACCATTTGTTTCAGCTGCTGTCAGCAGCCCGTTCTCATCAGTCTTTGATAACGGTGAAAAACAATCTCGCGTTGACTGGTTCAAAGATGGCGTTCTGCAATCTCTCGTGCAGACGCGTGCCAGTGCAAAAATTACTTCGCTGCCATACACACCGATGGGTGACAATCTCATTATGAGCGTTGATGGTGGAAGTGGGAATCTAGAAGATCTCATCAAGAAAGTTGACCATGGACTCTTGCTCACCACTTTGTGGTACATCCGCATGGTTGATCCAAATACATTGCTTCTCACCGGTTTAACTCGTGATGGCGTTTACTATGTAAAAGATGGTGAAGTGCAAGGATCGACAAATAACTTCCGCTGGAATGATTCGCCGGTCAGCGCACTTTCTCGTCTTTCTCATGCCGGTGCCACAGAATGGACTCAACCGCGCGAATGGGCGGGAGATGTCAGCAACATGTCAGTACCGCCGATGGTGATTAAAGATTTCAATATGTCTACGGTAAGTCCAGGAAATTAAAGAGTTACAGAGATTGGTAGATGGTCACTGATTTTGCTCGCAACTATTGGTTCGAGCTTCATTCTGGTTCCTCGCTTAGCAAGAAAATGATCTATCTGAACAGTTGGCTCCCATACTGGAAAAGTCACCTGACTCACTATTGATTTCCATCGAGGTGAGTTAACTGATTCTTCCCAACTATTTGGAATGTTTAAATCACCCACAATAATCACGCGCAAGGATTTATCTTTAGCAATCTTGTTTGCCCAGCGCTTTAATTGCATCAACTGAATGTTCCGAAAAATTGGCTCCCACGAGAGATGGGTATTAATAATCACAGTGCCATCTTCTAGGTAGGCCGCAAGTCCGATTCGCGAATGATCATTAACCCAGTGCTTCGTAGTAACACCATCGGCAGTATGGGGAAGCCACCAGCCAACTAAAGCCTTTGAGAATTTCTTCCTCTCCCACCTAACAATAGGAAGCTTAGAAATTATGCTGATTCCATATCCGGGCTGATCTGACGAATTTAGTTCAGTAACTAATGGTGGAAAACCTGGCTCATGATTCTCGGGCCAATCTAGCCAACCATCGTCTTTGCGCCAGACACTAGGGGCGAAGGCCCAGTGCTGGGCACCCATAATCTCTGCAAAGAACTGAGTCTGCTTCTCAAAATTCGTGCGCTCATTCAAATGATCAACTTCTTGAAGTACCAACACATCACAATCAAATGCCTTGACGGTGCGAATAATTTCAGACATTCGGTCAACTTCAGCGCCAGCAGCGTAAACCTCTCCGTGCTGAATATTCCAAGAAGTGATTTTCATATCCCAATTAAATCATCGCTTGACGCCATGCGTTACATAAAGCCATGTAAGTCGAGAAGAAGTGCCAAACCTTTAGAGGTTACCTAAATATCCATTTGCGTGCCGAGGGTGATGACGCGATTCTCAGGAAGCCCAAAGTAGCTAGATGCTGCCGTGGAATTGCGATGAAGGACACCAAATACCTTCTCGGTAAGCCCCTTAAGGGTGCCTTGAGAATTTTCTAAGAACTTACGATCTGCGAGATAGTAAGTGCACTCATTCTCTTCTTCTTCGGACATTACATATTCAATGATTGTTTTCTGTATGTTCACATCCTGCTTAAAGCCAACCCACACATAGAGTTGCTTGACGCGATCATTTACTTCTTTCAGTATGGGTTTACCGGTAACAATTGGAATGTCACCCTGAATGACACTCACGATCAGGATTTGCTTCGGGCAGGAGTGCAGATTGCGTAGTTGAGAAATGAGCGCTTGGGGCACCTTCTGTCCTGATGATGATAGGTAAATTCCTGTATCTGGGATGATAGATATGAACCCAGACTTTATCTCTTCCTCAACCTCAGACCATGTCATCTCTTGTTTACGTAATGCGACTTCAAGGGCTACTTGGCCTTTGCGCCAGACCAGCATGACATAAGTAATTGCGATTCCAATTGCTAGCGGAACCCAAGCGCCCTTAAGAACCTTTGTCACAGTGGCTAAAAAGAATGAAAGATCAATGATGAGAAGTATTGGGATCATGATGTAAAGCCATCTCTTGCTCCACTTGAACTTTTCCGCAGCAACGTAACCAAAGGCGATGGTGGTCATCAGCATGGTTGCTGAGATCGCAAAGGAGTACGCACTTGCCAGTGCGCTGGAAGTTTTAAAGAAAATCACAAGGAAGACTGAGCCAAGGCCAACGATTAAGTTAATTGCTGGAACATAGATTTGACCCACCACGGTGCTGCTTGTGTGAACAACCTTTATTCGAGGTAGAAGGCCAAGTCTCACCGCTTGTCGTGCAAGCGATGCGACACCAGTAATAAGGGCTTGAGATGCAATGATCGTAGCTAGCGTAGCTAGAACAACAAGATAAATCCTTATCTCGTGATTTGGTGCTAAAGCGAAGAAGAGACTCTTCTTCGATTCTGGATTTTGCACGGCAATGACAGCCTGTCCCAAGTAATTTAAAACTAAAGATGGCGCGACAATGAAAATCCATCCAATACGAATCGGTCGCTTACCAAAGTGACCTAAATCGGCATATAAGGCCTCAGCGCCAGTGACCGCCAGAATTACTGAAGAGAGAATAATGAAGGTATGAAATCCATGGTGAACGATATAGTCGATAGCAAAATGCGGGTGTAGCGCTTCGATTACTTCTGGATGTTCCTTGACCTTCAGCACTCCTAAGGTTCCGAGAGTAACAAACCAGAGAAGAATTATGGGGCCGAATATTTTTCCAAGAGTGTTACTGCCCTTGTACTGGAAACCAAATAAAAGAAGAAGAATCAGTACCGTAAGTGGAACTGTCCAGGATGCTAAATCTGGATTAAGAGTTTCTAGCCCTTCAGTTGCAGAAAGAACTGAGATCGCAGGAGTGAGCATTCCATCAGCGACCAGGAGCGCGGTTCCCAAGAGAAGAAAGACAACAAATAGATACCTGGTGCCGCCTGTGGCGTTGCGAACTTTGTTTGGCAGTAACGCAAATAACGAAAGGATTCCGCCTTCACCATTGTTATCGGCCCGAAGTACAAAGACTAAGTACTTCAAGGTGACAACCAACATGAGCGACCAGAAAATTAGTGAGACAACACCATAGATGTCATAAAGCTCTGTGCCGGCGGTATGGAGTGATTCACGGAGGGCATAGATAGGGCTTGTTCCGATGTCACCGAAAACGACACCTAACGCGCCTAGTGTGAGTGCG
>JBILRA010000004.1:0-41411 GCA_044372915.1 Candidatus Planktophila sp.
GGCAATTCGCGGTATAATATAGGTATCACTTCGCGCGGTTTTCAAAAAGAAAATTTTAGAAGTCGCGACAAAAACAAAGGACAATTGTGGCTGTATTTAGTGCGCTCAAAAACAAGGCAAAGAAGTCCGCTGTGAAGAAAGTTGCAGCGAAGAAGGCCCCTGCCAAGAAAGCGGCGGTAAAGAAAGCCGTTAATAAGAAGGCTCCTGCCAAAAAAGCACCCGCAAAGAAAGTTCTCGCCAAAAAAGCACCAGCGAAGAAGGTACCAGCCAAGATTGAGTTGAAAAAAGTCCTTGACGCCAAAGATGTCCAGCTGATCTCTGATGCAAAAACAGCTGTCTCTCGTCAGAAAGATGTTCTTGCTGAGCTTGAAACGCGTGGTGTTACATCTCTTGGACGAATTCCGAAGAAGGCAGATAAAGATTTAGTTGATGAGGCTCGTGCTCTGGCAATTACGGTTCCACAATTGACTGAAACTCTTCGCAAGAAGGGACTTGGAACACCAAGTCGAATCTTGAAAAAAGCAGAGTGGGATCTCATTAAGCCAAAGGAAGTTGCTGTTCCTGCTACTCCTTCTGCATCATCGGCACCTGTTGCTGGCGCAAAGACTGTTGTCACCAATATTGATGGTGAAGAAGTTGAGTTAGAAGAAGTTGAACTTGAAGATGTAGACAAACTAGTTGCAGATGTACTTGAAATTGTAGAAGCAGAAGAAGGCAAGGCAACCGAGGCGCGAGTTGTCAACCTTGTAGACGATGTCAAGGTTGAGGATGGTTCGTTCATTCTTCAGGATTCTGATGCAGAAGAGGATGAGAGCGAAAAGACCGAACGTGCCAAGCATAAGAAAGACCTTGCTAACGTCAATATTGTTCTCGAGGCAATCAGTGCGAAGAAGTCGAATCATCCATATGTAGGTAAGGGTAATGTTGATCCTGCCGATGCAAAGGCGCTGACATTCCGCCAGGTACAGCAACAATTATCAATGAATAACTTCACTGAAAAGGGCGCACGAGTGATCGCAGAGGCGATTACCCAAGGCCATCTTTCAAATGTAGAAGAGCTATATGACATATTTAACGCTGAAGCTCGTCGAATTCAGACCGAAATCAAGCACCTCCCACCTGAGCAAATGGTGATGACTGCTGGTGCTACTGCAGATCCAGTAAAGGATTATCTCAAGCAGATCGGACGCGTTGCCCTGCTTAACGCCGAGCTCGAAGTAGAGCTTGCAACACGTATGGAAGCCGGTCTATTTGCCGAAGAGAAGTTAACGACCGATAAGAAGATTGATAAGAAACTTAAGCGCGAGCTTGAGTGGATCGTTGAAGATGGAAAGCGGGCAAAGAATCACCTGTTGGAAGCAAACCTCCGACTCGTTGTATCTCTTGCAAAACGCTACACCGGTCGAGGAATGCTCTTCTTGGATCTGATCCAAGAAGGAAACCTTGGACTTATTCGTGCCGTTGAGAAGTTTGACTACACCAAGGGATTTAAATTCTCTACCTATGCAACATGGTGGATCCGCCAGGCGATTACTCGCGCGATGGCAGACCAGGCTCGCACTATTCGTATTCCAGTACACATGGTCGAAGTCATTAACAAACTCGCTCGAGTTCAGCGCCAGATGCTGCAAGATCTTGGCCGCGAACCAACGCCAGAAGAGTTGGCTAAAGAACTAGATATGACACCTGAAAAGGTTGTTGAGGTCCAAAAGTATGGACGTGAACCAATTTCACTTCACACCCCACTTGGTGAAGAAGGAGATTCTGAATTCGGAGATCTCATCGAAGATTCGGAAGCGGTTAAACCTGAAGAGTCAGTGACCTTCACCATCTTGCAGGAGCAGTTGATGCAGGTCCTTGGTGGCCTCACACAGCGCGAGGCCGATGTAATCAAGGCTCGTTACGGACTTACAGATGGGCAACCTAAGACCCTTGATGAGATCGGAAAGGTTCACGGAGTTACGCGTGAGCGTATTCGCCAGATTGAATCCAAGACAATGTCGAAGTTGCGCCACCCATCTCGTTCACAATCACTGCGCGATTACCTCGATTAAGAGTTTCTTGAGATGACCAATCCACGAATCTTTGTTAATCCGAAGAGCGGCTCAATCCGCGTCACAGGAACAGTAGATCTCATCGATAGCGATGGCAATATTCTTGAAACTGTCGAGAACATTAAATTCTGCGGATGTGGGCAGTCAAAAGAAAAACCCTTGTGCGATGGCTCGCACAAGGGTTTAACCAAAGAATAATTATTTACTTTCTACCAGCTTCTCAGATTCATCTTGAATCTTTGCTGCAACAGTCTTAAGTTTTTCAGCGTACTCCTTGCCATGATGTGCACAGAACAAGAGTTCTCCACCAGTAAGCAAGATTGCGCGTACGTAGGCCTGTGCTCCACATCGATCACATCGATCGAGGGCATTTAGAGGTGTGGTTTCGAGGAAAACTTGCTCGGTCATCGCGCTCTCCTAACAGTACCTAAGGATCACCACGGTGGTGATCGGGCCTTACTTGGTATGGAACATCATGCCACCTAGAAATATTCCCCGCCTGTTGATTAAGAAGAAATTTCTTCTGATTCGATAGATATCTCACACCCTGAGGCTGGATTTCCCACTACATGAGACTCCTTCGGCGCGCTTACGCACAGAGGCACTATTGGCTGGCTAATCTTTGCCCCCGTGGCCACAAAAAAAGATTCTAGCGATGAACTCGATCTCAGCGCCCCAAGCGGTGCGACCGACTCATATACCGCCAAAGATCTAGCAGTCCTTGAAGGCCTTGACGCGGTACGTAAGCGTCCCGGTATGTATATTGGCTCAACTGATTCACGCGGCTTGATGCATTGCTTATGGGAAATTATTGATAACGCAGTCGATGAAGCACTCGCTGGTCATTGTAAGAAAATTGATATTAATTTAGAGGCCGATGGTTCAGTTGAAGTTCACGATGATGGTCGCGGTATTCCTGTAGATAAGGAACCTAAGACTGGTCTTACTGGTGTTGAAGTTGTACTCACCAAATTGCATGCTGGTGGAAAATTTGGTGGGGGATCCTATGCCGCTTCTGGTGGACTTCATGGCGTAGGTGCATCTGTTGTCAATGCTCTCGCTGAACGACTTGATGCTGAAGTTGATCGCAACGGCAAGATCTACTGGATGTCGTTTCGTCGCGGCGAAGCTGGAATTTTTGATGGCGAAGGCCCAAAGGCAGATTTCACCCCGCAATCAGGGCTTCGAACAATCGGAAAAGTTTCGGCAAAGGTTACGGGAACACGCATCAAGTGGTGGAGTGATAAGCAGATCTTTCTTAAGGAAGCCACCTTAGATATAGAAGATATCTACGCTCGCGCACGTCAAACCTCATTCTTAGTACCAGGTCTGACACTGATCGTTAATGATAATCGCAGCAAAGTCCCAACAACACAGAGCTTCTTCCATAAAGGCGGCATCTCTGAATACTGTGATTTCTTGCAACCAGATGAACCAGTCGGCAGCGTCATTCGAATTTATGGCACCGGTCATTATCAAGAGACTGTTCCAGTTCTTGATGACAAGGGACATATGGTTTCAACAGAGGTTGAGCGCGATATGGAAGTTGATATCGCAATGAAGTGGGGAATGGGCTTTGATACGACACTTCGCTCATTTGTAAACATCATCGCAACCCCTAAGGGTGGAACACATGTTCTCGGCTTTGAGAGAGCAATCACTAAAGCTTTTAATGAAGCGATGCGATCTTCCGGATTCTTAAAGAAAAATGAAGCCGATGTCATCAAAGATGACGTGATGGAGGGGATGACAGCTGTTGTCACCGTTCGCATGTCAGAGCCGCAATTTGAGGGACAGACTAAGGAAGTCCTTGGCACAGCGGCTGCAACGCGAATCGTTTCGGCGGTAGTTGCTGAGAAACTGAAAGAGTTCTTCGCAACCTCTAAGCGCATTGAAAAAGCTAACGGCAAGTTGATTATGGAAAAGGTCGTTGGCGCATCCCGCACCCGAATCTCAGCACGTGCCCACAAAGACTTGCAACGTCGAAAGAACGCACTTGAATCATCATCCCTGCCAACCAAATTGGCCGACTGTCGTTCAGAAGATGTCACACGTACAGAACTCTTTATCGTAGAGGGCGATTCAGCGCTGGGCACAACAAAGGCTGCTCGTAACTCAGAATTCCAGGCAATCTTGCCGATCCGCGGAAAGATTCTCAATGTTCAGAAGGCATCACTTTCACAGATGCTTGATAACTCCGAGTGCGCATCGATTATTCAGGTCCTAGGCGCAGGTTCGGGTAAATCCTTTGAACTCGATGATGCCCGTTATGGTCGCGTGATTTTGATGTCAGATGCTGATGTCGACGGCGCACATATCCGTTGTCTTTTGCTGACCTTGCTCTATCGCTACATGCGTCCAATGATTGATGCTGGACGTGTATTTGCCGCTATTCCACCATTGCATCGCATTGAGACAATGGGTGGTGGAGGTAAAAAGGGCGAGTACATCTATACCTATTCAGATGATGAGATGAAGAAAGTCACCGCCGAACTCACTAAATCGGGCAAGAAGTGGAAAGAGCCTATCCAGCGTTATAAAGGTCTGGGTGAAATGGATGCTGATCAGCTCCGTGAGACCACGATGGAGCCAGATGCGAGAACGCTCCGTCGAATCACAGTCTCAGATGCTTCGGCTGCTGAAAAGATGTTTGAACTCTTGATGGGCAATGATGTTGCACCGCGAAAAGAGTTTATTTCTACCGCAGAGATTGATCGCGACCGCATCGACGCTTAACTAGTCGATTGCGACTAGGTCGAAGTACTCTTCTTTCCAAATATCTTCATCGCCATCAGGCAGCAAAATCACGCGCTCTGGCTTAAGGGCCTGCACCGCGCCTTCATCGTGAGAAACCATGATGACCGCACCTTGATATTCACCCAGTGCGCCCAAGATTTCTTCACGAGATGCGGGATCTAAGTTATTTGTTGGCTCATCAAGCAAGAGGACATTTGCAGCCGATACGACCAAAGTCGCCAGAGCTAAGCGGGTTCGTTCTCCACCAGATAAGACTTTCACTGGCTTATGAACATCATCGCCGATGAATAGGAATGAACCAAGTACGTTACGAGCCTCTGGCTCGCGCAGATCATCTTTAGAGGACATCATATTTTCAAGAATAGTGCGATCGAAATCGAGCATTTCATGTTCCTGGGCGTAATAGCCAAGTTTCAATCCATGGCCATGTTCGACCCTGCCGGTATCTGATTCAAGTTGGTTAGCCAGAATTTTGAGAAGAGTTGTCTTGCCGGCACCGTTGAGTCCCAAGATAACAACGCGAGAGCCTTTATCAATGACACAGGAAACATCGGTAAAGATTTCAAGCGAACCGTAATTCTTGGAAAGCTCTTCGCCTGACAGCGGAGTCTTTCCACATGGCGCTGGGGTAGGAAAACGCAGTTTTGCAACCTTATCTTTAACGCGCACATCCTCGAGATTGCTACGTAACTTTTCAGCACGACGAAGCATTCCTTGAGCCGCCGTTGCCTTAGATGCTTTGGCACGCATTCTCTCGCCCTGCTTCTGTAAGATCTCGGCCTTCTTCTCGGCGTTGGCTCGCTCTTTCTTGCGGCGATGTTCATCCTGTTCGCGCTGTAAAAGATATTGTCGCCAGCCCAAGTTGTAGACATCGATGACATTGCGATTGCCATCGATATAGAAGACTTTATTGACAACCGTCTCGATGAGATTGACATCGTGAGAGATGATGACAAGGCCACCTGAGTAATTGGTCAGATAATTTCTTAGCCAGATGATTGAATCAGCATCTAAGTGGTTCGTTGGCTCATCAAGGAGAAGTGTTTCAGCACCAGAAAAAAGAATACGCGCTAATTCGATACGACGGCGCTGACCACCTGAAAGAGTGTCTAATTGATTGCCAAAGACAGCCTCTGAGACTCCGAGTGAAGTTGCAATTGCTTCAGCTTCAGCAGTTGCTGCATAGCCTCCAGCGGCGGTGAACTCTGCATCCACGCGTGTGTAACGATCGAGAGCTTTATCAAGGGCATCACCTTCGGCCGTTGCCATCTCCTCTTCTACCATCTTCATGCGGTGTGCGATCTGATCTAAATCTCTCGCGGATAAAATTCGTTCAATAACTGTGCCTTGATCTTCACCTGTACGTGGATCCTGGGGGAGATACCCGATCTTGCCAGTGCGTTGTACAGCTCCACCTGCAGGAAGAGTTTCACCTGCTAGAACTTTTGCGAGAGTTGATTTACCCGCACCATTGCGACCAACAAAGCCGATGCGATCGCCGTGATTGATTCGAACATTGACTCCAGAAACAAGGAGTCTGGCCCCAGCGCGAAGCTCAAGGGCGGTGGTTGCGATCATTTGACGAAGTCTCCCACACAGTATGAGCAGGAAGGAAATTGACTAGTTATTCACCGATTCGAGTGCGACGTGGCGTCGCATACGACTTGGCGACGGCGGTGAGCTCTGTTGAAATAAGGGCCCTAATGTTCTCTTCAGATTTCAAAAGAGCAGTTAATTCAGCGATTATTGCTTTAAGTTCTTTCTGTTCGCTCTCAAGCTCTAATTTGCTCATTTTTGTGAGGCGACGAAGTGGCATATCTAGAATATAGGTCGCCTGTTCGTCATTGAGTTTGAAATCTTTGATCAGAGATGCCTTTGCAGCGGCTGCATCATCGCTGCCGCGGATAATTTTGATGACCTTATCAATATCGATAATCGCCTTCAGTAGGCCATCCACCATCAACAAGCGGGCCATGGCTTTTGCTTTGCGAAATTCTGAGCGTCGTGTGACGACATCGATACGGTGATCAATAAAGACTTGAAGCAACTCTTTGAGGCCTAATGTTTGCGGGCGACCCTTGACTAAGGCGACAGCGTTGATCGAAAAGGCATCTTCCATCGGAGTGAGTTTGTAGAGTTTTTCAAGCACATCCTCTGGTTCAAAACCATTCTTGAGCTCGATGACAACATTGGTGCCGGTCTGACCATCAGTGAGATCGATAATGTCTGAAATACCCTGGATCTTCTTAGCCTTTGCAAGATCTGCAATTCGTTCAACTACCTTTTCTGGCCCAATGTTAAATGGGAGCTCTTTAATAATAATTCCCATTTTGCGCGATGTGACTTTAGCTATTTCAACAGTTGCGCGAACCTTAAATGACCCCTTACCTGTGGCATAGGCCTCTCGCACACCCTCAAGTCCAACAATTTCACCACCGGTTGGAAAATCAGGTGCTTGAACATGCTTCATTAATTGATTCAGAGTTGCCTTGGGGTTGTCGATGAGATGTTTCGTTGCAGCAATTACTTCACCTAGATTATGTGGCGCCATATTTGTTGCCATTCCCACTGCAATACCTGAGCCTCCATTGACCAAGAGATTGGGGTAAGCGGCAGGAAGAACCAGCGGCTCAGAAAGTTGTCCATCGTAATTCGGGCCAAAGTCAACTGTGTTCTCATCAGATTCAGAGACCATTGCAAGGGCAGCCGATGCTAAGCGCGCTTCGGTGTATCGCATCGCGGCAGGGCCTGAATCAAGTGAACCAAAGTTTCCGTGGCCATCGATAAGTGGAAGTTGCATCGAGAAAGATTGCGCCATACGCACAAGTGCGTCATAGATTGCACCATCACCGTGAGGATGTAATTTACCCATCACTTCACCAACCACGCGTGCACTCTTTACATGTCCGCGATCGGGACGCAATCCCATATCTGCCATCTGATGAAGGATGCGACGGTGCACTGGCTTAAGCCCATCGCGGGCATCAGGTAATGCACGTGAATAAATCACCGAGTATGCATATTCAAGGAAGGACTCTGACATCTCTGATGAGACATCGATATCAACTATCTTGCCTGCGTATTCCCCAGGTTTTGGTCCGTCTGCGGCCTTCTTGCTCTTACTCTTGGTCGCTGTCGTCTTCTTCGCTGTAGCCATGGCGTGAATTGTGCCAAGAGGTTGGACTAAATCTGTGTACCTACACGCCCTCTAGCACCAACGATTGCGACACAGTGGGCTGCAACCACACTTGCTCGCTCGATTGCCTGGGCAAAGTTGCTATCTGATCTGAATGCATCGATAAATCCGGCGGCAAATGAATCTCCTGCCCCCGTGGTATCTACAACCTGCGTTGTATGCGCGCTAACTCTGACAATTTCTCCGCCACGTTCTAGGCCGATAGCTCCCTCTGAGCCACGTTTAACAATTGCACGCCGGGCATACTCCAAGAAGAATTCAAGAGCTGCTTGGATATCACTGGATCCACTTAAGTAGATTGCTTCTTCTTCATTCATGATTAGCGTATCCATAAGGCCGCACCACGAAAGAATTTCATCAATCGGTGCATCCTTCATGCCACCAACCGTTGCTGGATCAAAGAAGATCGGAATACCCCGAGAGTTGATAAGGCGCACCATCTCAAGCACGCCATCGCGTGAGAGCGGGGCAAGCAGTGCATATCCAGTGATGTAGACAGCGTCAACACCATCTAACGAGGGAAGATCGCCGATTTTAAGACCGGCATTGGCACCATTATCTGCAAGCATCGTGCGTTCACCCGATGGATCAACTAGACAAATTACAACACCTGTATGAAAGCCTTCTTTAACTATATTCCCATATGAAATTCCCAGATCATCAAACTCTGAAGTGATGGCAGAGCCTGCAGCATCATTACCAATTCGCCCTACCATCGTGACATCGTTTCCAAGAACGGCAAGCCATGATGCGACATTTCCACCCGCACCGCCACCATGCGTTGAGATGACGGTACGTGTGTCATTTCCTAGGTGTAACTCGTGTGGCGAGGTTGGAATTTGTGCCACGATATCGAGCATCAGGTCACCTATACATAAGACCTTTATGCTCATCTTTTTGCTACTTAGTTAACGCCACTGCAATATCTGCAGCTAATGCACTATTGGATTTAATGATCTCGATGTTTACCTTGAGTGATTCTCCATGACTTGCTGTATGGAAATGTTCGAGCAAGAACGGGGTTACATCTTTTCCGGTTATTCCTTGAGCGCTAGCACCTGCTAACCCACTAGCCAGTATCGCATCATGCCTGTTGCGATCCATCTCTTCTTTAACCGGATTTGCAATGACGAGCGAAGTGGAATCTGTTTTCAACTCGCGACGAGCCTTTATGATTGATGCGATCTCTGAGGCACTGTCAACTCGGTGTTCGAGAGTAAATCCAGAATCTGTGAGATAGAAGCCAGGGAATGCATTGGTCTTGTACCCAACTAATCCAATTGAAAGGGATTCGAGACGCTCAAGAGTTGCCCCGACATCAAGAATAGATTTAACGCCAGCACAGACAATTGCAATATCGAGTTTTCCAAGTGCACCAAGGTCGGCAGATTCATCAAATGATTCATTCGCACCACGATGGACGCCACCAAGTCCACCTGTCGCAAAGACAGTTATTCCAGCAAGGCTTGCGATGTGTGAGGTTGCAGCAACGGTAGTTGCAGCACTCAATCCAAGAGCGCTTATCATCGCAAGATCACGAATTGAAGCCTTTGAAATATCATCACGATTGGCAATCTCATCCAATTGGTCTGGCTCAAGGCCGATATGAACTACGCCGTCGAGTATTGCAATCGTTGCAGGTGTTGCACCATGTGCTCGGACAATCTCTTCAACCTCCTGCGCAACGGCAAGATTCGAAGGGCGCGGCAATCCATGGCTGATAATCGTCGATTCAAGTGCAACGATGGGTGCACCAGATTTCAACGATGCCGCAACTTCTTTCGAATATTGGATACTCACAGCGGCAACAATACCCGTGAGAACATATACCCGTGCATCTAGCCGATATTAGCCCCTCCATATTTGCCTCCCTCGGGCTTATTGATGCAGATGATCGACTTGGAGTGGGGCAGAGCCCAACAGGTCGTGAGCTGCTCTTCCTCGTTGATGGATTAGGCGCTGATGCCATCCACACATACCGAGAACTCATTCCGACGATCTCTTCATTGACAGCATTTGGAAATGTGCGGACATCTTTTCCTTCAACAACTGCAACCAGTCTTGCAACGCTGATGACGGGATCATTGCCTGGTGTTCATGGAATGCTCGGATATACAGTTCGAGTGCCGCGAAGTGGTGGACGAATTCTTAATGCACTCAAGTGGGATGAGCGAGTGGACCCAATGACATGGCAGCCACTTCCCACTTTTTTTGAGCGCGCTATTCGTGAAAACATAAGCGTCACGCATGTAGCTGCGAAACGTTATGAGTTGACTGGATTTACGCAGGCGGTCTTTCGCGGAGCAACCTATCGGGGTGCAAATATTGCACCAGATCTCATTGAAAAAACTGTTGCTGGCCTTAAACAGACTCCTTCTTTTCTCTACTTATACGTCAATGATCTCGATACAGCAGGCCATAGCGATGGCGTTGGCTCGGATAAATGGCTGGCCGCACTTATTGGAATCGATACATTCCTAGCCGATCTCATCCCTGCCTTGCCGCAGGGAACACGACTATGGCTTACCGCCGATCATGGAATGATCAATGTTCAAGAGAAGATCACTCTTGGAGTTGAGAACGATCTACTTCAGGGGGTTCGAACTATTGCTGGCGAACCAAGAGCGCGTCACATTTATTTAGATGAATCACTAGATTCTCAATCTGCACGGGAAGATATCGCCGGACGCTGGCGCGGATTTTTCAATGAGAAGGCAGAAATCTATACTCGTGAAGAAGCGATTTCATCTGGTTTATTTGGCCATGTAGTGAGTGCCGATGCATCTGACCGTATGGGCGACATTATTGCGATTGCTTCCGGGGGGCTTGTTCTACTCGAGAAAGATCGCGCCGATAAAGAAGGTTTAATGGTTGGCCATCATGGTGGAGTCACTGAGATTGAATCAACAGTTGCCCTATTAACGCGCACTGTTTAATCTAATTACTTAAAGAGATCGCCCTCTGGATCGCTATCAAAATCTGCATTATCTGCAGGTGTCGTCGCTGCTCGGCCAAACATGATTTCATCCCATGACGGAACTTTGGCACGGCCTGTAATTCCTTCGGCCTGATCTTCAGCTCGTGGGGTGTCACGAATTGCAACAAGTCGTGGTGTTTCGTGTGGTTGCTCGGGCTCTGTAATTGAGTCAACGATGCGAGATGGATGAGTGGGTTCAGCATGAACCAGTCCTGGATTATGTGGTCGTGTTGCCGGCTCTTGTCCTAGCATCCAACGCCCGTTTTCATTTGTTGGTGCGATTAATCTGCGATTGAGATCGAAATTCCAAGTTGCATTGCCTTGACCATCGCGATTTGGATAGGAGAGATCGATAGTCCACGTTCCATCATCGAGTCGCCATGAATTCCATGACAATGAATCACTGTCTACGCTGCGTGCCGCCAGACGAGAAGTCACTACATCCAAAAACGTTTCCTGGTCGCGCGCACTATCTTTGCGAACCGGTACAAGGAAAGCTTGATCCAAGATGTACACACGCTCTTGCAAGATTGGTCCAGCAAATCTTTCAACTTTATCTACGGTGATTCGACCTTCGCGCGCGATGGTATCCATGGCCTGACCTGCACGAAGTCGGCGTTGAATTTCTCTTACACTCATATTCTCTGCATCATCAGAAGTTTCAACTGCCATCAACCTTGGTTGATTGACTGTGGCTCGTAAAGTGTCGCTAATACGAACTGTGTATTCCAACCCTTGGCCATCTGTGAGCGTGAGATGGGTGCCTTCAGGGTTTTTACCTGTTAACCGCAGATCACTCATGTGCGGCAGAATATCCGATAAAGTCGGGTTATGACCCCAGAGACTTCTCGCCTCGCCTCAGAATTACATCAATTAGCAGAATCTGTGGCGATTGTGGCAGGGGAGCTTCTCATGCAGCGCCCATCCCACTTCGATCTGACGGAAAAGTCCACAGCGATCGATTTTGCTACACAGATGGACGAGAAGGCCGAAGCGCTCATTGTTGAGACAATTCTGCGTGCGCGTCCTGACGATGGAATCATCGGGGAGGAAGGCGCGGCCCGTCTGAGTAATTCGGGAATCACTTGGGTCATTGATCCACTCGATGGGACAGTCAACTATTTTTACGGGCTTCCAGGATGGAATGTGAGCATCGCTGCGCGTGATGATGAGGGATCACTCGTTGGCGTAGTTGCAGCACCAACAATTAATTCACTCTGGTATGCAATCCGAGGAGGAGGCGCTTTTCATAATGGCCAGAAAATTCGCTCCACATCAGATGTTGAACTCAATCGCGCTCTCTTAGGAACTGGATTTGCCTATGACGTTACAGATCGTGCAGAACAGATTGCAATGGTGGCCGCACTCCTTCCACGCACTCGTGACATTCGGCGCATGGGTTCGGCAGCTGTTGATCTCTGTCACGTGGGTATGGGCGCACTTGATGGTTATTTTGAACGAGGCCTCAAAGAATGGGATTGGGCGGCAGGTGCCCTTGTTGCCACGGAGGCAGGTGCCCTTGTTGCCCACCTTGGTGATGGGTCGCGAAAGCTCACCGTTGCTGGCGGTCCGGGCCTTTTCCAGACGCTTACAGATCTACTCATAAGCGTAGATCTGTAAGCGGTCCTGCCCGATTTACGCTCAGAGCCCCTTTTATGGCAAGATAGGGCGTCTGCGCGGCTATATAGCAAGCGCTGAATTGATAGAGAAGAAATCTGAGGACGAAAATGAACATTCTTGATGCCGTTGATGCCAAGTCATTGCGTAAGGACATCCCACAGTTCCGCGCAGGCGATGAGCTCAAGATCCACGTTCGCGTTATTGAAGGTTCAAAGAGCCGCGTCCAGGTCTTCCAGGGAATAGTTATCCGTCGCCAAGGCGATGGCGTTCGCGAGACATTTACTATCCGTAAAGTTTCATACGGAGTGGGAGTAGAGCGAACCTTCCCAGTACATACCCCAGTTATTGAAAAGATTGAACTCGTAAAGAAGGGCGATGTTCGTCGCGCCAAGCTCTACTACCTTCGTGACCTACGCGGTAAGGCTGCAAAGATTCGCGAAAAGCGTGATGGAATTGAAGGCTACGGTGATGGAATTCTTTCGACACCAGAACCAGTTGTTGAGGCTGTTGTTGAACCAGTTGTTGAGGCCGTTGTTGAAGCGCCAGCTGAAGTTGTCGCTGAGCCAGTTGTAGAAACTCCAGCCGAAGTTGTCGCAGAAGTTGCAGAAGAAGCAGCTCCAACCGATGACGTTGCAGTTGAAAAAACACCTGAATAGTTCACGCTACTTCTACACTCATGATGCGTAAGGGTTCGCTCCTTCGCGAACTTCCAATCCTGGTCGCGCTCGCACTCATCGTTTCTTTATTGATTAAATCTTTTCTTGTGCAATTTTTCTTCATCCCTTCAGGGTCAATGGAGAACACTCTTCAGATCGAAGATCGAGTGGCTGTAAACCGCATTCCCTTTATCGGTAACGATATTGAGCGTGGAGATGTCATAGTCTTTCGCGATCCAGCGGGTTGGCTTCCTGATGCTAGCCAGCAATCAGGAAATAGAGTGATTGGTGCGATTCGAGATGGGCTTGTTCTTGTAGGTGTTCTACCAAATCCTGCTAAGCAATATCTAGTAAAGCGAGTAATTGGCGTAGCTGGAGATCAGGTCATTGCTAAGGATTCAGTACTTACAATCAACGGTAAAGAAACTTTTGAGCCATACATTTTTGCCGGTAATACGCCTAGTGATACAGATTTTAATGTCACAGTCCCAGAAGGAAAAGTTTGGGTAATGGGTGATCACCGTGGAGCAAGCGGTGATTCTCGTGTACATCAAGATGACATAAATAACGGAATGGTTCCGGTCGATAAAATCACAGGAAAGGCAGTTGCCATCATTTGGCCACTGAGTCGTATCGGCGCGATCTCATCCCACGACCCTCTCGCGAAAAAGTGAGTGACGACAAAGTAATCGAGGATCGACTTCTTGCTGCCGGGATTTCACCGTTTGCAGGAGTAGACGAAGCAGGTCGTGGTGCATGTGCAGGCCCTCTGGTGATTGCCTCAGTAATTCTCAAAGATCACAGGAGCGCTGAACTCAAACAAGTGCGTGACTCCAAAGATATCTCAGAAAAAATCCGAGAAGAACTATTTGATGTCATAACCAATGCCTGTGAATCAATGAGTGTGATCGTTGTTTCTCATGATGAGATTGATGCACGTGGCGTACACGCTGCTAATCTCGATGGCATGAGGCGTGCGGTACAGGGTCTTGATCTTTCACCTGCATATGTACTTACAGATGGATACCCCATTGAGGGGTTAGCAATTCCCAATCTTGCAGTCTGGAAAGGCGATCAAGTTGTTACCTGCATAAGCGCGGCTTCAATTATCGCCAAAGTGACCAGAGATCGCATTATGCGAGAACTAGACATTGTCTATCCTCAATATGGGTTCAAATCTCATAAGGGTTACATCACGAAGGTGCATTCTGATGCTCTCGTTCACCACGGGGTTTCTCCGGTGCACCGTAGATCTTTTTCAAATATTGCAGCACTTCTGTAATTTACCCACAGTGATGGTTGATCCATGAAGTTACGATAGTCAACTTTGCCTACTCTGCCCTCATGACCGGTGCGCAGCAGAGAAAAAGTAAGAATCGCCAGGTTGGGGCATTCGGCGAGGCAACTATCGCTACATATCTTCAATCCCGAGAGTTCAAAATCATCGAACGTAATTGGCGGATTAAAGAAGGCGAGATCGATCTTATTGCCCTCGATACCAATGGTGTCATCCACTTTGTTGAGGTAAAAACACGATCTTCTCTCGCCTTTGGGGACCCGCTAGAAGCGATCGACCGCAGTAAGGCACGTAGATTGCAACGACTTTCTCTCGCCTGGTTAGCTACACATCACCACTTCGGAAGCGAATACTT
This sequence comes from Candidatus Planktophila sp., assembly GCA_044372915.1. Classification (GTDB taxonomy): domain Bacteria; phylum Actinomycetota; class Actinomycetes; order Nanopelagicales; family Nanopelagicaceae; genus Planktophila. The sequence goes on from JBILRA010000004.1 coordinate 14,913, forward strand.
CATAGATGTTGCGGCAGTTTTGTTAGCAGTAGATGGAACACACACCATTGATTACCGAGAGAACATCCTATGAGTCTGGGTCGTTCAATTTCGATGGGGCTAGTTGGCTTAGCTGGAAATACAGTGATCGTCGAAGTGGATATTAGTGATGGACTTCCGTATTACAACTTACTTGGGCTACCTGATGCTGCGCTGAATGAATCTCGTGATCGTGTACGAGCATCGCTGACTAATAGCGGTGAGGCTTGGCCCAATCGTAAAGTCACAGTCTCACTTTCACCGGCATGGTTACCCAAGAGCGGATCAAGTTTTGACTTAGCTATCGCACTAGCAATCTTGGTGGCACACGGTCAATTACCACAAGAAAGAATTGACTCAACTCTCATCCTTGGCGAACTCGCACTTGATGGCACCATCCGTGGAGTCAACGGAGTACTCCCAGCTCTTATTGCTGGCCATCGTGATGGAATCGAGCGGGCAATTATCCCAGTAGCAAACATTGCTGAAGGTGCGTTGCTAGAAACCATGAACGTCCTTGCCTTTCACACCTTGACCGATCTACTCATTTTTCTTCGAACGGGAGTCGGAGAGAGTGCGAAGGCGGTGAGTATTTGTGAGCAGAGCGAAACCTTTCTTGATTTTGAAGATGTAGCAGGTCAGTCACTCGCGCGTTTTGGGGCTGAGGTTGCTGCAACCGGGGGACATCACTTGTTGCTTATTGGGCCACCGGGTGCGGGAAAGACAATGATCGCCTCACGTATTCCAACGATATTGCCATCACTGACAGGTGATCAAACGCTGGAAGTAACTGCACTTCACTCTGTTGCTGGAACTCTCTCGCAACGTTCGCCGATGTCACGGATGCCACCAATAGTTGCACCACATCACAGCGCAACGCGCGTATCAATGGTCGGCGGTGGCTCACACAGTATTCGTCCGGGTGCGTGCTCACTTGCCCACCACGGAGTGCTCTTTATCGATGAAGCACCTGAATGTGCTGCTGGCATTTTAGATTCATTGAGGCAACCACTTGAATCTGGCACGATCACAATCGCACGAAGCGTTGGAAATATCACCTTCCCCTCGCAGTTCCTGTTGGTACTCGCTGCTAACCCCTGTCCGTGTGGAAAATTCACAGGACGTGGACTCGGATGTAGTTGCTCTTCCCTTCAAGTGCGCAGATATCTCGGCAAGCTATCAGGACCGTTAATGGATCGCATAGATATGCGGATTACCGTTGAACCAGTGGGACGGACAGATATTGCTTCACCAGAACTCGGAGAGTCCAGTGCTGTGATTGCAGAGCGAGTGCTCGCTGCAAGAGTCATTGCTCGTCAACGTTTTTCCGGCAGAGGTTTTGAACTTAATAGTGCGATCCCTGCCAGATCGTTGCGCAATGATTTCAAACCTGATCGTGCTGCAATGAATTTTCTCCACGACCATCTTGATAGACAACTATTAACTGCGCGCGGTCTTCATAAGGTTATTCGCTTGAGTTGGACTTTGGCTGATTTAGCAGGTCGCAATCAACCGACTCTTGCAGATGTCATGCGGGGATATGCCTTACGTGAAGGAGGCATCTCGTGAATGCTGATAAGGCTGCCCGCCTTGAACTCTTCGCTGCAATTGAAGGTGGAAGTACTTTCTGGAGCAGCGAGATTCGCACTCTTGGCCCAATCCAAACGCTGCAGCTGATCAAAGATGGTTTCTATCGTTCCAGTAAAGGTGAGAAAACTCTTTCGCAGATTCATCCAGGGGGAGCAGAAGCACATTCTGCTGTGATCGAAGGTGCGGGAGGAGTTTTTCTTACTCCTGATGATCTGCAATGGCCGCCGTTACTTAATGATTTGGCCAGAGCCCCCATTGGCCTAGTTGTAAAAGGCAAAGTTGAATCGTTACGTGAGCCCTCCATCGCCATTGTCGGCACCAGAAACCCAACGCCATATGGTGCGCGTATTGCCAGTGATTTTGCTGCAGGATTTGTGGATCGTGAGTGGCTTATCGTCAGCGGCGGCGCTTATGGCATAGATACGCATGCCCATAAAGGTGCGCTCATTGCTGAGGGTGTAACCATTGCTGTGATCGCCAGTGGAATTGATATCAACTACCCGGCAGGCAATGAGAGATTGTTTGCAGAAATTGCAGAACTCGGAGCACTTGTTAGTGAAGTGATGCCAGGAACTCCAGCCTTTCCATCTCGCTTTCTCACGCGCAATCGCATTATCGCCGCCCTCTCCGTGAGCACGCTTGTGGTTGAGGCAGCATTTCGCAGCGGATCTCTGCGCACCGCTCGAGATGCTGCAGAGTTAATGCGCCCTGTGATGGCAATTCCTGGACCAATTAATTCACCAACATCAGAGGGAACACATCGCCTGATTGGCGAGAGATCGGCAGAGATAGTTACATCTGTTGCAGATGCAGTAGAGCTAATTTCTTCCCTAGGGGCCTCGTTTAGGTAAATACCTAGCGCTGATGCGAGAATATACTCATGAGTGAATTTCGTTCGGGCTTTGTTGCCATTGTTGGCCGCCCGAATACTGGAAAATCTACTCTGATTAATGCTCTTGTAGGTTCAAAGATCGCTATTACTTCTCCCCATCCGAATACGACTCGTCACGCTATTCGCGGGATCATCAATGGAAGCGACTTTCAAGCCGTCCTTGTCGATACCCCAGGAATTCATAAACCAAAGACTCTCCTGGGTCATCGCCTCAATGCCGTGGTGGGGGAAAGCCTTGAATCAGTAGACATAATTTTGATGTGCTTGCCGGCAGATGAGACTTCAGGAGCTGGGGATGTTTTTCTCGCACAAGAAATTGCAAAGCACCCACGCGCGAAAAAATTTGCTCTGGTAACAAAGACAGATCTTGTTTCGAAGAAGAATGTCGCCGCGCGATTGCTAGGAATAAATGAACTTGCAGCGGGATTTTCATGGAATGAGATTGTTCCAATTTCTGCTGCCATTCATGATCAGATCGATCTTCTTGCAACTTTGATCTCAAAGAACCTGCCTGCTGGGCCAGCGTTTTATCCGACAGATATGAAGAGTGACCAAGGAATCGAACAACTCATATGTGAGCTTATTCGCGAGGCGACGCTGCGCGATGCCCGAGAAGAACTACCTCATTCCATTATGGTCACAATTGATGAAATGGCAGAGCGCGAGGAGAAGGGATCAAGACCCTTCTATGACATTCATGCGACGATTCATGTGGAGCGCGATTCGCAGACAGGGATTTTACTGGGGCATCAAGGTCAGCAATTAAAGGATATCGGAATGCGTGCGCGAGCAGATATTGAGCGCGAACTTGGTGCACGAATTTTTCTTGGTTTACATGTCAAGGTCTCGAAAGAGTGGCAGCGTGATCCAAAGCTACTCGAGCGCTTGGGCTTTTCAGAAAAGTAAGGTTTAAACTTTCTCGCGGCGAGTGACTAAGTATGAGCCGATCATGACAAGTGGTAGACCAACCCTGATGCCAATGGTGAGTTCTTCATTGAGAATCAGTACGCCCAGAAGCACAGCTATTGCAGTATTCCAATAAGTGACAACCGATGCACGGGTTGGCCCAATCTCCTCAATCAGGGTAAAGAAGATGGCGAATGCGATTCCAGTAGAGAAGACTCCGAGAGCAATGACGGAGAGCGTTGCATCGAGTGCGATGGTGCGATCTGGCCATAACACTATTGTGAATGGAAGATAGAAGATCGCGGTGATACCCATTGCCACCGCATTAATAGCGATCCCTGATACATCAGGTAACTTCTCACGGATCATAATAATTGCGTACGCATAGGCGAATGCCGCCACCAAAACCATAATTATTGAGAGTGAATCTGATGAACCTGTGATGCTCTCAATTCCGACGATAAGTACCACGCCGATGAAACCAATGCCAATGCCAAATAGACGGTTGAGTCTCAGCGCTTCTTTGTCACCCTGGAAGTATGTGATGAGAGTTGACCAGATAGGAACGGAGGCAATGAGAAGTCCTGCCAAACCTGACGAGATCTTCTGCTCAGCTGTACCAATGAGCAGCCAAGGGATAATCATTTCTAGCACCGCATAGAAGGCTACATACTTAATTCCCTTAAAAGCTGCAAAGATAGATTTATCGCGCAGCGCCAGTGGAATCAGAATCAATGCGCCGATAAATACTCGACCAAAGACAACAATTGCTGGGGGATAGCCATCTGTCTCATCAACTGCGACTTTGATAAAGAGATAAGGGACTCCCCACAAAATGCCGACAAGGGCAAATATCAATGCGCTCTTACGTGTCATGGAGTGTGATCCCTTTAATGTAGCAAGTGCTAAGAGAGCACGCTACGGTAGAGGCTGATAGTAGTCCTTGCAACCGCTTCCCAGCCAAATTCATCAATTGCGCGTTTACGGCCTGCAATACCCATTGTTCTTAACTTTTCTGGGTCACTCATCATTTCTACGATTCCAGAAGCAAGCCGGGCTTCAAATTCGGTGCTTTCTGAGGTGTAATCAATAAGTTTTCCAGTTGCCCCATCTGCAACAACTTCAGGAATCCCGCCCACTCGTGAGGCTAAGACTGCAACTTCACAGGCCATCGCTTCAAGATTGACGATACCTAGAGGCTCGTAAATTGATGGACATAGAAATAGATCTGCACCAGTAAGAAGTGGAATCAATTCAGGTTGTGGCAGCATCTCTTTAATCCACCAAATATTCTTGCGCCGTTTCTGAAGTTCCTGCACGAGTTCTTCAAATTCAGCTCCGATACCCACCTCATCTGCACTTCCAGCGCAGAGAACAAGTCCATATTCATCCGGAACATCTGCCCAGGCTCGCAAGAGGTGAGCCAACCCTTTCTGTCGGGTGATGCGACCAACAAAAATTGCATAGCCCCCAGTAATTCCATATTTTGTGGCAACCGATTGATCAACGATGGGGTGCCACTGGTTTGTGTCAACACCATTTCTAATAGTGACAACTTTTGCTGGATCAATACTTGGATAATTTTCTAAGACATCTTTACGCATTCCATCGCTGACCGCAATTACAGCTGCGGCCCCCTCGTAGGCAGTCTTTTCCGCCCATGATGAGATTTGATAGCCACCACCGAGTTGATCAGCCTTCCATGGTCTCAATGGTTCAAGTGAGTGAGCACTCACGATATGTGGTGTGCCATAAAGAAGTGATGCAGTGTGCCCAGCCATATTTGCATACCAGGTATGTGAATGTACGACATCAACATCACCTAGATGATGGGCCATCAACATATCTGTTGCAAGGGCTTGTAGCGCCGGGTTAGCTGAGGCAAACTCTTGAGGAGTCTCATAGCCACAAGCGCCATCTGTTCGGGGGCCACCAAAGCAGTGAACATCAACGTGGACATTACCAACTGATCGAAGCGCTGAAGTCAGCTGAACAGCATGTACCCCAGCTCCACCATAGACAAAGGGCGGCCACTCTTTGGTGACAAGACCAACTCGTAACTGACTCACTCGTGAACCCTCTTCTCAAGGGAAGTATTACCAATAGAAATTTCTATAGGCTAAACCTCTGGATAAGGGTATCGTGTCTACATGGCGCGCTTTGAATTACCACTAGGAATTGTCCTTGCTGGCGGTGAAGGTAAGCGCTTAATGCCCTTAACAGCAGATCGTGCAAAGCCTGCCGTTCCTTTCGGTGGTTCCTATCGCCTCGTTGATTTTGTTCTCTCAAACCTTGTGAATGCTGAGATGCGTAGAGTTGCAGTACTCACTCAATATAAATCTCACTCACTTGATCGACACATCACTACAACCTGGCGCATGTCCACACTTCTAGGAAATTACATCACTCCAGTCCCGGCTCAGCAACGCCTAGGTCCACGCTGGTATACGGGATCTGCCGATGCAATTTTGCAGAACTTCAACTTGATTCATGATGAGAACCCAAAACATGTCCTTGTCTTTGGTGCTGACCATGTGTATCGAATGGATCCAAGCCAAATGTTTGATGCTCACTTGAGCACGGGTGCGGGTGTGACTATCGCTGCGATCCGTATGCCACGTTCAGAGGCACATGACTTTGGTGTAATCGAATTGGCAGAAGATGGCATCACAATCAAGGCATTCCATGAGAAGCCCGCTGATCCGCCAGCGATGCCGGGACATCCAGATTTATCGCTCGTGTCCATGGGTAATTACATTTTCAAGCGAGATGTGATGGAAGAAGCGCTCATTCTTGACTCTGAAGATCTTGAGAGTCGCCATGATCTAGGTGGGAACATAATTCCGATGCTTACCAAAAACGGTGAAGCAAAAGTCTATGACTTTGCAGATAACAAAGTACCTGGTGCCACAGATCGCGATCGTGGCTACTGGCGAGATGTAGGCTCCATTGATGCTTATTACGATGCGCATATGGATCTGGTTTCAATCCATCCGATCTTTAACTTGTATAACCGTGAATGGCCATTATTAACAAATCCACCATCACTTCCTCCTGCCAAATTTAGTGAATCAGGAATTGCACAAGATTCCATTGTGGGAGCTGGTTCGATTATCTCTGGCGGCCATGTCAACCGAACGGTTACCAGCTATGACGTTCATGTTGGTAAGGGTGCCTTTGTTGATAGTTCGGTCCTGATGCCCGGGGTAAAAATCGGTGCAGGAGCAGTAATTCGGCATGCGATATTAGATAAGAGCGTGGTCGTTGATCCTGGGGCACAAATCGGTGTTGATCTTGAACGCGATCGCGTCCGATTTACAATTTCAGATGGTGGCGTAGTAGTTGTCGGTAAAGGTGTTCGAGTTACCATTTAATCGTTGCGTCGCGAAGAGTGCGATACTGCTCAAGCACATGCAGTGTTGGCTTTGCTTCGATAAAAGTTGCTTTTCCTAAATCCCATACTGGTGCATCTGCACTAGCGCTCAACGCCCACGATGCTTGACGTGCCGCACCATCGGCTACATATTCACCTGCTGGTGGTATCAGAACAGGACGACCAAAGAGTGCGGAGGCAATCTGACCAACTGCTGGATTTTTCGCAGCTCCACCAATGATGAGAACTCTCCTTACATCCACACCTAGATCGATGAGTGATTGCACCGCATCTGCAAGTCCTGACAGCATTCCTTCAATCATCGCTCGTGCGATATCAGAAGGATTTGAATTGGAGAGATTCATTCCCGAAAAGACTCCTGTTGCATCTGGGCGATTAGGTGTTCGCTCACCTTCAAAGTATGGAAGCAGAGTCAGACCATGTGCACCAGGCGCGGAAGAGAGGGCTAATTTTCCAACTTCTTCATGAGTCTTTCCGAGAATAGAGGTAGCGGCATCAAAAATTCTCGCAGCATTGAGAGTGCACACTAGAGGTAAAAAGCGACCGGTCGCATCTGCAAATCCAGCAACCGCTCCACTCGAATCATGGGTGGAAGTTGCAGAGACAGCAAATGCGGTTCCACTTGTGCCTAGTGAAATCACGACATCTCCAGGTTCTGCATGTACTCCAAGTGCCGCAGCCGCATTGTCTCCAGCTCCAGCTGCTATTGGAATTCCCTGACTTGTGGTGCCAGCAAAGGACGATGGTTCTGCAATTCGCGGTAGGAGAATTTCACGATCAGATAGAAGGGCGCGAGCAAGAATGTCACGACGGTAGGTCGAAGTCGATGTGGAAAAGTATCCAGTCCCAGAAGCATCACTTCGATCGGTAAAGAGTTGAGTAAAATCTTTTCCACCTTGCAACTGCCACGACAACCAATCATGTGGGAGTGCAATTGAGTGAACTCGATCTGCGTTGGACGGTTCATTCTCAGCCATCCATCGCACCTTTGAAGCAGTAAAAGCTGCAACGAGAACCGATCCCACCGCATCTGCCATTACATTGTTACCACCAATTTCAGTGTTCAAAGATTCAGCTTGGCTTGAAGATCTAGTGTCATTCCATAACAAGGCGGGTCGAATCACAACACCGTTCTCATCGAGTGCGACCATTCCATGTTGCTGTCCGCCTATTGAGATCGCTGAAACATCATCAATTCCACCCGCATCAATTACTGCGCGATCGAATGCGCTTTTCCAATCAAGTGGATCAACTTCGGTTCCATCAGGATGTTCTGCTCGACCATGGCGGACTAATTCCCCAGTTTCGGCCTTACGGATCACGATTTTTACCGACTGGGTCGAAGAATCTACGCCTGCGATGAGTTGATTGGGCATGGAGCAAGGCTAGACTGTGCACGTCAACGTTGACCACTCTTTGGCTTAGCAATAAGCCCGTTTTCACATTCTTGGAGTAAAAAAATGCGTATTGGTGTACTTACAGGCGGCGGAGATTGCCCAGGACTTAACGCTGTTATTCGCGCGGTAGTTCGCAAAGGTGTCAAGGAATATGGCCATGAGTTTGTTGGATTTAGAGATGGCTGGAGAGGCCCGCTAGAGAATTTCACAATGGATCTCACTCTTGAGAGTACACGTGGAATCTTGCCTCGCGGTGGAACAATTCTTGGCTCTTCACGAACCAATCCATTCAAAATTGAAAACGGTGTTGAACGTATTAAGCAGAACCTGGCAGATCAAGGGATTGATGCACTGATTGCAATCGGTGGCGAAGATACTCTTGGAGTTGCAACTAAGCTCGACGCTCTCGGAGTTAAAGTCATCGGTGTGCCAAAGACGATCGATAATGATCTCAACAATACTGATTACACATTTGGCTTTGATACCTCTGTAAATATTGCAGTTGAGGCCATTGACCGACTTCACACAACAGCGGAGTCGCATCACCGCGCATTAATCGTGGAGGTAATGGGGCGCCATGCTGGGTGGATCGCTCTCCATGCAGGAATCGCAGGAGGCGCTTCATGCATCTTGATTCCAGAAGTAAAATTCTCGGTTGATAAAGTCTGTGAATGGGTAGAGTCACGATTTAAATCCTCATACGCGCCAATAATTGTCATTGCAGAGGGTGCGATTCCGCAAGATGGCGACATGATCACAAAAGATGGAGAACTTGACGCCTTTGGCCATGTGAAACTCTCCGGTATCGGTGAATGGCTGGCAAAGCAGATTGAGGCAAAGACAGGTAAAGAAGCGCGAACATCTGTCCTCGGTCATATTCAGCGTGGCGGAACTCCATCTGCCTTCGATCGTGTTCTTGCCACTCGCTTTGGGTTACAGGCAATTACTGCCGCATCGGAAGGTGACTGGGGCAAGATGGTTGCTCTCCACGGAACCGACATAGTCCGCGTTCCACTGGCCACAGCCACTGAGAAGCTTAAGACGGTTCCAATCGAACGATACAAAGAGTCTGAAATCTTCTTCGGATAATTCGTCTACGAGAAGCACTTCCCACCTTCTATCCTTAGGACCATGATGACCTCACTTGATTCACTCTTTGACGAAAGCCTTGTTGCTGCCCAACAGCCTCAGTGGCCTGGTGGAAAAGATGGGCAACCAGTGCAGGATGCGGTTGCAAAGTTGAAGTCTCTGCCACCGCTGGTATTTGCTGGCGAATGCGATGACCTCAAGTCAAAAATTGCACAAGCTGCAAGCGGAAACGCATTCTGGCTTCAGGGTGGAGATTGTGCTGAGACATTTGCTGCGGCGACAGCAGACTCAATACGTAATCGAATTAAGACGATTCTGCAAATGGCCGCGGTCTTGCAGTATTACTCGAGTATCCCTGTCGTTAAGGTTGGACGTATGGCTGGCCAGTTTGCAAAGCCACGATCTAACGATTTTGAAACACGTGGAGATATAACACTGCCTGCTTATCGTGGGGATGCTGTAAACGATCTTGACTTTACTGAAAGTGCGCGAACTCCAAATCCGCAACGTCTAGTAGATGTGTACAACACATCGGCTGCCACATTAAACCTAGTGCGTGCGTTTACTCAGGGTGGTTTTGCCGATATCCGGCGAGTACATGAGTGGAATAAGGGATTTATTCGTGATTCAAGTGTCGGCGATCGTTATGACGCGATGGCGAAAGAGATTGATCGCGCCTTAAGTTTCATGAAGTCAGCAGGGGTCGATCCTGAATCATTTAAGAGCGTTGATTTCTATTCAAGCCATGAAGCGTTGATTCTTGAGTACGAAAAGTCACTTACGAGAATTGATTCTCGTACAGGAGATCCGTATGACGTTTCAGCACATTTCTTATGGATCGGTGAGAGAACTCGCCAATTAGATGGCGCACATGTTGATTTTGCATCCAAGATTAAAAATCCGATCGGTGTAAAGCTTGGACCAAAGTCAACTGTCGATGATGCTCTACGACTGATTGATCGACTTGATCCTAATCGCGAACCAGGCCGCCTGACATTCATCACTCGCATGGGTGCTGGAAAGGTGCGCGAATCACTTCCAGCCCTGGTTGATGGCGTTACAAAATCTGGTGCGCAGGTTCTCTGGGTATGTGATCCCATGCATGGAAACACATTTGAGACTGCGACAGGATATAAAACACGCCAGTTTGATGATGTGATGGATGAAGTAAAGGGTTTCTTTGAAGTTCATAAAGCCTTAGGCACCCATCCCGGTGGTATCCATATTGAACTTACTGGCGATGATGTCACCGAGTGCCTTGGCGGCGGCGAAAAGATTTCTGAATCTGATCTCGCTTCACGCTATGAAAGCGCCTGCGATCCGCGCCTTAATCACTCTCAATCACTTGAACTAGCATTTCTTGTAGCGGAAATGTTGCGCGATCGCTAACGTTTCCACCATGGCGCTACAAATATCCTCGCTCAAAACCCCCATCGGAACTCTCAATCTGATTGCAGATCAAGAGATTCTTCTTGGCGCGAACTTCTCATCCATCAAGGCGCTCAAAGAGGGCTTAGATCCCATCTATCAGGGATCTGATTTCACAACAGTGGGAAGAATTCGAGTGATCTCAACTTTACTTAATGACTACTTCGATGGAGATCTCAGCGCAATCAGCGCAATCAAGACGAGCCAACCAGGAGGAGCCTTCTCCCAAGCTGCTTGGAAATCAATGCGTCGAGTCCGTGCAGGCAAGGTTATTTCATATGCAGAATTGGCAGAGAAATCAGGGAACCCGCGAGCAGTTCGGGCAGCAGGAAGTGCATGTGCAAAGAATGCAATTGTTTTAGTTGTTCCATGTCATCGCATCGTAAAAACTGGTGGTGCACTCGGTAATTATGCCTACGGCATAGATAAGAAAGAGTGGCTCTTAGCCCACGAGGGTCTTGCGTAAAATTTGAATCGCCTGATCGCATTGTGCATCATCAAAATCGCGATGAGTGACAAGGCGAGCAAAGTGTGGGCCAAGTGCTCCAATCAGCAGACCAGCGCTCTTTGTACGATCAGCAAGTTCGGTGGCGGTGATACCTAAGCTTTTTAGATTCAGCCCAACAATATTTGTCTCAACCGTTGCAGGGTCAATCAGTGTCGAATCGATAGAGGCGATTGCACTGGCAAGTAATTGGGCACGGCGATGATCATGGGCAAGATCGTGCATATGGTGGGTGATCGCGTAATCTGCAGCGGCAGCAAGAATTCCTACCTGGCGCATTCCAGCGCCATAGCGCTTTCGCCACACACGGGCTGTTGCGATTCGATCACGAGTAGAGAGTGCCATTGAGCCGATCGGTGCACCTAAACCCTTGGAGAAGCAGACACTTACTGTCTCTGCATACTTTCCATACTGATCAAGTGCTACACCACTTGCAATGTGAGCATTCCAAATTCGCGCCCCATCAAGATGTATCGCGATACCTTCTTTGGAGGCACCTTCATAGAGAGCCTTCATTTGATCGAGAGGTTGTACGGTGCCACCGCCGAAGTTATGAGTATTTTCAATGGCAATCGCAGCTGTTGAAACAAGATAAGGACCTGCGTTTGGGGTCGCGATTGCTAATGGTTGATCTGCATCCAACAACCCAAAAGGAGCTTGCCATGTCCGCGTTGTGATTCCAGAAAAGGTTGCAGCGGCGCCAAGTTCGGCGCGGACGACATGAGAGTTAACTTCAGCAAGTAGTTCCTGTCCAGGTTGCACAAGTGTGCGCATCATTAATTGGTTGGCAAGTGAACCAGTGGGCGTAAAGAGCCCCGCTTCTTTGCCAAAGAGTGCTGCAACGCGTTCTTCAAGAGCGTTGACTGTAGGGTCATCGCCATAAACATCATCACCTACGGGTGCTTGTGCAATAACTTCGCGCATCGCTTGCGTTGGCTTCGTTACAGTATCTGAACGTAGATCAATCACGAGCTTGGCTCCTTGATAACAATGAGATACATAGCAATAAGTAAAATGATGCCACCCAGAATAACTTGTGGCGTCATCACTTCACGGCCAATTGTGATGGCAAAGAATGCAGCAAAAACAACTTCAAGAGTCAGGATTACAGCCACCTTGGTTGAATCGATATGTGCTTGGGCCCACGTTTGGACGATAAAGCCAAGTGCGGTCGCAACTATGGCGGTAAAGAAAACAACGGCCCAGACTTGATTATCAGGTGGAGCTTCATACCCTTCAATAAATGCAAAAGTACCGGTAAGAACTGTGACTGCAAAGAGCTGCACAATTGTCATCGCATAGACATCTCGCCCTGCACTCCACTGTCCCAGTGCAACGATATGTCCAGCAAAGGCGACGGCGCAGAGAAGAACAAGGAATTCACCAAATCCCATCGACCAACCGCGTAGAGATAAGAGCGCAAGGCCAACGGTTGCAAGTGCCACACAGCCCCAGGTAAAGAGAGATATCTTTTTCTTAAGAAAGAGCGCTGAAATCAACGGAGTAGCAACAACGTAGAGACCAGTAATGAAGCCCGTAATCGCTGCACCCGTGCGAGCAAGACCCTCAGTTTGCAAGATGAAGCCAGCACCTAAAAGTAATCCGGCCGAGAAAGCTTTTATAAAAAGCTCCTTAGTAATCAAGCGAAAGATCATGGGACGAATTGCCAGCAAGACAAGTGTGGCAATTCCAAAACGGGTGAAGAGAAAACTGTTGACACTCTGACGCTCAATTGATTCTTTCATGATGACGAATGCGAGACCCCACGCTGCTGCCAATGAAATAAGTGCAACCGGTGCCAAGTGTAGACGTCGTGCTGAATCCCTGACCATAGAAGGATTACCCTTTGCGCAATTTCTTGAGCATTGCGATCTCTTTTCCATGCTCGGGTTCCATGCCAGGAGTTTCAAGAATTAGTGGCGCAGTGGCTACCGCCGAGTGCGCCAACAATTCTTTAAACGGATCGACTCCGATGAATCCTTCACCAATATTTTGATGTCGATCTTTGAGGGCTCCACACACATCCATCGAGTCATTTGCGTGAATGAGTTGAATTCGCTCAGCACCCGCAACCTCAACCAAGAGATCAAGAGTCTGAGTCATTCCACCTTTAGTAGCAATGTCATGGCCTGCCGCAAAAACGTGACAGGTATCGAGGCAGATTCCAACTTTTGGATGGTACTCCAGCGCCTTCAAGTAGTGCTCGAGATCTTCTAGGCGCTTCACGAGTGATTGACCTTGACCGGCTGTTGGCTCGAGCAGAATGTATGGCGCATCTTCTGTAAGTTCATTGAGGATTGGCATCATGCCTTCGTGAATCTGTTTCCATGCACTTTCAATAAAATCTTCGTTCACCGCCGATCCAGTATGAACGACAACTCCTAGTGCTCCAATTTCTTGGCCACGCTTGAGCGAATACTGAGTTGATGCGAGTGAATTTCTATAGGTGCCTTCAGTGGGTGAACCTAAATTGATAAGAAATGGTGCATGAACATAGACCTCTAGATCTAGTTCATTAGCCCTTTCACGAAAGAGAGCATCGGCTTCATGATTGGTCTCGGGCATTGCCCAACCCCGAGGATTTGATGTAAACACTTGAATTGCTTCAGCCTCGGTGAGGCGCGCATATTCAATGGAGCGTTTAGCCATTCCGCCACTAGTCGGGGTGTGGGCTCCGATACGCGGGCGGGGCCTTGATTGCGAAGACTGTGAAGGCACGTGCTTACCCTACTGTGAGAGTCACCTGAGTTCCACGTTTAACCTTGGTATTTACCTTGGGGTTAATGCCAATTACTAATTTTGAGGTTTTCGTCACCTTCTTCACAACAACAGTGAGCCCTAAATCCTCTAAAACTGCGACAGCCCGCTCTTGGGTGTAGCGCATGACGTTTGGAATGAAAACAAAAGCTGAACCTTTCGAAATAAATATTTCCACCGTAGCACCAGCGGGAAGCGCTACACCTGCAACTGGCTTCTGTGATATCACTTCACCAGGCATGACAACTTCATCGTATATATAAGTAGGCGTTACATTAAATCCACGAGTGGTTAACTCGTTAAGTGCTTGTTCCCCATTCTTACCAACATATGAGGCGAGATCAAAAGTTTCAATTCCTTTACTTACAACGAGGTCGACAAGGGTATCTCGCTTGACTTGAGTACCACTCTTTGGATTTGAAGAGATCACTAACCCTTTTGGAACAGTGGAGCTAAAAACTTCGGTGATATCTCCTGCTCGTAAAGGTGTTTTTGCTAGTAAGTTCAGCGCCGCTTGGGTTGTAATGTCTTTTAGTGAAGGAATCGCATAGCGCTCAGCACCCTTAGATACTGTGAGCGAAACAACTCCACCGGGTGATATGGAATCCCCAGCGGTTGGGTCAGTTGAGATAACTCGCCCTTTCGCAATATCTTCATCAAAACGCTCTTCAATTATTTTGCTCTGTAACCCAAGCGCGGAAAGAGTTGCACTTGCCTGTTCAACGTTTGCGCCCACTACCGATGGAAACTTAACGGATGCACCGGGTCCGACCAGAACCCACCATCCTGTAACGCTGAGGATGAGGGCTAAACCTGCTGCAATCCATCGGTTACGTCGAACTCGACTACTTACTTTTCTACGAGCCGTGACCTGATCTGTAGTCTCTGATGATTTCGCAATTGGTTCAACTGCTGCAATCTTTTCGGAGCGTTTCTTTGTTTTTTCTCTCATCGGCGCAATTGGAATATCAAGTTCAAGACTTAGTTGAGGTGCAGATGGATTCAGCGAATGTGAAATGGCTAGAAGTTCTGCATGAAATACCTGAGCATCACGGGGACGCTCATCAGGGTCAACTCGTGTAGCTCTGTAGATGAGGTCATCTAGCGCTTGCGGGACATTGTCTACAAGTGAACTAATTCGAGGGACTTGTGAGTTCACATGCATGAAGGCAATCTGTATCGGCTCATCTCCTTCAAAGGGTTTAGCGCCGGTAAAAATCTCAAAGGCGGTGATTGCCGCCGAGTACACATCACTACGAGAATCGGCTATTCCTCGTGAAACCTGCTCTGGTGAAAGGTATGAAACGCTACCCAAGATGACACTTGATTCGGCTGTCATCGTGCTTCCAATGAGGGCACCCTTGGCTAGACCAAAATCAGCAATCTTTATTCGGCCCTCTTTAGATACGAGGATATTTTCTGGTTTTATATCTCGATGAACAATGCCCAATTTATGTGCTGCACCTAGAGCGCTGAGAACGGGGAGTAAAAACTTGATGCCATCTGCAATTGGAATACTTCCGCGTTCAGTCAAATAATCACGAAGCGTATGTCCGACAACCATCTCCATCACAATAAAGACAGCAGGAACTCCACTTTGATTCCACCCTTGATCTTGCACAGAGACAATGTTCGGGTGGCTAAGCGCAGCAGCAGCTTTTGCTTCTCGAATAAATCTTTCAACAAATTGTTCATCTTGCGCAAGGTGGGCGTGCATGATCTTCACCGCTACGCGACGATCAAGTCGAGTATCTATCGCCTCATAGATTGTCGCCATTCCTCCTGAGCCCATCTGGCTAAGGAGCTGATAGCGCCCATCGATGAGATGGCCAGTGAGATCAGACATGGGTAAATTTTAGGTTGAAAGTACGAATTCAGAGCGCTCTTTCGTGCGATCGCTGATGAAGTGTTGCTTCTGTTCTTCTAGCCACAAAGTCATGGAGTCCGAAATCTCATCTCCATCGCGCTCTATAACTCGCTTGAATCCAACTGTTGGGTCAAGATCAAGCCAAATCGATGTCGAGAGATATTCCTCAATAGCACGTTGGGAACTTCCAACACCTTCGAGAATCAGCAGTGATGTACTGCCATGAAGACGCGGAGAGTCAAAGCGTTTTTCTGACCAGTTAAAAGGGGAGTAGATCAGATCCTTCTTTGCCTTATGACAGCTGGTGATCCACGTCAGTGATTCCGTGAGTTTTTCTCCAAGCGCCTCGTCCCACCCTGCATACAGATCATCCATATGGATCACCGTAATTGTGAAGTCCTTAGATAGGGCGAGGAAAAGTGTCGAAGCGAGAGTGGTTTTCCCCGCACCTGCCGGCCCATCAATGGCCATGATGGGCTGATCAGATTTGCTACAAATATCAGCGAGTGCTGCGATAAGTTCCATACCACTGCCTCCACCCAACTGCCGCGACAATTGTAAATACAAAGAATAGAGCAGAGGTAAGAAAGACTCCTTGTGAGTAGAAAAGCGCTGTGTACCCAATGTTAATGACAAGCCACATCGGCCACGCTTCATACTTTTGATAGACCATCAACATCTGAGCCGCGATTGAGCCAAAAAATAGCCCAGCATCGGCATACGTTGATGCTGCTTCGAGTCGTTCAAGAATTGGGGCAAGGCCTAAGGTAAGAATGAGAATTAAGAGAAGAAGGTAGATGCGATAAGAGTTCCTGATTCTTCCTGGAACGGCTCCTTTCTTTCCCCAACCAAACCACCCTGCAATCGCTGCTGCAATGAAAACTAATTGAAGTGCAGAGCTAGCAAAGTAATCAGATTGAAGGTAGAAAACTCCATAAAGAGCACTGCCTAGTATCCAGAATGGCCAGGTAATTCTCTTTCCAGTTACGCCAAGTGAGACTGCGATAAATGAGACAGCTGCTGCAACTATTTCTAGGGTCGACATGAGTGATTCCTTTCCGCATCCGCATTACCGGACGGGTCTAGCGGTCGATCTCACGTTGAGATCCTCTCAGCAGCGCTTGTAACAAGCGCATGTGCTCCCGCGTTTTTAGTCTAGCGCACGGCGTGCAGAAAGCGCCTGAATGTAGGCCTTGCTCGCGACACGAATCCTGCGAGCAGTAGATGTCTTGGCACGTTTATTAAAAATGTCATACCCGATTGCCTCGACTTCATCAACGATTCCACAGTAAAGCTCACTAGCGGCGCGAATACAGGGCCGACTTGTTGGGTGCAACAAATCAATACCAGGATCGGCTTCTCTTTGTAATTCCCGCACTCGTGCAATTTGAAACTTAAGGGCACGAACTATCTCAGGGGTTAATTTCCTGGCATAGAGCATCTCTTCATCAACACGATCGGCGGCGAGTTCATCAAGAGGTAGATAGATGCGCCCTCTATCAAGATCTTCTCCAACATCTCGAATGAAGTTCGCCAATTGGAAGGCGACTCCAAGTTTTTCAGCCGGCGCGTAAGCCTCTGGAGAAAGGGGGCCAAGAATAGGAACCATTTGAAGCCCAATCACGGCTGCAGATCCATAGACATATTCACTTAAATCCTTGAATGTTGCGTATGTACCTACTGTTAAATCCATCTCCATGGAGTGAAGAAAATCAACAAAATGTTGGTGGGGGATTTTAAATCGTGTGACGGTATCAACCAGGGCAGCCCCTACTGCGTCACTACTTTTTCCGGTTTCCAAATCCTTAAGAACCCCTGAACTCCACTTATGAAGAGCATCTGCCTTTTCTTGGGGCGAAAGCGTTGATGCTAAATCATCAACAATCTCATCGGCATATCGCGCAAACCCATAAAGTGCGTGA
The DNA here is from genome assembly GCA_044372915.1 of Candidatus Planktophila sp. Taxonomy (GTDB): domain Bacteria; phylum Actinomycetota; class Actinomycetes; order Nanopelagicales; family Nanopelagicaceae; genus Planktophila. Next base: position 32,678 of record JBILRA010000004.1, read on the forward strand.
ACAAAGGGCCGCTTTTCTTTCGGCAATAGGAGAGTTGCTAAGTAATAAGTTTTTCCATGGAGAGAGTTAAGTCTTTTACACTCACTATATGATGCACGCAGGGCAGGATCAGAGATGCCTGCAGCATCTAACTCATTCATTACTTAACAGGTCCAACAATTCGTTCAGCAGCAAGTCGTCCTGAAATCAGAACCATTGGTACGCCAACTCCTGGCTGTGTTCCAGAACCGGCAAAGACGATGTTTTCAAAACCTGCAGCGATATTGCGTGGTCTAAATGGACCAGTTTGGAAAAATGTGTGCGCACTTGCAAATGGCGCTCCACGTTCCATTCCCTGTGCCTGCCAATCAAGAGGAGTAGTCATTACTTCAGTTTCGATGCCAGCGCTGAAATCGGTGTAGCCACGATCTTCAAGAGTTTTGATCATATGGTCACGATATGGACCAGCCTGCTTCTTCCAATCAATATCTGCATCAAGGTTTGGTGTCGGATAGAGAATGTAATACGACTCTTTTCCGGCTGGGGCAAGAGCGGGATCATCTTTGCTTGGAATCGTGACGAGTACTGAAGGATCTGTCATCAAAATCTTCTTACTGATTAATTCGTCAAAAACTCCATCCCATGACTCACCAAAGTGAATGTTGTGATGCGCGGCGTGCTCGTATTTCTTAGAGGATCCAACGAGTAAGGTCACACAAGATGGCGAATACTTAAGTCGCTTGATGTTCAGTGGAGTCTTTCCAAGAAGATCACGCCACACAACAGGCAGATCTGGATTCATCACCAAGGCATCGCACTCATAGCGCTCACCAGTTGCCGTTGTCACGGCGCGGGCGCGTGAATTAACAACTTCAACGCCGGTGACCTCTGTGTTGTACTTAAAGGTCACGCCATGTTTTTCAGCCGCTGCAGCTAGTGCGCGGGGGACTGCGTGCATTCCACCTTTAGGGAAGAAGACGCCATTGACTGAATCCATATAGGCAATGACTGCATAGATAGCAAGTGCTTGTTGTGGGCTCACGCCGGCATACATGGCTTGGAATGAGTACACCTTTTGTAGGCGAGGGTCTTTAAGAAATTGATTTACCTTTGGTGAAAGCTTCCTAAATCCACCGAGTGCAATAAGCCGAGCAAGATTAGGTGTGAGCAAGTTAAAGGGGGAATCAATGTTTCGATCAATGAAGTCGTTCATCTCATACTTATAGAGCTTGGTAACAAAATCCACATAACGTCGATACCCTAGCGCCTCTTCAGCACTGACTGTTCGTCTAATTTCTTCTTCCATCTCTGCAGTGTCCGCATGAACATTTATCACGCTTCCATCATGATAAAAAGCGCGATAGAGCGGCTTCACTGGAGTGAGTTCTAGCCAATCTTTCATATCTTCGCCAACGCAAGAAAATGCATCTTGAATCAGTGATGGCATTGTGAGAACAGATGGGCCGGTATCAAATGCGTAGCCATCTTTTTTGAGAAGACCGTTGCGACCACCAGGAACGCTTTCACGTTCAAGAACTGTCACTTTACGTCCAGCGCCAGCAAGGCGAAGAGCAGCGCTCAAGCCGGCAAGACCTGCGCCGACAACGACAACGTGATCTGTCGGGCCTTTAATGCGTGCAACCATGATCGCTCCTAGCTCTTTCGCGCAGTTGCACTAGCGGCAAGTGCTGATAATAAATCCTGTGAATCAGGTGCTATCTCATGAGACTGTGATGCCTGGAGAGCGTCGTAGGTTAATTTCTCAATCAGCCCTTCAACACTTTCCACTGCGCCACTATCAATGATGATGCCCCGAAGTACTTCAATGATCTCATGAGATAGATCTGGCCGCCCAAGATAGGAAAGTAGTTCGGCTCGCCCAGCATCGGTTGTACGTTCCATAGCCATTGCCATCAAGACTGTGCGCTTTCCTTCGCGCAGGTCATCTCCAGCGGGCTTTCCAGTGATAGATGGATCACCAAAAATCCCCAAGAGATCATCACGTAATTGAAAAGCTTCACCGAGGGGGAGTCCGTATTCTGAAAGCTTCCAGTTGAGCGGATTATCTCTGCTTGGCTTACCTAGTGCGATCGCAGCACCTAGATGAAGTGGACGTTCAATACTGTACTTTCCAGATTTAAAGCGTGCGATGCGCAGAGACCGCTCCACGCTAAAGCTCTTCTCGCCCGCTTCGCGAACATCGAGATACTGCCCAGCCATTAACTCAATTCTCATCTCATCATGAATTTCTAGCGCGGCGAGTAACTGCGTCGATGAGATGCCAGATGTATGAAGCATGTGATCAGATTGCACGAGTGCAAGATCGCCTAACAGGATGGCCGCGGCGGTACCGAATTGTTCTGATAGCCCAGCCAATGCGTGCTCTTGGTGCAGGTTTTCAAATCGGCGATGGATCGCAGGTTTGCCACGGCGAGTATCGGATGCATCCATAAGATCATCATGAATAAGGGCGCAGGCCTGTAAAAATTCCAAACTTGCAAAGGCTTTTATCTCGTTCGGCCCTACCTCTTTGCCAGCAGCTCTATGGCCAGCGTATGCAAAGAGAGGGCGAAGTCGCTTTCCGCCATCAAGGATGAATTCTTCAAGTCCATCACAGACAGGGGCTAACTGAGAGCCGATCGTTGTCAGATGCACCCGCGCATCGGCGAGATATAACGCAAGGGCTGCTTGAACTTGCTCACGTACCGATACAAGCTCATCCATAACCTGACTATTCACGGGGGCAACGGTACCCTGACGCGGTGAGGATGAGACCTGAAAAGACTATGTACTCTTTTGAGTTTTTTCCTCCGAAAGATCTCGCTGGCGAAGATCGACTCTGGCAGGCGCTAGAAACTCTTGCACTTCATGCCCCTGACTTTGTGGCTGTTACATACGGCGCAGGGGGTGGCACACGCGATCGAACAATTCGCATCACCTCTGAAATCACAGCACGCACCAAGATTCCAACTGTTGCTCACCTTACCTGTGTCGGCTCAACCCGCGTCGAACTCATTGAAATTTTGGATCGCTATAGAGATGCAGGAATTAAAAGTATCTTGGCACTTCGTGGCGATCCTGTCGGTGGACCGCGCGCGCCGTGGACAGCAGTTGATGGAGGACTCACACACGCCGATGAATTGATCACTTTAGCGCGTGAACATGGTGATTTTACAATTGGTGTTGCAGCATTTCCTGACGGTCACCCAAATTCTGGTGGTGATATCAATCAAGATATCGATGTTCTGATCCGCAAACAATCACTCGGTGCATCCTTTGCAACAACGCAATTCTTCTTTGATGTAGATAAGTGGAAGCGATTAGTTGACACTCTAGAATCACGTGGCTGCGATCTCCCCATAATCGCCGGAGTACTTCCTGTCACAAATGTAAAACTGCTCACTAAAATGGCAGAACTCGGGGGCACCCCAATCCCTGATTCAATAGCGTCTCGATTTGCAGCAGTTGAAGATAATCCTGATGATGTTCGCAAACTCGGTGTAGAAATTGCACTTGATCTCTGTAACGAACTTATTGATGCTGGAGTTCCTGGAATACATTTTTACACGATGAACAGCTCGACGGCCACAAGTGAGATATTTACTTCACTACAAGAACGGCGTTAGCAGATGAAGCGGGACGAGTTTTTTTCTACCTGGTCACACCTTCACCAAGGCGCGCAAGTTTCAGGTATCGTCAAAGGTTGGCTCACTATCTCTTTTGCAATAGCGCGAGTACTTCACTTCTTCCGCATTACCCCTAACCTGCTTACCCTTGCTGGAATTCTCTTCGCAGCTGCAGCTCTCTTCTATCCGACAACAGTGATTGCCCTTGCCTTCTTGATCCTCTCTCTTATCTGTGATGGTGTAGATGGAAGTGTTGCAATCATCGGCAAGCGCGAAAGCGCACTCGGAGCTATTGCTGATTCAATAGCTGATCGAATCACCGAAGCGCTCTGGTTTATTGCTCTCTATCAATGGGGGATTCCTGCCGAATTTTGCTTAGCGCTCTTCGCTCTTGCTCTCATTCAAGAGTACGCACGTGCTCGAATGGCATCACTTGGGTTTGCAGAGATAGGTGTTGTCACCATTGCAGAACGCCCAGTGCGAGCCAGCGCTTTAGCCATCTTTATGGTTTTGGAATTACTTGAGTTTTCATTTGCGCCACTAGCGATCTATATTTTTACCGCAATGGCCACATTTAGTGTCTTTCAAGTGATGAAGGCAGCCCGGGGTTATCTCGTTTAATAATTGCTTCTGCGACAATTTCCGCGCTTAATCCAACGAGCGGAAGTCCGCCGCCCGGATGAGCCGATCCACCAACGCAGTACAAACCTTTGAGCGGGCTTTGATTCTTTGCACGGTTAAAGGCGCTCTGCGCTCCGTTGCTCGATGTTCCATAAATTGAACCACCAGGTGCCATCACACTCTTCTCTAAATCTGCAGGAGTACGAATCTCTAGTAGCTCTAGCCGATCACGAATTGAAATTCCTCGAGACTCAATGAGATCGATGATTTTTTGAGCATACTTTTGCGCAAAGGCTCGGTCACTCCAATCAAATGAGTCAGCTCCATGCCTTGGTGCATTAACCAGAACAAACCACGCTTCGTGACCAGCCTTACTCACCATTGTTGGATCGTGTGGGGCGCAGATATATATAGTGGGGTCTTCGACCGGAATCTTCTTATTAAATATTGATTCAAACTCAGCGTCGTAATCGTGTGGGAAAAGAATTGTGTGATGTTCAAGTGGTTCATCTTTGGATGGCTTCAGCCCCAAAAGAAGCGAAAAACCGGCAAGGGAAGGCTCCATCTTTGCAATCTTCCTCTTTGCCCGACGAACAGATGCTGGTGGATTCTTAATCAATTGCGAGTAGATCAGCCCAGCGTCACTATTTGCTACAACAGTTGTAGCGCTTAACACTCGGCCATCAGCGAGAGCAACACCAGTGACCTCACCACCTGTATGGAGAATCTCAGTGACAGGTGATTTGAATTCAAAAGTCACGCCGCGATCGAGGCACCTTTGATAGAGAGCATCTGCAAGTTTTCCAACGCCACCAGTGATGTGCCATGCACCAAAGGCCTCTTCTACAAAGGCGATAGATGAAAGAACTGCCGGAGCAGTGCGGGGATCTGAGCCACTATAGGTTGCATATCTATCAAGAATCTTTCGCAGATGTGGACTCTTGATTTTGAGACCGCGAATAGATTTCCATGGCGAGATTACAAACAAATCACGCACAAGAGAGCGTCGCTTCAATAAAGATGCCATGGACGTTAGTTCAGATTCAATGAATGGCTCACGCGAGACGTCCCACATAGATTCTGCCCGTCGCATCACAGAGTCCCACTCGCGGGCGGTGTCATCTCCGTAAGAGTCAGCAATTGAATCGAGAGTTTTCTTCCGTGAAAGATTGGCAAAGCTCACATGTGTGCCGTCATGGAATCGATAATCAAAAGATGGATCAACTTCCTTGAGTTCAATTACGCGACCAAGAACTTCACCAGTACGTTGAAAGAGATCTCGATAAACCGCAGGGAGAGTCAGTAGTGATGGACCTGTATCAAATGCGTATCCATCAATCCATTCAGTCCGACATTTACCGCCATGGCGATCTCCCGCCTCAAAGACGCGAACGGTGTAACCCTTCTTTGCAAGGCGTGCAGCTGTTGCCATGCCACCCATACCAGCACCAATAACGATGACATCTTTGGCGTCAGGGCTCATAAAGAACGACCCTTCCACATGATTTTTTTGCGAAATAGATTGGAATAGATCAGCAGATACACAAAGAGGATACTCGAGATGGGATGCAAGAGTGCGTCAATCAGTAACGATCGCGATGAAAGAGCCGAGACCATACGGGAAGCGATGGCGAGCAGTAAGGCTATGGCAGCAGTTGTCGAACCTGTAAATGAAAAGATGAATGGGATAAGTCCCGAAACAATCATCAAGAGAGCGATCACCGACGAACCTATTACCCCTCCAAAGCCTTGAGAAAGTGATTTTCCATAACCATTACGAATCTCTCGAAAGCTTGAGTACATACGGGTGGAGGCGATTGAGGATCCATCGCAGACACCACCGTGAAAACCATTGCGTACGAGTACTCGTGCAAGATCTATATCATCTAAAACACTCGATTTAATTGAGTCGAAAGATCCGGATGTAAGGAGGGCACTTCTTTTGATAAAGAAGAATTGGCCATTTGCCACCGCCAAAGATGGACGTGAGCTTTTCATCGCCAGACGTAGCGGAACCGTTGTCATCCATGTCCACTGCAAGAGAGGTTGAATCAATCGCTCTGAAAGAGTGAGTGCAATCTGCGCTGGGTACGGTGATAAGAAATCAGCCTGAGTGCGAGTCAATACTGCATCCATTGTGGATAGCGCATCACGAGATAAACGCACATCCGCATCGACTGTCACAATGAAATCATTCTTTATTTGAATCAACCCTTGCGAGAGAGCCCATGGTTTGCCCAGCCACCCTTGTGGCAGTGGATCTGCATCAATAACTAACATGCCAGGGTGAGTCTTTGTCGCCTCCACTAAGAGCTCACGCGTGTTATCGGTTGAGTTATCGTTGATGAAAACCACTTCGTACCTTGGATGATCAAGAGCTGCCAGACTTTCGACCAAGGCGAAGACATTATCTGCTTCGTTTCGACACGGAACCAATAGCGAAAAGCTGATGTGACTTGAGCCCACTCGTGGCGGCCTGATTATTGTCAATGAATTAATTGATGCAATAAGGAAAAGAAAGAGATTGATTCCACATGCAATGCTGAGAAGAATCGTCATCAGTGATTACGCGCGATTGAGCCAACGAGTAAAGAAATACGGTGCAAGGATTGCCGCATAAATTGCCCCGGCAAAGAGCGCCAAACCTGGGCGATCGAAGAAAAAGAATTGAGAGATAAATCCACCGACAAGGCTCCACCCCAAGAAAATATCGGCTGCCAGAGTGCTCGGTGCATCTTTACGGCGCTCTGTTGGAAGGATGAAATGCAGAATAGCAATCAGAGTAAGACCTGAGAGCAACCATCCAAATGGATTCGATAATGGAATTTCAGGGGCGAATGGAAATGCTGCACCCGTTACTTCCCATGTCCAACGTCCTGCGGTAACCATCTGAGGATCAAGGAAGAGATCCCACCCCATCAAGATAGCGCCACCATAGAGAAATACCCATGCAGCTGCAACGCGACGAGCAGCAATGAGCGCTGGGTAGGCCATCATCGCCCAAGCAAAGGGAACAACGAGTGGTACATCAACGATGAAGAGCCCAAGAGTGCTGCTGTACTCATAGACACCGAAAGGCCAACCAGTATTCACGCCAATTGTTTCAATCACAAGTGCAAAGACTGTTGTTATTGCAAGGTAGGTCAAAGCGAATTTACTTCCGAAACTCATCCAGGCATGCAACGTCATCGCAGCTGCTCCGCAATACACCGTGAGAAGAGTGATCACTTCAAGTGGTTTTCCATCAAGAAGTGGATACGGAATCTGAAGTAAGATCGCAAGACCAAGAACTAAGACAAGTAGGATTTTTGAGCGCTGAGATTGACCTCGGCGACGGTTAGCCCGTGGCGTGAAATCTCGAATAGACATGAGCTAAGTCTGCCTTACTACAGTTGACCACGCATATCGCGCACCGCAAACCGGGAAAATAGCTCTTCGGCATACCAATTAAAGCGATGAGTTGCCTCAATAGCACCTTGGTGGGCACTTCCTTTGTAAGCAAAATCTCTCAAAGCTTTTCCGTTCTCCCATAATGAGAATGTGCCCTGCAATCCGATGGGTGCTTCACCTATTCCAATGGCTGAAATGAGACCAGGGGATTGATGCAATTCTGCTGAAACCGGTGGAACTGCTGCCCAGAATCGGAAGTTTTGAAGCCATTTAATTCGCGCGCGAGTAATCGCCACCACTTTCGCATCTGACGCAGGCGTATGGTTCCAATCAAATGGATTAGATCCAGACCAGAGCCCATGAGCAGCAATTGGGTCAAGGACAATTCGCACTTCACTGCTCGATCGTTTTTTCCATCCCTGAATCACTAGGTTGCTATCAATAGTTTCAAGTCGGTCTTCATCAATAACAATAAGAGCACCCCAACGAGAAAGATCAGCATCGCTGGGAGTGAAATTCTCTCCAGTGCCAGTGCCGAGCATTTTGGCAAAATGAAGACCACAAGAATTCCTTAAGCGCCTGCGATCGCGTGCCATAGAGAAAAGAGCAAATGGAAGTGATTTTTTCTTAATACTCCAAAAGTATGTGACGACTACCTTGGTCATAGCCAGTAACTAACTACCATTGAATGATCCCTTATCTCTTGACTTGAGTGTCTAGAACCAACGAACCATTCCAATGATTCCAGCGGCAGCATAGAAGAACTGAAGGAAGAGGATGCCTTTATGTTTACCGAGATAAGCCCAGATGCCGATAAGTGCTGAAGAAGTCAACAGCAAGGAGAAACCAATAAATTCTGCTCCAATATTTGCCGCGACTAGCAGTGAATAAACTATTGCGGTGATAACCCCAAGCCATTCAAACACTCTTGATTTCATCATGTCATTGTCCAACAATCATTGGTCGGGCACCAGTGCATTTGATTAATTCGGCAAATGTTGTTGGATACACCGCATACGGATGGCCAGCTGCAGCCCACACCACATCATAATCGTCTAACGCTTCATCAATCAGGATTATCTCTGGCTTTGAAATCCACCCCACTGGGCTCACACCAC